>NZ_CP019630.1:5834464-6149397 GCF_001999245.1 Roseibium algicola | reverse complement strand
TCAGGATCTCGGTGCCATAGTTCAGCGATGGCGAATAGAGCAGGTCTTCCACGTAGCCAATAAGATCGTGGTCGATCAGATTGCTTGCGGAGGCAGGTGTTCCCCGGCTTTCCAGATAGGTTTTTGACGCATAAAGACCGAGCGAATAGTCGACGAGCTTGCCGGCAACCACCCTGCCTGTTTCCGGCCTGTCTATTGTCACGGCGATATCAGCTTCACGGCGCGAGAGCGAGAAGGAGCGGGGTACGGGAACGAGCTGCACAGTCAGTCCGGGATGTTTTTCCGTGAGCTTGCCAAGCCGGGGCGCAAGATACGCGACACCGAAACCATCGGGCGCGCCGATGCGAACGGTTCCGGAAATTTCCGGCGTGTTGTTTGTCAGGTCGGCTTCCGCTGCCACCGCCTCGGCTTCGATCCGTTCTGCCCGGTCAAAGAACCGGCTGCCGGCTTCCGTCAGAAGGCAGCCGGATGTTGATCTGTCGAAGAGGCGTGTGCCGATGCTGTCTTCGAGGCTCGTCAGCCTGCGCGCCACCGTGGCGTGGTTGAGGCCGAGACGGCGCGCTGCCGCCAGGATTTGTCCTGTTCGAGCGATCGCGAGAAAGATACGGATGTCGTCCCAGTTCATGTCGATTTTCTTTCCGCGATGACCAGCCCGCTCCGATTTGTTTTTTCAGCTGATGTCAGATACCAGGCACGATGCCGCCGCGTTCATGTTGTTGAGATCACGCCTTGCTGTACACCGGCTTTTGGTAGAGTTTCAGCCGGGATGACAACCGAGGGGGATTGGACCTATCGTTTGTCTCAGACGCTTCGTGGCGTTTTATTGCATAACTTCAAAAAACGCACAACGGGTCCGGAAATCTGGTTCTTGTTTGTAGCAAAAATAAAAGTCAAAAAGACATAATCTCGGACGCTCGCCCAAAATCCTTTTGGTTGGTGTCAGGACATATTGGGAGAAACGCGACATGCGGAAGATCGGTCATTTTATCGGCGGCAAGCACGTGGAGGGAACCTCCGGCCGCTTTGCAGACGTCTACAATCCGGCAACCGGTGAAGTCGAGGCGCAAGTCGCCCTGGCCAGCCAGGCCGAGATGGACGCGGCAATTGCCAATGCTGCTGCCGCACAGCCTGCCTGGGCTGCCACCAACCCGCAGCGTCGCGCTCGCGTGATGATGAAGTTCGTAGATCTTCTCAACCGCGACATGGACAAGCTGGCTGAAGCTCTTTCCCGCGAGCACGGCAAAACGATTCCGGACGCCAAGGGCGATGTTATCCGCGGTCTGGAAGTCGCCGAGTTCTGCATTGGTGCGCCGCATCTCCTGAAGGGCGAATTCACCGAAGGCGCCGGTCCTGGCATCGACATGTACTCCATGCGCCAGCCGCTTGGCGTCGTTGCCGGCATCACGCCGTTCAACTTCCCGGCCATGATCCCGATGTGGAAATTCTGCCCGGCGATCGCTTGTGGCAACGCCTTCATCCTGAAGCCGTCCGAACGCGATCCGTCCGTGCCGATCATGCTTGCTGAACTGATGATCGAAGCCGGTCTGCCGGAAGGTGTTCTGAACGTCGTCAACGGCGACAAGAGCGCGGTCGATGCAATCCTGGACGATGAAACCATCCAGGCTGTCGGCTTCGTCGGTTCCACGCCGATTGCCCAGTATGTCTATGCCCGTGCAACTGCATCCGGCAAACGCGCCCAGTGTTTCGGTGGCGCAAAGAACCACATGATTATCATGCCGGATGCCGACCTTGATCAGGCGGCCGATGCTCTGATCGGTGCCGGTTACGGCGCGGCCGGCGAGCGTTGCATGGCTGTTTCTGTTGCCGTGCCGGTTGGTGAAAGCACTGCAAATGCACTGATCGAGAAGCTTGCGCCGAAGGTGGAAGCACTGAAGATCGGGCCGTACACGGCTGGCAATGACGTCGACTTCGGTCCGCTGGTGACCAAGGAAGCGCTTGCCCGCGTAAAGGGTCTCGTCGACCAGGGCATCAAGGAAGGTGCGAAGCTGGTTGTCGATGGCCGCGATTTCTCCATGCAGGGCTATGAGAACGGCTTCTTCATGGGCGGCTGCCTGTTCGACAACGTCACCAAGGACATGGACATCTACAAGACCGAAATCTTCGGTCCGGTCCTGTCCGTGGTTCGCGCAGAGACCTACGAAGAAGCTCTCGATCTGCCGCTCAGCCACGAATACGGCAACGGCACTGCGATTTTCACCCGTGACGGCGACACCGCCCGCGACTTCGCGTCCCGCATCAACATCGGCATGGTTGGCATCAACGTGCCGATACCGGTGCCGCTCGCCTACCACACCTTCGGCGGCTGGAAGAAGTCCGGCTTCGGCGATCTCAACCAGCATGGTCCGGACGGGTTCAAGTTCTACACCCGCACCAAGACCGTGACCTCCCGCTGGCCGTCAGGTCTGAAGGACGGGGCCGAGTTCGTGATCCCGACGATGAAGTAATTCCTCCCGGACCAAGTCCGGTCTGGCGCTCCCGGTTTCGCCTGGAGCGCCTCTTTTTTGACTTGTAAAATGATAAAAGATGAATTTTATTATTTATTATGAAATGTGCTTGGAGACCTCTCGTGCCTCAGATAATTCCGCCTGTCCTCTTCGGCCTGTTCCTGTTGTTGATGGTCCCGGTCACGATCTTGTTTCCCGGTTCGCCCATGCTTCCTGCACCGTTCCAGTGGACCGGTTTGGCAGTCGTCGCCCTGGGGTTGTTTTTCCTCAAAAAGGGGCATGGCACGTTCCTTTCGCAAGAAACGGAAATCCATACGTTCCGGCAGCCAACCCGCTTGGTCACCTCCGGCATCTACGCGCTTTCGCGCAATCCGATGTATCTTGGGTTTTTGTTGATGCTGCTCGGGGTTGCTGTCTGCACCAACGAAGCATTGAACGTTCATTTCGCAATCGTCTTTTTTCTGGCCGCGCAGTTTTGGTACATCCCGCTTGAGGAGCGGAAAGCCGCGAAGACGTTTGGCCAGCCTTACCTGGACTACAGAAAAAATGTGAGGCGTTGGCTTTAGAAATGGCAAGACCGAAGGTTGAAAACGCCGAAATCCGGGAGAGCCTGTTGCAGGCTGCGGAAAACCGCTTGCGGCGGCAAGGTTCGCCGCGTTTTTCCGTGACTGATCTGGCGGCCGATTGTCGGATGTCGCAATCGAATGTCTACCGGTTTTTTCCCAACAAGGCGGCTCTCATGGCCGGCTTGGCGGAACGCTGGTTCGCAGACGTGGAAGTTGCGCTTCAGGTGGAAATTTCAGCTGCGGAAAGCTGGCAATCGAAACTGGCAGCTTTTGTCAGGGTGCAGCTCGTAATCAAGTCAGAAAGGTTTGACGACGATCCGGACTTGTTCCGGGCCTATCTGACTCTGGCTGGAGAGCATCCCGAACCTGTCACCATCCATGTGAGCAGATTACGGAAAATGCTGGAAGGGATCCTTGGCGCCGTATTTGAAGGACGCGAACTGAAAAGGGCGTGCGAATTGGTTGAAGACGCAACGCAACTGTTCAGGGACCCGTTTCTGATTGCCCGCCTTAGGCCAAGGTGCACGGAAGAACGCGCCGAAGCGGTTCTCGCCGCGGTGCTTTCCGAATTGGAGCATCGTCTCGTGCGATAGCTGTCACCGCGAACCTCCGCTAAAGGCACTGGCTGTTAGACGCAGCAGCTGCCTTTTTCGGGCGTTTGTTGGAAGCAAGGCCTGCACAAAGCTGTCTTCTGGAGTTTCAGGAGATGATTTCATGAACGAAGATCTCACAAGCGTCCTGAAAACCTCTTGTCAGGATTGTGCATCCGGTGAAAGAAAATAGGCATTTGCCGGCGCAGTACTGCGCCGATACCAGTCGCCCTTGCATGGCATTCCCATTGCCACCGTGGCAATCTGCCTCTTGAATTTGGGCGGACGGGGCGACACTAAACGGCTGATGACAATAAAAAGGGAAAAGATCGGGACGGTGGCTGAGGGTGAGGGGCAGGACAGCGGAGCAGCAGCTGCTTTCGGCTGGCCGGACAAAGGAGAAAGCCGCAGCCTGAAACGGGCTGGTCGGCTGCTGGCCGTATCCGATCTGCTGTGGATTGCACAGGCCGGACTGATTTCCTGGGCGCTCGGATCGCTCCCCATGATGTTTTCCGTCGCGGATGACGGCCAGGTCATCGAAGGCGATCTGACAGGCTTGGCTTTCCAGGCTGCCGCCGGCATCGCGCTGGTTGCTGTGTTGAGAGTGTTTCTGCAAAACCGAGCCGAAACGGTTGCCCGGCAAACTGCCCGTGCAATCCAGAGCAGGGCACGTGCAGAGCTGCTTTCCGTTGCCGCCAGAACGTCGCCATCTGCAGAATTCCCATCTTCCGGTGCCTTTGCCGCCCATGTTACCGAACAGGTCGACCTGCTCGGACCGTACTATCGGAATTTCGAACCTCAGAAGGTTCGGCTTCGTCTTGTGCCCCTCGGGATCGTTGCCGCCACTGCCGTGTTCAGTTGGGTCGGCGCGCTGATCCTGGTTGTCTGCGGGCCGCTCATTCCTGTTTTCATGGCGCTGATTGGTATGCGTGCCAAGGCTGCGAGCGAGACGCAACAGGAGGAACTGGTGCGGCTGAGCGGCAGTCTGCTGGACAGGATCAGGGGCCTGGAAACACTGACCTTGTTTGGCGCAATCGAGCGTACCCAGCGGCAAATCGCTGACGCGGGCGAACGGTTCAGATCCGGCACCATGCGCGTCCTGAAGATCGCATTCCTCTCCTCAACCGTTCTGGAACTCTTTTCCGCACTCGGAATAGCCTTCTGCGCGGTCTATGTGGGGTTTTCGCTATTGGGTGAAATCCAGGCTGGAACCTGGGGCGGGCCCCTGACCTTTGCGCAGGGCCTGTTCATTCTGCTGCTCGCACCGGAGTTCTTTGCCCCCTTGCGTGCCTACGCGGCAGCCTATCATGACAGGGCAGGCGGACTTGCCGCGCGGAAGAAGCTGGCGACACTTTTTCCGTCGCAGAACACCCCCGGAAACCCTAAGCGCGCTGATGGATCAGACGTGCCGGTCGGTTCCATTTCACTTTCAGGCCCGCCCGCCATTCAGTTCAGGTCTGTCAGCATTACCCATGATGAGCGCTGTGTCTTCAAGGAGTTCAATCTGACGATTGAGCCGGATGAAACGCTTTTGGTCGAAGGGCCGAGCGGCAGCGGCAAGACCACAATGATTGACGGGATACTGGGCTTCCAGGAGCCTGATTCCGGCAAAATTCAGGTGAACGACCTTACTGCAACCGCGATTGCATCATTGCTGCGTCGAAAGGTTATATGGCTCGGCCAGTCGCCCAGGCTGTTCCATGGCAGTCTCAAGGCCAACCTCCTGAGAGCTGTTGATACATCTGCAGCGGTTACGGAGGACGATCTCTGGCAAGCCCTTCGCCTTGCCGGGGCCGAAGCGCTCGTCCAGCGCCTGCCTCGTGGTCTGGAAACACCTTTGGGAGAAGACGGTTTCGGCCTCTCGGTTGGGGAGATCCGCCGGGTGGCTCTCGCGAGGGCGGCAATGCGCAAGGATGCTGTCCTGCTGCTGGCGGACGAACCAACAGCCTCGCTGGATGAAGAAACGGCAGCAGATGTCATCGAGGGATTGCGGAAACTTTGCGATGGCCGGACCGCCGTGATCGCCACACACGACCCGGCCCTTCGGAAAATCGCCTCGCGGCGGATTGACCTGAAGGCGCTCGGCGTCCTCGCCGAAGGGGAGGTGTTCGCGTGAGGTCTGTCTGGCATATCATTCGCACCCAGCACCGGTACGACAGCTTCCATTTCTGGCTTGGCATTCTTGTGGCGTTGCTGCCTGCGGCCGCCGGGCTTCTTCTGCTCGGCGTTTCCGGCTGGTTCATCACCGCTGCGGCGATTGCGGGTTTGAGTGGCGCGTTCTTGAACATCTTTGCGCCAAGCGCGCTCATTCGCGCTTTTGCGATTGTCCGTACCGCCGGCCGTTACGGTGAAAGGGTCCTGACACATGACGCCACATTCCGGTTTCTGACCGGGTTCAGAAACCGGCTGTTTGCGGCGATGGCACTTAAGACAAACGACGGTCAGCGATCCGGATTGCTGCTCAATCGTCTGACACTCGACGTTGCCGTCCTCGATACGGTTTATTTGCGTCTGGTGGTTCCTCTGGTGCTGTCGCTGGTTGTTGCTGTCTCGTTGCTTCTGGTCTGGAGCAGCGTATCGCCGCTTTTGTTGCTTACCGGAGCAGTCTTCGTTTTGGCCTGGCTCGGGCTCGCGGTCTGGACGTTTGCACGGTCCGACACCAAAACCGCCCGCCGCTCTGACGCGGCGCTGGATGCCATGCGGCTTCGAGCTGCGGATCTGGCAGCAGGCCGGCGGGATCTTGCGATTTACGGCGGTCTGGAAGCGGCGGCCGACTCGGTCCTTGTCGCCGACACGCGATTGGCGGAAGCCCAGGAGGTTGAGGATCGCCGTACCAGCAAGCTGACAGCGGGTTCCACGCTCCTTGGACAGCTGTTTCTTGCCGTCATGCTTCTTGTCTGTCTGCACGAAGTCGGAAATGGCGCGCTGACAGCGGCTTTCAGCGTCGGTCTGATACTGGTGGTGATGGGGCTTCCGGAAATATTTTCGATGAGCTTGCCTGGCCTTTCCAGACTGCCTCGCGTCGCGTTGGCAGCTGGTCGGATCATGCACTTGATGCGTCGCCCCGATGAGGTCGAGCCTTCGCAGAGCCTTTCCGTACCAGAGACAAGACGCCAAGGCGCCGCGCCTGCGCTCGCTTTCGAAGGCGTCAGTTTTGGATATCCCGGTGCTGACAGAAGCGTTCTGGAGGGGCTCTCCTTTCACCTCGATCAGGGCGAAATTCTCGCATTGGCAGGGCGCAGCGGTTGCGGCAAGTCGACGATTGGGGCATTGGCCGCGCGGTTACGAAAGCCAGGGCAGGGGAAGATACATCTGGGTGGGCTGGAAATCGACCGTATCTCCGAGAAAGAGCTACGCCGCAAGGTTACCGTCATTGGTCAAAAGGCCTATCTCTTCAACGTGACCGTTGCCGAGAACCTGCGTGTTGCAAACCCAGATGCTGGCGACACGGAACTTTGGCGTGCGCTTGAACAGGCGGCGCTTGCTGAACGTATTTCTGAAAATCCGGAAGGCCTGCAGACCATTCTCGGTGAGGGGGGACTCGGACTGTCCGGTGGAGAGCAGAGGCGTCTTGCCCTGGCGCGTGCCTTTCTGACGCGGCCGGCCCTGTTTGTTCTGGACGAGATGACCGAGGGACTGGACGCCGCAACCGCTGCGGATGTTCTGGACCGGTTTTTGTCCTATCGCGGCGATGCGGCCGTCCTGATGATTGCGCACCGTCGACAGGAGCTGGAGCGGGCAGACCGCGTACTGGATCTGACGGCGCCATGCAGCAGCGGCATTCGGTCGCCGGAAATAATTCTTTCCGAATTTCAATGAGTTCTCCTGCAGTTTTCCGCATCTTGAGGTTGTCGCGTCCTAACTGTCGCATTGACCTTGGGGGGGCGGTGGGCCACGATCAGCCCATAGGAAGACTCGTTTTCCAAGCCGGTTCATTGACGGGATTGGCGGCCGCAATCCGCATTCACTGTGAAGTTGATTGCCGTTGCCGGATCGGGACGAAAACCGGGTTTTCAATCAAGATCGACACAGGCCCGGTCTCCTCCGACAGGGCGTTTACCCGTCGATCGTCCTGATGTGCAGACGTGCCTGTTGGCGTTCGATAGAACGTTGGACACGACTGCCGAAATGCTCGGGCCTCTCCGGTCCGTAAAGGGGGAATACGATGGAACTGAACGTCGTTGACCTGTCCCGGCTGCAATTTGCCATGACAGCGCTCTACCACTTCCTGTTTGTGCCTTTGACCATCGGCCTGTCGATCCTGCTGGCCACCATGGAAACTGTCTATGTGATGACCGGCCGAGAGGTCTGGAAGCGCATGGTCAAGTTCTGGGGCACCTTGTTCGGGATCAACTTCGTCCTGGGGGTCGCTACCGGTCTGACGATGGAGTTCCAGTTCGGCATGAACTGGGCCTACTTCAGTCAGTATGTCGGCGATGTCTTTGGTGCGCCTCTGGCGATCGAGGGCCTGATGGCTTTCTTTCTGGAAGCCACATTCGTTGGTCTGTTCTTCTTCGGCTGGGACAGGCTCTCCAAGCGCCAGCATCTGGCTGCCACGTGGGCCGTCGCGATTGGAACAAACCTGTCGGCACTCTGGATTCTGATCGCCAACGGCTGGATGCAACACCCTGTCGGGTCCGCATTCAACCCCGACACCATGCGCATGGAAGTCACCAGTTTTTATGAAGTGCTGTTCAATCCGGTGGCGCAGGCCAAGTTCGTGCACACCGTTTCTGCAGGTTATGTCACCGCATCCATGTTCGTTCTGGGTATCTCTGCCTGGTACATGTTGAAAGGCCGACATATTCCGATCGCCAAACGATCCATGGCCATCGCGTCCGCATTCGGCTTTGCATCAGCACTTTCGGTTGTCGTTCTCGGGGATGAAAGCGGCTACGAGGCCAACCTGAACCAGAAGATGAAACTGGCGACGATCGAAGCCATGTGGGAGACGGAGCCGGCTCCGGCCTCGTTCAACGTGATTGCCTGGGCGGATATGGAGAAGCGGGAGAACGTCTTTGCCATCGAAGTGCCCTATGTCATGGGCCTGATCGCAACGCGTTCCCTCGATACGATCATTCCCGGCATCAAGGATCTGGTTGAGCGGACAAAGGACCGCATCCGGCAGGGTGCCATAGCCTGGGATGCGCTGCAGAAAATCCGGCAGGATCCGGCAAATGCAAGTGCGGATGTCCGCGAGACCTTCCTGCAGAACGAGAACTCGCTCGGGTACGCCTATCTGCTGCTGCCGTTCACGGACAATCCGATGGAAGCGACCACCGCTCAGGTAGACGCGGCCGCCTGGTCCACCGTGCCGGAAGTCATGCCGATGTTCTATTCCTTCCGGATCATGGTGGCGTGCGGCTTCTTCTTCATCCTGATGACCACGGTGTTCTTCTACTATTCGTCGTCCGGACGGCTGGACGTTCTGAGAGAAAAGCGCCGTTGGCTGCTGCATGTCGCAGTCTGGTCGATCCCGTTGCCGTGGATCGCCTGCGAAATGGGCTGGTTCGTCGCCGAGTATGGCCGTCAGCCCTGGATCATCGAAAGTATGCTGCCGACCTCTGCCGGTGTCTCGAGCCTTAGCGTGACCGAGGTCCTGCTGACGCTTGCCGGCTTTGTTGCACTCTACAGCACGCTTCTGGTGATCGAGATCACGCTGATGATCAAATACATCAAGATCGGTCCGGAAGACGGCGAGAACCCGGATGCGGTTCCGGCCGCGCCAAAGCAGCCGGTCCCGGCCGCAGCCTCTGTACCAGCGGAGTAATCGAAAATGATCCTCTATGAAATGATCGACTACTCCATCCTGAAGATGATCTGGTGGCTGCTGCTCGGCGTCCTTCTGATCGGCTTTGCCGTGATGGACGGTTTCGACATGGGCGTTGGCGCGATGCTGCCCTTTGTTGCCGAGACAGATATCGAACGGCGTGTCGTCATCAACACCATCGGCCCGACCTGGGAAGGAAATCAGGTTTGGTTCATCCTGGGGGGCGGGGCGATCTTTGCTGCCTGGCCGCCGCTCTATGCCATCAGCTTCTCGGGGTTCTATCTGGCGATGTTCGTGGTACTGGCCGCGATGATCCTGCGGCCGGTGGCCTTCAAGTATCGGTCCAAGCGGCCGGATCCCTCCTGGCGCAACGCCTGGGACTGGGCACTGTTCACGGGGTCTTTCGTGCCGGCGCTTGTCTTCGGTGTTGCCGTCGGCAATGTGTTGCTCGGGGTCCCGTTCTCGCTCGATAACGATCTGCGCATGACATACGAAGGGTCGTTCTTCGCTCTGTTTTCGCCGTTCTCGCTGCTGTGCGGGCTGTTGTCGGTGACGATGCTCGTCACGCATGGGTCTGTCTGGCTGGTGATGCGGGCGTCAGGTGATATTGCTGCGCGCGCGCGGCGGTTCGGCACGGTAACGGCAGGCCTCAGCATCGCTCTGTTCGCTCTAGGCGGGTATCTCGTTGCCAGCGGCTATGTGGAAGGTTTCCGCATTACATCCGAAATCGATCCGAACATGGCGGCCAATCCACTGGCGAAGCAGGCGATCACCGAAGGTGGGGCGTGGATGTACAACTACACAGTCCACCCCATCCTCTGGCTGGCCCCCGGTCTCGGGTTCCTTGGCCTGTTCGGAACGCTCGTGCTTTTGCAGACACGTTTCGAAATGCCGATCTTCCTCTTCTCGAAGCTGGCGATTTTCGGGATCATCTCGACAGTCGGTGTCTCGATGTTCCCGTTCATCCTGCCGTCATCGATACAGCCCGAAGCCAGCCTGACGGTTTGGGACGCATCTTCCAGCCACCGGACCTTGTTCAACATGCTGGTGGCGACGCTTATCTTCCTGCCGATCATCCTTGTCTACACCGCTTGGGTGTACAAGGTCCTGTGGGGCAAGGTGGATGAAGAAACCATCGAACGTGACAACCACAGCGCTTACTGAGGAGACTGCAACATGTGGTATTTTGCCTGGGTCCTCGGAATGCCTTTGGCCTGCGCCATGGCGATCCTGAACGCGATGTGGCTGGAGCTGAGGTCGGAGGACGAACGCCGCCGTCTGGAAGGCCGCAAGTAGTTCCGGCTTTTCTGGAAATCGTATTGGAAAATGAAAAAGCCCCGGATTGCTCCGGGGCTTTTTGCTGGACCTGTTCCTGGTGGATCAGGCGGCCTGCACTTTTGCAGCGCGCAGCTTTTCCAGGATGTTCTGCGGCGAGGAAACTCCGTAAGGATCGCTTTCGCAGTTGTCGGAGAAGCCTTCTTCTTCGAACCACTGCTCGACGATGCCGTCATTGATGACCGCACCATAGCGCCAGGAGCGCATGCCGAACCCGAGATTGTCCTTGGCAACCAGCATGCCCATCTTGCGGGTGAACTCGCCGGATCCATCCGGAATAACCTTGACGTTTTCGACGCCCTGGGCCTTTGCCCAGGCATTCATCACGAAAGCGTCGTTGACGGAGATGCAGTAGATTTCATCAACGCCTTCAGCCTTGAACTCTTCAAACAGCTTTTCGAAATCCGGAAGCTGATAGGTGGAGCAGGTTGGAGTGAATGCGCCTGGAAGCGAAAACAGAACGACCTTCTTGCCCTTGAAGTAGTCGTCGCTGGTGTTGTCTTCCCAGCGGAACGGGTTCGGACCTTCAATGGAATCATCACGAACGCGGGTGCGGAAGGTAACGAACGGAACTTTTTTGCTGAGCATCGCAAACTCCAGAAATTGAACGGTTGCAAACTGTCCAGAGCGCCGAAATCGTGCCTTGCCCGCGGGAGGAGAACCGGGCAGGGCACAAGCGCCCTGAAAGTGGAGGAGAAGTTCGGCCTAGCCCATTTGCTGCAATGCCGCAATCCATTTTGCTCCGCAATAGACAAGAAGCCTGTGCGAAGCACTCAATCGAGGCGATATGCCGCTGGTCGGCATTTCCAGGGGCACGGTTGGCGGACTTCTGTGGGTGGTCCGCCTTTTCCGGAAAAAGCACTCAAATCATTGTATACACGCTTAATTTCGGTCATTAAGCTAACCACGTCCCGTGCGGTTCGCCTTTGGCGCAATGCGGGGCTGAGGAGGGGGCTCCAGAAGGTCGGGTCTTGACGACGTGACCAGAGCGAAATGCGACTTCCAGCAGCAAGAGTGATGAATGCGTAGGGTCTTTCGGGCGGTACACATGCTTTGCATGGGGTTTGCCGCGATCGTCTTTTTCGGCCAGCTGGCCATGGTGCTCATGCGCTATCTGCTTGGCTTCGGTCTTCTGGAAATCCAGGACGCGGTCAACTACGCTTTTGCAGCCCTCGTGGCCCTTTCTGTCGCCGTTTCCTTCGATGCAGACAAGCACGTGCGGGTCGATGTATTTCGCCAGAACTGGAGCGAGCGGACAAACCGGCGTATCGACTGGCTTGGAGACCTCCTGCTCGCGCTGCCGGTCTTTGCAATCATGCTCTGGACGGCATTCCCGCTCGTCAAAAGCTCCTGGGCGATATTGGAAGGTTCTCCGGAAACCGGCGGTCTGCCCGGCCTGTTTCTGGTCAAGACCTGTCTGGTGATCCTGCCTGCGCTGGTGGTGATCTACATCCTTCAAAAGCTGTTCGGCGCGATGCGACGGAAATTTTCATGACTGCCGATATCATCTGGCTCATCATTCTGGCCCTTTCCGTATTTGCCTGTATTCTTTCCGGCGTGCCGGTCCTGCTTGCAATCGCCGGCGCACCGACGATTGTCGCGCTGGTTGCCGCCGCCACCGGGCATTTTGACCTCGTGTTCTTCCAGGCTGTTCCCCAGCGCGTTTATGGCGTGATGACAAATCCGCTCCTGTTGGCGGTGCCGCTTTTCGTGCTGATGGGGTTGCTTCTTGAAAAGTCACGCCAGGCAGAGCGGATGCTCCAGAGCCTGACGGCCGCAATGGGCGGGCAGCAGTCCGCTCTGGCGCTTTCTGTGGTTCTGGTAAGCGCACTCATTGCCGCCTCGACCGGTATCATCGGGGCAACCATCGTCATGCTGGGCACGATCACACTCCCGGCTCTGTTGGCCGCGGGCGTGAACAAGCACATGAGCAGTGGCCTCATTTGCGCCAGCGGCACGCTCGGTCAGATCATTCCGCCGTCGATCGTTCTGATCCTCCTGGGAGATCAGGTGTCCAATGCCTACTTCGAAGCGCAGCAGGAAGCCGGCAACTTCGCGCCAGACCCGGTCACGGTGGGGGATCTCTTTGCCGGTGCGCTGATCCCGGGGCTGCTCCTGGTCGCGCTATATGCGGCATACGTCCTGCTGCGACTGCGCCGGGCCTCTCCGAAGGGACAGGAAGCTAAGACCCCGACACCAAAGCCTCGCGTGTCAGGCCGGGAATTATTCCGGGATATCGCGCCCACGCTCGGGTTGATCATCGCCGTGCTCGGCAGCATCCTGATTGGCATTGCAACGCCAACGGAAGCCGCAAGTGTCGGTGTCGCGGGGGCTGTGCTGATCGCGGCTGCAGGAAGCGATGGCAAGGTGGCGCGTGTTGCCATGGCCTGCGCTGCCTTTGCTATTCTGCTGTTGATCCTGCGCAGGCTCGGTCTGTTCGGTCTGGAGTTTGAAGGAGGCCGGATCAGCTGGACGACACTGACGATCGTATCCGTCGCTATGACGGCCGCTGCCCTTGTCATGCTGGCCATCGCAGCAGCTTCTCTGATCCGAGGAGGGGTTCTTGTGCCCGCGCTGCGGGAAACCGTCACCATCACCGGAATGATCTTCGGTATCGTGATTGCTGCCAGCATCCTGTCGCTCGTGTTCCGAGGGTTCAACGGTGATGAACATGTGGCCGAGTTGCTGCACGCCTTGCCGGGCGGTGCTTATGGCATGTTGTTGCTGACAATGCTGGTGATCTTCCTGCTCGGATTCATTCTGGAATTCGTGGAGATCATTTTCATTGTTGTTCCGATTGTCGGGCCGATTATCCTGCAAAGCGACATAAGCCCGGTCTGGTTTGCGGTCCTGATTGCGCTTAACCTGCAAACTTCGTTCTTGACGCCGCCATTCGGGTTTGCGCTTTTCTATTTTCGATCGGTTGCACCGGCGGATATCCGCACTTCTGACATTTATGTTTCGGTGATCCCGTTTGTCGCCATCCAGCTTCTGGCGCTCGGTCTGGTCGCCGCCTTTCCGGCTCTGGCAACCCTGTTGCCGGACGTCCTGTTTTGAACATCGAGGGAGACACAAGTATGAAAAGACGTGATTTTCTGAAGGCTGGTGCCGTCGCCGCACCTGCCAGCCTGCTGGCAGCACCGGCAATTGCGCAAGGCAAGATCGAATGGAAGTTGCCGACCTCCTTTCCGGCGAAGGCGCCGGGTGTCGGCACCAACGTGACCGCCTTTGCCGACCGCGTGGCTGCAATGTCCGATGGCCAGCTGACTTTCAAGGTCTATTCCAGTGGTGAGCTCGTACCGCCGTTCGGTGTTGAAGATGCCGTGGAGCAGGGCACTGCCGAGATCGGTCATTCGACGCCTTACTATGCCGCGTCCAAGAACACCGCCATGCACTTCTTCTCTGCCGTTCCTTTCGGCATGACCGCGGTCGAAACAACCGCCTGGCTTCGCTATGGCGGCGGACAGGACCTGTGGGACAGCCTTTATGAAGAACGCGGCCTCAAGCCGTTTTATTCCGGCAGTTCGGGCGTACAGGCGGCCGGCTGGTTCAAGAACCCGGTGAAAAGCCTCAACGATCTTGCCGGCCTCAACATGCGTATTGCCGGTCTGGGCGGCGAAGCCATGCGCAAGCTCGGCGTCAACGCTGTCCTGCTGCCGCCTCCGGAAATCTTCCCGGCCTTCCAGTCTGGCGCCATCGATGCGGCCGAGTGGGTTGGTCCCATGCTGGACCAGGCATTCGGCCTGCAGAAGGTCGCCAGCTACTGCTATGTGCCGGCCTTCCACGAGCCGTCAGCCGCACTGGAAATCGTCGTCAACAAGGAAGCCTACGACAGCCTGCCGGCGAACCTTCAGGCAATCATCGCCTATGCTGCGGAAGCGGCTTCCGTCGAGACCACCGCACAGTTCGATTATTACAACGCGGTTGCCATGAAGAAACTGAAGGAAGACGGCGTTACCTTTGCCAACTTCCCGGATGATGTCCTGGCTGCGCTGAAGACGGCGGTTGCGGAAGTGATGGCGGAAAACGCTGCCGCCAATCCGAAGTTTGCCGAAGTGCAGAAAAGCTATGACGCGTTCCTCGAGCTTGCCAAGGACTACGCGGCACTGGTGAAGGCAACCACTTTCACCCAGCGCATGTAAGCAGAGTTGATCCTGCCGGTGGCATGGGCCACCGGCGGGGCTTCAGGTTTCCAGCTGCCGTTCGCGCAGGACGATGGCGATGCCGCTCGCGATGATGATCGAGGCACCGACATAAGTCGCAATGTCGGGAATTTCCCCCCACAAGAGCCAGCCGAGCAGTGTCGCCCACAAGAGCGCGGTATAATCGAATGGCGCGACAACGGCTGCCGGGGCAAAGCGAAAGGCCTGTGTCATCAGGGTGATGCCGGCCGTGCCGAATAGCGCGATGCCAAGAAACAGCCAGATGTCCTCCGCGCGTGGCTGCACCCAGACGAAGGGCATCGCAAAGGCACTCATGATTGCGCCGGCCCCCACCAGATAAAGCATCAGGGTCCAGACACTCTCGCGCGGGTCGACAAGGCGGGCGCTGAGCATGAGCGCGGCATAGAAGAAAGCCGTTGCGATTGGGAGGAGCGATGCTGCCTGGAAAGTGCCTGAACCCGGACGGACAACCACCAGAACGCCCAGAAATCCCACGAGCACTGCCGTCCATCGACGCCAGCCCACTTGCTCTCGCAAGACCAGGGCGGAAAGCGCTGTCACAAAAACAGGCATGACAAAAATCAGAGCTGTTGCTTCGGCGAGGCCAAGAAGGCTCAACCCGGTGAAAAACAGCGTGGCGGCGCAGAGCCACAACACTCCGCGCAGAAGATGGGCTGCCGGGCGGTGCGAGATCAAGGCAGATCTTCCACCCATTTTCAGTGCGATCAGAACCGCAATCGGAAGCGCGATCAAATTGCGCAGAAACAGGATCTGGATGGGGCTGTAGTCAGCCGTCAGTGTTTTGGCAATGGCGTCGTTGAGGCATAGGCACACGACACCTGCACACATCATTCCGATTCCGGTGGTCACCTGATTGCGACCGCCGGTCATGGCCGTTTCCATTCCCATGTCTCCCTGGTTTTGGCGCAGTGAAGCATCGGGGCAGGCAGGGCGGCAAGGCACGATTTGACGAAATCAGGCCTGTCCGGACACCAGGAGAAACTGGAATACGGAAATTGTTGATGCCGCTACGTAATTCGCTTCGGGACGATAGTGTTTTGCGGTAAGATGCAATCATCGATTGTTTTCGACGTTCCCAGGTCCACTGTCCGGAAGCCCCGTCCCATGGCATTGACGTCTCCCTATTTCCGCAACGTGCCGCAGCTCACCGCAGCGTCCACCAACAGCCCTTGGCTCGGCAGCGGGTCAAGCGGTCATGGAGTGCATCTGGTTCAGTTCGGGTTGATTGACCTGGGGTTTCCCATGCCAAAATCCGTTGGTGGAACGGGGCTCAGTCCGGATGGGGTCTACGGCAGTGAAACCGTACAAAAGGTCAAGGAGTTCCAGCGTTCAACGCATGGCGGAGCCCCGATCAAGGACGACGGCGCCGTCGGACGAAATACCATGGCCAAGCTGGACCGGGCGCTCGCGTCCTTCACTCACAAGGTTCGGGTGCACATCTTTGTCGTGGTGACGCCGGATGCTCCGGTGGCAACTGCGGAAACGACTGCGAAGGAGCTTTACGGACATTACGGTATCGACTTCGAGGTTGCTTCCATCCAGTCGCTGGCATTGACCGCTGCCGAGGAGACGGAGTTTTCGCAGCATGGCCTCTTGTTTGCCCGGATGAAGGAACTTGCCGAGGCGCATACGTCCGTCAGGATTCGTCCGAACGAAATCATGGTGTTCTATATCCGTCGCTTCAATCCCGACACGGACCTGGCCCTGTCCAAGGCCAACCACACGGGTGCTGTTACCCGAATCAAGAAGAACGCGGATGCCAGCACACTTGCCCATGAGGTCGCCCATAATCTGATCGACAGTCCACGGGGTGTGAGCGAGCATGTGGCGCACAAGCAGAACATCCTGGCGACGCTGCCCCGGACCACGCCCTTTGTGTTGAGTTTCGAACAGATTCAGCAGATGCGGCGCAACATTCGGCTGTTGCGGGCGTGACGACGGACAATTGAAGGCCAAGGTCATCTGGTCAGCATCGTTAGCGGAGGCTAGCATCCGGCAGTTCAAACTGATCCATCTTTGACAGAGAGACCCGCATGCACGCCTTCCTGCCGTTCAATCTAGACGACATCGTTTCCGAACAAGATGCGCCAGCACCGGAAAAGGTTATTGCGGGCGATCCTAAGTTTACCACCTGGTTGGTTGAAACGACGGACAACGAGACCCTGTTCTCGGGCGTATGGGAAGCAACACCGGGA
The DNA here is from genome assembly GCF_001999245.1 of Roseibium algicola. Taxonomy (NCBI): domain Bacteria; kingdom Pseudomonadati; phylum Pseudomonadota; class Alphaproteobacteria; order Hyphomicrobiales; family Stappiaceae; genus Roseibium; species Roseibium algicola. Next base: position 6,132,292 of record NZ_CP019630.1, on the reverse strand, counting down.
GCCTGGAAAATCTCTTATGACGAATGGGAGTTCTGTTCGATCCTTTCCGGCAGGTCGGTGCTGACCGACAAGGACGGCGTCACCCGGGAAATTGGCCCCGGAGACAGCTTTGTCCTGCAGCCCGGTTTCTCCGGAACCTGGGAAGTCCTTGAAACCACTCGCAAGCTTTTTGTGATCCGCCTGCCGTCTTGACGATGGGGCATTCCAGGAGCTGAGCAACGTGACTTTTCAGGATTAGCTGCGAACGCATATGAGCACGTACCCTGACCTTTTGGAGTTCGTTAAGGTCAGGGTAGATTGCAGCGCTATTGTTTGGGGTACCTCAACAGCATCGTGCTGCTCGTAAGCTGATGAGGCTTTTGAGGCAGCTGAAGAGAAACCGGGAACGGTGTTACCCGGTTTGCTTTTTTCGGTCAGATTACTTCTGCGACTGAAAACCGGCAGGTTCTGTCAGCAAAAGGATGACGAACACCAGAACGGGTGTCAGCACCACGCTTGCCAGGAAGCAGCCGAACGAACCAAGCCGTGTGTCCCGACCGCGGTAACCGACCAGGACACACAAGAGCAGATAGATGACCAGTGGCGCGACAAACATCAGGCGGCTTCCGACTTCTCTTCCGCGATGTCTTCGCCCTTCTTCACCATCTTCTTGAAATGCTCCTTGTAGGCAGCCGCGTCGAAGCTCAGGAAATCTCCACCCTTTTCAAAATGCTGCTGGAATACCTTGCCGACGGCAAAGGTGAAGGCACCAAGCGTAGCGCCTGATCCGACGATACCGAGCGCAGTGCCGAGCACGGGAATGGTTTTCATGAAGCTGGTGGCAATAAAGGTTCCTGCACCGACACCGCCGAGACTTCCCAGAAGCGTGGTTACTGCGGTTCTTGCGCGATTTTCCGAGAATGGCACGTCATAAACGGCTGCCAGCTTGCGGATGAGGTTGAGCTGCGTTCCGATTGCGGCGACGAGATCGAAGATCGGAACTGGAATGAGGCCGGTACCTGTGCCGACGATAACATGGTCCCGAATGATCTTTTCGGCTGCCAGCGTGCGTTCTTCCGGGGTCAGCGGAGCACTTTCGGTCTGAGCCTTGCCATCTGCCAGCTTTTCAGCTGCATCAACAGTGTCCTCAGCTTCTGATTTTGCGGAACTTGTGCGAGTGGACTTCGTTGTCATTTCACAGTTTCCTTCCTTCAGCGTCGCAGCTCCCCGCTGCTTACTCTACGTGAGCGTAGCTTGAGTGCGGTCCGATTTCAATCTTACAATCAGCGCGGTATCAATTGTCAGTTTGCGGCTTTTCCGTGTTTTGATCATTCGAAGCAGGCGCGGTCTCACCTGACGTCGTGCTTTCGCTTGATGTACTGTCGCCGGTCGAATTTTCGTCAGGCCTCAGCTGTGTCTCCTGATCCTGAGATGTATCTGCCTCTGCTGTAGGAGCGTTCGGGAAAAGCTGTGGCAGGTTATCGAAATCAGGCAATCGGTAGCGCTGCGGATTAACCGGAGCGGGCGCTGGTAAATTCGGCTGGTTTGCAATGTCGCTGCCCAGGATGAGCGGAAGCTGATCTTTCCCGCCACCGACGATCACGATCTTGCTGTTGTTGGACTTGGACAGTTCGACGGTCGCTTCAATTCCGCGCCAGGTCAGCAGTTGCGGCGTCAGGGCATCTGCAACAATCGAGTAGAATGTCTGGTAGCCGATGGCGTCGATCCGCTTGCGCTCCGCTTCCTTGCGGGCCTGTTCCAGCACGTATTCATAGGCGAGGGCGTTCTGTTCCTCGGTCAGCTTACGTGAAATCGCCTGATTGATTTCCTTCGGCAGCTCGATCCGCCGGATGATAACCTGGTCGAAGACGATGAGATCCTGATTGTTGGCTTCAATGGTCTCCATGACTTCCTTTTCGAGGCGCGTCATGTCGACCTGATAAAGCTCATGAGGGTCGTATTTGCCTATCACCGAGCGAACCGCTTCCACGGCGGTCGGGCGGACGAAACGGTCGGCGTATTCCGGCCCGATCGCCCGATGCAGTTTGCCGGCATTATCCGCCTTCGGGTAATACAGAACCGAAATATCGGATGTGATGCGCAAGCCGTCCGCTGCCAGGCCGTGGACCGTTTCATCCTGTTTCTGGATGCGGACTTCGTACCGGTAGATGCGGTTCCACGGCCATTTGATGTTGATGCCTTCGGGATAAACAAACCTGGTTTCGGTGCCGACGGTGAGGGTTCTGAACAGGACGCCGACTTCACCCGGCCCGATGACAAAGAACGTCAGAGGCCACAAGACAATCGAGACGAAACCAAGCAGCAGCAGATAGGCGATGGCCTTGTCGGTCCGGCTCATCCTGTGGATCTTGCGCGGCTTCTTTTTCGGCTTACCAACTTCGACGTCGTCTTCCGCAACGCTCATTCAGCGCTCCCAGGAATTGAAACGGCTCCGCAGCTCGTTAAAGTGACCTAGCGGCCAAGAAACGCATAAAAACAAGAACTCTCAATGCTTTCCGAGCAGTCTTGTCTGCGTCAATTGCAGCACAGTTGCAAGAAAACAACTCTGTGGCAAGCGTGTTTCTTGAGCTAGGCAAGAGCCAAAGAATTTGCTTAAGTTGTGTTGTGTAGCGTTGCGTCACTACAACGTATGGTTAATTTCACGGTTTGTGAAACCAAGATCGAAACAGACTATGGGAGTGGTGAGTGTCAGCCAGCACAGAGTCATTCAGTTTCGATCGCAAGGACCTTAGCCGGTTCCTTTTCGACCTTTACGATTATGAGCCAAGGCTCTTGCGCAAGCTGATCTCCGCCAGGCCCTACGTTTGCCCATTCGAAGAGATGGAGCGGCATGTTCCAGCAAATGCAAAGGTTCTGGATGTAGGCTGCGGCAATGGCGCGTTGCTGGCGATTCTGCTGGCATCCGGAAGGATAAGCGAAGCAACCGGCTGCGATGTCCACGAAGGCGCTCTTGCCTCGGCCCGCAAGGCAGCGGGGAGAACGGGGCACTCAGCGGAAGTATCCTTCCTGCGAATTGGCAGCTTCGCGGAGCTGCCGGACGACTGCTTCGATGTGGTGACCATGGTCGACGTGCTGCACCATGTTGCCGAACCTGAACGGATGACGGCTGTTGAAGAGGCGATCAAACGGGTCGGTCCCGCAGGAGTGTTTCTTTTCAAGGATATGGTCGAAGCACCTTTCTGGCGCCGCCTGGCCCACAATATCGATGACCTGATTTTTTCCGGTGAATGGGTGAAGCAGGTGAAAACCGCAGAAGTTGAGAAGCAGGTAAGGGCTGCGGGCTTTGAACTGGTCGAGAGTCTCGAAATACCAAGGGTCTTTTACGGCAACACCCTGAGGGTTTTTCGAAAAATTTAGTAAACGTCGAAAAGAGATATGTTGAACGACGAATGTGAATAAAAATTAACTTATCTTCTGCGAAAAATTCGTGAATTGTTTTTTATTGCCGTTAGGTCATGAGAATGAAAAGTGAGTAGGTAGCGAATTTAAACGATCGATTACTTTGCTTAAAGCCGGTCTTGGGGGGTGATTTGAGTTCTGGTGTTGCAAATCGTCATATGTTTCTGGCCGGGTATATTCTGGTGCCTGGAAGCCATTTCGCCGGCATGTGGCGCCACCCGTACAGCGAAACGGATTTCTGTGATCCCGATCTCTTCAAGGATACGGCGGTCACATTGGAACGGGGCGGGTTCGACCTCGCATTCATTCCAGAATCGCTCAGCGTGACAACCGGACTGAACGACAACTACGAAACCTTTTTGAAACACGGTGCGGTTGGTGCCATTCGCCATGACCCGAACCTGCTGGTTTCCCTCATGGCCTCGGTAACGAAGTCGCTCGGTTTTACCGTCACGCTATCGACCACCTACATGGAACCTTATCATCTGGCCCGTACGCTCAGTACGCTGGACCATTTCAGCAGGGGCCGGATCTCGTGGAATGTCGTAACCTCCGCTGGTCCGAGCAACGGGCACAATTTCGGTCATTTCCCAAAGCTCATTTCTCCCGAAGCCTATGACAGGGCGGAAGAGATCCTGGAGATCTGCCGCAAGCTCTGGAAGTCCTGGGAACCGGACGCGCTGGTAAGCGACAAGGCGTCCGGGCTTTACGCGGACACCGGCAAGATCCATCCCATTGATCACGAAGGCGAACGCTTCAAACTTCGAGGTCCCTTGTCACTTCCCGCCGGACCGGACGGTGAACCGATCCTGATGAGTGTCGGCGTTTCTCCGCGGGGTCGTGATTTTTCCGCCAAATGGGTTGATGTCGTTTTCGCCATTCAGGCAGATGCCGAGGGCATGTCGGAACTGCGTGCCGATGTTCGCCGCCGGGCTGCAGAGATGGGGCGCGACCCGGAGAAGATATTCCTGCTGACGGCGGTGCAGCCTGTGATCGGTGAAACCGAAGCCATTGCAAAAGCGCGGGCCGAATATCTGGACGAGCTGATCCATCCGGATGTCGCCATCGCCTTTCTGTCGGGCATGATCGGCGTCGACGCGACAGGTTTCGATCCTGATACGCCAATCGACAAGGTGTTGGAGAGTTCTGGCAAGTCGCCAAACAAGGCGGCTGTCGATGGCGGAGCCGCATTTCCCTGGTTGGAGAGGATCCGGGAAGAGGACAGGGGAAGGCTCTGGACGCTTCGCGACATTGCCATTCGGATGGCGCGGAGCACGTCGACGCCGCGTCTTGTCGGAACGCCGGAACAGGTGGCCGATCAGCTTGAGAGCTATTTTACAAGCGGCGCTTGCGACGGCTTCGTGATTACCCCGACCCACTTTCCCGGAAGCTTTGACGAGTTTTCCCGCTCCGTCGTGCCAATTCTCCGCCAGCGAGGGCACGTACGGCCGGCGGGGCACGACCCTTTGACACTCAGGCAGCGCCTCGGGCTGCAAGGCTGACGATATTTCAATTCGGTTTCGGCCGGACAAGCAAAACAGAAACGGCAATTCTTCGACGGAGTTGATCTCAATGACATCCCGCGAAAGTGGTTTCCAGACAGCAAGGGCAAAGGCTGCCTCAGGCAGCATTGCGCGTCCGGATGCCAGCCATTTGCCGTTGGAAGCAACATCGGACAATGAGACTGATTCTGTTCGCGCACTTTTTGCCAGGCAGGTGAAGTCGAGACCTGGTGACACGGCACTGATACTGCCGGATAAGGTTCTGACCTTCGAGGAACTGGACCGGAAGGCGAACCGTGTCGCGTGGTACCTCATCGGCCGGGGTATCGGGCCTGGCAAGATCGTGGCACTCGGCTGTGCTACCGGGCCGGACCTCGTCGTAAGCCTGCTGGGCGTGATCAAGACCGGAGCGTGCTACATGCCGCTCGATCCGACCTATCCTCGACAGCGTCTGATTGACATGCTTCAAGACGCAGAACCGGATCTGATCCTTGCGGAACAACCGGTCGCCGGCGTCGTTGAGGCGGCTGGTCAGACAGCGCGGGCGGTCTTTCTCGGAAACGGTTCGCTGAGCCGGGACATCGCCGGACAGCCTGATACCGCACCTGTGGGTGGTGATCTTGTTCGCCGGCTGACTGGCGATGATCCTGCCTATCTGGTCTATACGTCCGGTTCCACCGGGCGGCCCAAGGGCGTTCTCGGGCGGCAGGCCGCTCTTGCCAACAGGCTGGCCTGGATATCGGAAGCCTTGCCCTTCGCGCCAGGTGAGCGAACGCTGTTCAAGACCTCCTTGAACTTCATTGACGGGTCGACGGAGCTGTTGGGCGCCTTGTGCAATGGCTGTGCGGTCGTCCTTGCAACCGGCAATGTTTCCGCTGACCCGAGGCGACTGGCAGAGACGGTGGCGACGTTTGCCGTCACGCGGTTGACCGTTGTGCCGAGCCTGCTGGCAAGTCTTCTCGAGGACGACTGTTTGCCAGACTTGAAGGTCTGCCGGACCTGGGTCACGAGTGGCGAGCCTCTACCATCAAGTCTTCTGCAAAAATTCTGCGAAAAACTGCCAGACGCCCGCTTGTTCAACTTCTACGGTGCGTCAGAAGCTGCGGGGGACAGCCTCTGGGCGCGATGTGAAGCAGACGGGAAAATTGCCATCGGCAACCCTATACGGGAAACAGTCGTCTACCTGCTCGACGATCTGCTTCAGCCTGTCTCCGACGGAGAGACCGGTGAACTCTACATAACCGGCACAGGTCTTGCGCTTGGATATCATCGCCAACCGGACAAGACCGCAGAACGGTTCATAGCTTCGCCGTTCGGACCCGCTGGTGCCTTGCTTTACAGAACAGGCGACGTTGCGCGGCGAATGCCTGACGGTGGCTACGAGTATCTGGGGCGTTCCGACCATCAGGTGAAGATACGCGGCGTCCGTGTCGAGCCGGGAGAGGTCGCAGCAGCCCTGGACAGATTGCCGGAGGTTGCCCGTTCGGCTGTCGTTGCGAAGCGACCTGACAACACGGACGTCTATCTTGCTGCCTATGTTGTCTGGGAAGTGGGAGCCGACAAGGATATCGCAAGGCTTATGGCCGCCTTGGCAGAAGCTCTCCCTCCAGCTTTTCTGCCGTCGGCGATCATGGCTCTCGATGCACTTCCGCTCACACCCAATGGCAAGTTGGACAGGGCAGCGTTGCCGGATCCGGTGCCGACGGCTAGACGGAGCGCAAGCGGAACGCAGAGCGACCTTGAAACCGCAATCTGTGAGGCATTTACAGAGCTGCTCGGCGTCCACTCGGTTTCAGTCCATGATAATTTCTTTCTCCTGGGTGGGCATTCACTGCTGGCCGCTCGTCTTGCATATCGACTGAGAGACCGTTTTGGCGTACAGATCGCTCCAGGCGAGATTTTCGACGCGCCGACACCGGCTGCGCTTGCCCGTCTGATAGGGGCAGCGAAACCATGTTCCCTGAAACAGAAATCCGTTGCGCGACCCGACAAGCTTCCGCTGTCTTCTGCTCAAAAGCGTCTCTGGTTCCTGCAGCGGCTTCACCCGGAAGATACTTCCTACAATCTGGTCTACCGCTTCCGGCTTTCCGGTGCTGTCGATCCGTCCGTTCTTGGGCAAGCCTGGTCAGACGTTATCGACAGGCACGAAGTCTTGAGGACCGTTTATCCGCAAGACGGGGTCGGAGCGCCGTATCAGGACATCCGTACGGGTTTCGTTTCGGAAGATGTCATCCGGATTGTTTCAGTACCGGCAGCTGAAGGCCGGTCAGAACTCACCCGTCAGTCTTCCAGGCCGTTCGATCTGTGCAAGGACCTGCCGGTGAGAGTGTCCATCGTTACGGACGAAAATTTCGGTCCTGAACCGCAATGCATGATGCAGATTGTTGTGCATCATATCGCGATTGACGGTGGCGCCCTGCGCCCATTGCTTGCCGACTTCGAGACGGCCTTTGCGGCGAGAATGAGCGGCAAGGAACCTGTCTGGCAAAAGCCGGCAGTCCAATATGCCGACTTCGCAAGTTGGCAGCATACCCGGCTGTCCGAGGCAGCAGAACAGGAACTTGCCGCTCGTCTTGCCGAAGCAAGCGAAGACCTCGCTGGCGCTCCGGATTGCGTTGATTTGCCTTGTGCCGAGGGGCAACGAAAGAATACCTATTGGCAAGGCGACGGAGTAGCCGTCGCGATCCCGCCAGAGCTTCATTGCAAGCTTGAGCGACTGGCAATGGAAACTCGGACCAGCCTGTTCATGGTACTGCAGGCTGCGATGGCTGCGACCTTGTCGCGGCTCGGCGCAGGGGAAGACATCGTCATCGGAACGCCTGTCGATGGCCGCCCGGACAGCTCTTTCGAAGAAACCATAGGCCTCTTCGTCAACATGCTGGCGCTCCGGAGCGATCTTTCCGGCAGGCCGACCTTTCGCGCGTTATTGGCCGATACGCGTCAGCGGAACCTTGCCGCCTATTCCCGCCGGGACGTGCCATTCGAGCTCGTGGTCGACAAGGTCGCTCCACGCAGGGACCTGTCCTTTCATCCGGTGTTCCAGACCGTTCTGGCGCTCGATATGGCAGGAGAGACTGTTCTTACCTTGCCGGGGTTGGACTGCGAAGTTGAAGACGTGCCTGTCGAAGCCTCAAAGTTCGATCTTTCCTTCGACCTGACTGCTCATCGCGACGAGGTCGGAGGCGCAGGCGGTATCGACGGGCGGATCGAATTCCGGACAGATCTCCTGGATCGGGAGGTTGCGGGTAATATTTCCCGGCGTTTCATCGATCTGCTTCGCGCAGCCGTGGAAAATCCCGACAAACGGATCGACCACCTCATGATTGTCGATCCCGACGAAGCGTCACGCCTTGCCGCCTTGTGCGAAGGCGAGCAGGTCGAAAAAGCTGCGATCGAAATGGCTTTGCCCGAGCGGTTTCGTCTGTTGGCCAGGGAAAAGGGCGAGAAGGTCGCTCTCTCCAGCCAGACCCGCACGCTTTCCTATGCCGAGCTCGATGCATTGTCGGACCGCGTTGCGCAAAACCTCCTCCGCCGGGGTGTTGCACCCGGGGCGCGGGTCGCGGTCCTGATGGACCGTTCCATTGATCTTGTCGTCGCAACGCTCGCGATCGTGAAGGCAGGCGGGGCATATGTTCCCTTGAACAGGAACGATCCTGCCAACAGACTTCAACAACTTGTTGCCGACACCCGGGCCCACCTCGTGCTGACCGACAGTGAAGACGCGATATCAGTCAGTTTCAATGATGCACCCTGCGTTCCTTTCAGCCACCTGCAAGTGGCGGCGGGAAAGGAGACCTTACCGAATATCGCCAGTGGACAGATCGCCTGCGTTCTCTTCACCTCCGGCTCCACAGGCAAGCCGAAGGGGATCGCGATCAGCCACCGCAATATTCAGGCCCTCGCGCTCGACGGATGCTGGCCGGAAGGCTCTCATGAGCGGGTCTTGCTGCATTCGCCCTATGCATTTGACGCTTCGACCTATGAAATCTGGACGCCGCTCATGTTGGGGCAGGAGCTTTTCATCGCGCCGCCTGGCATTCTCGATGCTGAAACGATTGCGCGGCTTGTCGAAGAGCGCAAGGTGTCTGCAGCCTGCATCACGACACGTCTTTTCAACATCATTGCAGGTGAAAAACCCGAAGCATTCAAGCCTTTGAGGTCAGTGCTGATAGGTGGTGAGGCGGCTTCCGCAGAAGCCTTGCGCCGGGCAACGGCAGCCTCGCCAGGGACTCGGTTCGTCAATGGCTATGGCCCGGCAGAGGGCACGACCTTCGTGACCTGGCATGCAATGCACACGCTGGAGAAATCCGCGCACAAGGTTCCCATCGGGTTGCCGCGTGACAATTGTAGCGTCCGAATTCTGGATGACCGCCTGCAACCTGTCGGTATCGGCATGGTGGGCGAGCTTTACCTGGCCGGTGACTGCCTGACGCTTGGCTATCTCGACCGGACTGGTCTGACGGCCGAGCGCTTCGTTGCCGATCCCGTGGGGCCCGCAGGCAGCAGAATGTATCGGACCGGGGATCTGGTGCGCTGGCGCAGCGACGGCTTGCTGACCTTCGTCGGACGTGCCGACCACCAGGTCAAGATCAATGGCTTCCGTATCGAGCCGCAGGAAATTGAAAACGCTATCGGTAGGCAGTCGGACATAGGCCAGTGCACGGTGATCGTGCGTGAAGACAGGCCCGGGGAAAAGAAACTCGTTGCCTATGTGGTTGGTACGGGGACAGGAGAACCAGATCTTGCAGGCTTGCGAAAAAGGCTTGCCGAGACACTCCCTGCATTCATGGTGCCAGCCCATTTTGTTCTTCTGGAACAACTTCCTTTCACGACCAATGGCAAGTTGGACATCAAGCGCCTGCCTGCGCCTGAAATTCACGGCGATGGAGCGAAGGTACCCGCGGGGCAAACCGAGACCGATATCTGCGCGTTGTTTGCTGATGTTCTGGGTCTGGAAACCGTAGGGCCTGCCGACAACTTCTTCGCACTTGGCGGCGACAGTATTCTCTCCATTCAACTGGTCAGCCGAGCACGGCGAGCAGGGCTGGTGTTTTCGGCAAGAGATGTCTTCAGCAACAAGACCCCTGCAGAGCTGGCAACGGTTGCGCAAAGGCAGCAATTGCCGGAGATCGGAACTGATCTCAAGTCAGGATGGATCAGCGAGGAAGATCTGAGCATTGTCAGCAGCCGCTACGGCAGTTTGCTATCGACGGTGTGGCCGTTGACGGGCCTTCAGTCTGGTTTGCTGTTTCATGCCTTGATGGACGCTGAGACGGGCGAGGACGCCTACAAGGTGCAGACGGTGGTCAGCCTGGATGGCCCGGTGGATGTGCAGCGTCTTGAGTCGAGCCTTCAGGCTCTCGTTGCCCGGCACGCACCTCTGCGGGCTGTCTTCTGCCACGAAGGCCTGAGTGATCCCGTTCAGGTGATCCTGTCGAAGGTCGAGCTGCCGTTTGAGCAGGTGGACTTGTCCGAGGACGCAGATCCGGAAGCGGAGCTGGATCTATTGCTTCGGGAAGACAGAAAGATCCGTTTCGACCTTGCTCAAGATCCACTGCTGCGTGTCTGCCTCGTAAAACGTCCGGACGGCGGTGCGTGGCTGGTGTTGAGCAATCACCACATTCTTCTCGACGGCTGGTCGCTGCCGGTGCTGATGCGGGAGCTGAAGGAGATTTATGAAGCCGGCGGGGCAGGGGGGCTGCCGCCTGTAACGCCGTTTGACCGGTATCTCGGCTGGCTGCAGCAGCAGGACAAGAAGGCTGCGAAAGCGGCTTGGCAAGAAGCTCTGTCCGGTCTGGAAGAACCGACCCGGCTGGCGGCCTCTGTCTGTGGCCAGTCTGCAAACACGTCCACCGGCTCCTCGTCAGGTGAAGGCAGTGCGGTGCTGCGCTTTGACGATCTGCTGAGCGAGGACGCAACCCGGTCATTGGAAGGCCTGGCCCGCACGCTGGACATCACCTTGAACACGGTGCTCCAGGGCGCCTGGTCGGTCGTGCTTGGCCGCATCTGTGGGCGGGATGATCTGGTCTTCGGCACGACGGTCTCCGGCCGACCTGCCGAGATCACCGGCGTCGAAACCATGGCGGGTCTCTTCATCAACACCGTGCCGGTAAGGGCAAAGCCTGTTCCGGCAACACCCGTCACCGCCTTCCTGAAGGAGCTGCAGTCCCGTCAGGCCGCACTTCTGCCGCACCAGCATCTGGGGCTGCCGGAGATCCAGGCAGAAGCGGGACTTGGAGACCTGTTCGACACGCTGGTGGTGTTCGAGAACTATCCCTTCAGCGACGAGACCCATGAGGCTTCGCCGGATGGCCTGCGGATCAGCGGTGTCGAGGTGCATGACCAGACCCATTATCCTTTGAGCCTGATGGTTGTTCCGGGCAAACGGCTGCTGCTGCGGCTGGATTGCCGGGAAGAAAGGATCGGCGGAGACCTTGGCCGCAGTCTTCTTGGGCAGTTGTGCAATGTGCTGGCGCAGATGGTCTCCCGTCCGGAAGCGCCGCTCGGATCTCTCGAGATGCTGCCGGCTTCTGAAAGAAAGGCTGTGCAGGACCGGTGGAACGCAACACGGCACGCCTTGCCGGAAGGGGATCTGACGGAGCTTGTCTCCGCAACGGCTTCCCGGTTTGGAACGCGGGAAGCGGTTATCGGCAGCACGGAGCGGCTGACCTATGCCGAGCTTGAGGTACGGGCAAACCGGCTGGCGCATCTTCTGATCCGGCGCGGCATTGGTGCTGAGGACCGGGTCGCGATTGCCTTACCGAGAAACCCGGACATGATCGTGGCGCTGCTGGCGGTGCTGAAAACGGGCGCCGCCTATCTGCCGCTGGATCCGGACTATCCGGCAGCCCGCATTGCGATGATGCTGGACGATGCCGCGCCGCGTCTTGTGATCTCCGAGACGGCAACAGCAGCCGCCTTGACGGATGGTGCGCCGATATCGGCGCTTCTGCTGTTGGATGCCGACGCGACCGGGTCCGAGTTGGCCAAGATGTCCGCTTCGGCCCCGACCGATGCCGACCGGAAACAGCCGATTAACCCCGCGCACCCGGCCTACGTCATCTATACGTCCGGCTCGACCGGTAAGCCGAAAGGTGTCGTCGTTACACGCGAGGGGCTTTCAAATCTCGCCTATGCCCAGATCGAACGGTTTGCGATTTCGGAACAGTCTCGGGTCGCGCAGTTCGCATCCTTCAGTTTCGACGCCGCCTTTTCGGAAATCGCCACGGCACTGGTCTCCGGTGCGACTCTTGTGATCTGGCCAAGACAGGCATTCACAGATCCCGCAGCCCTGAAGACATTCATGTACGCGCAAAGGGTAACGCATATCACGTTGTCGCCGAGCCTCTTGAGCGTGATGTCGACGACAGACCTTCCCGAAGGTTGTGTGCTGGTAACGGCCGGTGAAGCCATCAGCGTGCCGGAAGTTCGCAGATGGTCTGACCGTTGTTGCCTCGTCAATGCTTACGGCCCTACAGAAGTGACTGTGTGCGGTTCCATGAGCTTGCCGCTGACACCTGTTCAGGAAGGCGATATCGCGCCCATCGGGTTGCCGATCTGGAATTCCAGCCTCTACGTTCTTGATCAAACGCTTCAGCCCGTCCCGAACGGTGTGGCTGGAGAACTTTACATCGGCGGTGCCGGCCTTGCGCGGGGCTATCAGAACCTTGCGGATCTGACCTCTTCCAGATTTGTCGCCGACCCGTTCGCCGGTGCCGGACGGCGAATGTACCGAACAGGGGATCTCGTCTATCGGGCGGAAGACGGCAATCTCTTTTTCCTGGGCCGCAGTGATGCGCAGGTCAAGGTCCGGGGGCGACGTATCGAGCCGGGCGAGATCGAACGCGTGCTTCTGGAACGCAGCGATGTCGCCCAATGTCTCGTGAGCGTCTACAGCGACCGGAAGGGCGCTTCGAGGCTTGTTGCCTATGTGATCGGGCAGGAACGATCGGATCCAAGTGCAGAAGAGCTGCAGCGCTACTGCGCCGACCGTCTGCCGGATTATATGGTTCCGGCACAGATAGACCTCTTGCCCTACTTGCCAAGGCTTCCGAACGGCAAGATCGACAGGAAGGCCCTGCCGGCACCCAGCCGCCCGCAAAGAGCTGAAGAAACAAGACGGCAGTCTCCGGCAGAGCAGGCGGTAGCCGCCGCTTTTGCCGAAACGCTCGGCATTACACCTCCCACGCTCGACGACAGCTTCTTCGGTCTCGGCGGCGACAGCATATCGGCAATCCGGCTTGTTGGACTGTTGCGTCGAAAGGGTCTCAAGGCAACACCGAAAGACGTTTTCGATCACAAGACGGTTTCAAAGCTTGCGAGCGTGGCAAGGACGCTTGAAGGACCGGAAGTCAATGAACTGAAGGAGTTCGAGCCAGATACCGTTTTGCCGACGCCAATCCTGCGCTGGTTTGCAGAACTGGGTGGTCCCGCCGACGGCTTTTTCCAGTCGACCTGTCTGATGCTTCCCAAAGGGGTAAATGCCGAATTCCTGCAAACAGCTCTGGGGGCAATCGTTCAGCGGCACGGGATGCTGCGGGCTCGAGCGAACAAGACTACCCCGGCGATGAAGATTGGTCCGGTTGCCGAGTTCACTGACGTTTTCCCTATAAAGCACATCAGCCTGAGTGAGGTCGAAAACGAAAACGGGCTGAAAGATCTCCTGGAAGAACAGCATGCCGCCGCAGTTGAGGCCTTGTCTCTTTCCCGAGGCAAGGTGTTCAGTGCCATCTGGTTTGACCGTGGCCACATGGAGCCGGGTCTGCTTCTGCTTGTGGCGCACCACCTGGTGATCGATGGTGTCTCCTGGCGCATCCTGAGCGAGGATCTTCGGACAGCTTGGGACGATTGGTCGGCCGACCGCCCGATCAGCCTGGAACCTGAAAGCACTTCTTTCCCAGGATGGAGCAGGCTGCTGCAAGCCGATGCGGCCTCCGATGCGCGCGTATCTGAAGAGGGTTACTGGAGCGCGCTTCTATCATCCGGCACTGAGCGCTTTCTGGCAGGTGATCTGGACGGCAAGCAGGATACGGTTCAGACGTTGAAGTCCCTTGCTAGCCTTCTGAGCGCTGAGGAAACCGAGCAGATCCTGACCCGACTGCCTGCTCTTTACAGCTGCGGACCGCAGGATGTGCTTCTGGCGGCACTTGGCCTTGCCGTTGGAGCTTTCAAAACTTCCAGGTTTGGAAAACCGGGGGGGGCGATCCTGTGCGATGTCGAAGGGCATGGACGCGAAGCGATTGGAGACGCGGACCTCAGCCGAACTGTCGGCTGGTTCACTAGCGTCTTTCCGGCACGACTGGAGGTCACGACGGCGGGAAATGGAATTTCCGGTATGTCCGACGCGGACCTCAAGCAGCTCATCATTGAGATCAAGGAGCAAGCCTCCGCACGTCCCGATCATGGCCTTGGTTATGGAATGCTGCGGTATCTCAACAAGGAGTCCTCCGCCAAACTTGCGAGCGAAAACAAGGCGCAGATCGCCTTCAACTATCTCGGTCGTTTTCCGGCGGGCGCTGGTGGTGCTTGGAGCGCGGCGCCGTTCTTTGGTGGAATGCGCGGCGGATTCGATCCGGCAACACCGCTTGCTCACATGCTTTCCATCGATTGTCAGGCGATCGAAGAGGAAAAGGGCTTTTGCCTCCACACCGAGTTCGGGTTTGCCAGCAGACATCTTTCGGAAAAAGAGATTGCTGAATTCAGGGCTCTCTGGGAAGAAGCTCTGATCCGGCTGGCAGCACACGGCAACTGGTCTAAAGCCGGTGGTCAGTCACCTTCGGACTTCCCGCTGGTTGCTGTTTCCCGGGCCGATGTCGACCTGCTTGTTCAACGCTACGGCGGTTTGCTATCGACGGTGTGGCCGTTGACGGGCCTTCAGTCGGGTTTGCTGTTTCACGCCTTGATGGACGCTGAGACGGGTGAGGATGCCTACAAGGTGCAGACGGTGGTCAGCCTGGATGGCCCGGTGGATGCGCAGCGTCTTGAGGCGAGCCTTCAGGCTCTCGTTGCCTGGCACGCACCTCTGCGGGCCGTCTTCTGCCACGAAGGCCTGAGCGATCCCGTTCAGGTGGTCCTGTCGAAAGTCGAGCTGCCGTTTGAGCAGGTGGACTTGTCCGAGGACGCAGATCCGGAAGCGGAGCTGGATCTCTTGCTTCGGGAAGACAGGAAGACCCGTTTCGACCTTGCTCAAGGTCCATTGCTGCGTGTCTGCCTCGTAAAACGTCCGGACGGCGGTGCGTGGCTGGTGTTGAGCAATCACCACATTCTTCTCGACGGCTGGTCGCTGCCGGTGCTGATGCGGGAGCTGAAGGAGATTTATGAAGCCGGCGGGGCAGGGGGGCTGCCGCCTGTAACGCCGTTTGACCGGTATCTCGGCTGGCTGCAGCAGCAGGACAAGAAGGCTGCGAAAGCGGCTTGGCAAGAAGCTCTGTCCGGTCTGGAAGAACCGACCCGGCTGGCGGCCTCTGTCTGTGGCCAGTCTGCAAACACGTCCACCGGCTCCTCGTCAGGTGAAGGCAGTGCGGTGCTGCGCTTTGACGATCTCCTGAGCGAGGACGCAACCCGGTCCTTGGAAGGCCTGGCCCGCACGCTGGACATCACCTTGAACACGGTGCTCCAGGGTGCCTGGTCGGTCGTGCTTGGCCGCATCTGCGGGCGGGATGATCTGGTCTTCGGCACGACGGTCTCCGGCCGACCTGCCGAGATCACCGGCGTCGAAACCATGGCGGGTCTCTTCATCAACACCGTGCCGGTAAGGGCAAAGCCTGTTCCGGCAACACCCGTCACCGCCTTCCTGAAGGAGCTGCAGTCCCGTCAGGCCGCACTTCTGCCGCACCAGCATCTGGGGCTGCCGGAGATCCAGGCAGAAGCGGGACTTGGAGACCTGTTCGACACGCTGGTGGTGTTCGAGAACTATCCCTTCAGCGACGAGACCCATGAGGCTTCGCCGGATGGCCTGCGGATCAGCGGTGTCGAGGTGCATGACCAGACCCATTATCCTTTGAGCCTGATGGTTGTTCCGGGCAAACGGCTGCTGCTGCGGCTGGATTGCCGGGAAGAAAGGATCGGCGGAGACCTTGGCCGCAGTCTTCTTGGGCAGTTGTGCAATGTACTGGCGCAGATGGCCTCCCGCCCGGAAGCGCCGCTCGGATCTCTCGAGATGCTGCCGGCTTCTGAAAGAAAGGCTGTGCAAGACCGGTGGAACGCAACACGGCACGCCTTGCCGGAAGGGGATCTGACGGAGCTGATCTCCGCAACGGCTTCCCGGTTTGGAACGCGGGAAGCGGTTATCGGCAGCACGGAGCGGCTGACCTATGCCGAGCTTGAGGCACGGGCAAACCGGCTGGCGCATCTTCTGATCCGGCGCGGCATTGGTGCTGAGGACCGGGTCGCGATTGCCTTACCGAGAAACCCGGACATGATCGTGGCGCTGCTGGCGGTGCTGAAAACGGGCGCCGCCTATCTGCCGCTGGATCCGGACTATCCGGCAGCCCGCATTGCGATGATGCTGGACGATGCCGCGCCGCGTCTTGTGATCTCCGAGACGGCAACGGCAGCCGCCTTGACGGACGGTGCGCCGACATCGGCGCTTCTGCTGCTGGATGCCGAGGTGACCGGTGTTGAGCTGGCTGCAATGTCCGCTTCGGCCCCGACCGATGCCGACCGGAAACAGCCGATTGATCCCGAGCACCCGGCCTACGTCATCTACACGTCCGGCTCGACCGGTAAGCCGAAAGGTGTCGTCGTTACACGCGAGGGGCTCAAGAACCTTCTGTGTTGCCTGAGTACCGAGCTTCGCTTTCTGCCGCAGGACAAGGTGCTCAGCGCGACCACGATCGGGTTCGACATTGCCGGGCTTGAGCTCTACGGCCCGCTGCTGATTGGTGCAGGCGTAGTGCTGTTTGAAGGCAATCAGCGCGAAGCGGATCGCCTCCATGACTGGATCGGCCAGGAAAAACCAACGGTCATGCAGGCAACGCCATCGCTCTGGCGGTCGCTTCTGGAGGTTGGGCCACTGCCGCGTTTGCAGGTTCTTGTGGGCGGTGAGGCTCTGGACGGCGGACTAGCGTCGCAGCTGCAAGCCGCAGGGCCGGTGACGAATGTCTATGGCCCGACCGAGACAACGATCTGGTCTGTGAGCGCATCTGTTCGCACCGAAAGTTCAGGCATTCCGTCTATCGGGCAACCTTTGTGGAACTCGCAGGTCTACGTACTTGATGAGACCCTTCAGCCTGTCGCCGAAGGTATTTCCGGCGAACTCTACATCGGCGGGCTTGGGCTCGCACGTGGCTATCACGGGCGTTCGGACCTGACGAGCGAACGCTTTGTTGCCGATCCGTTTGCAGGCCATGGAGCGCGCATGTACCGGACCGGGGACACGGTCTATCGCAGAAGCAACGGTGAGCTTGTGTTCCTGGGACGCGGAGACAGCCAGGTCAAGATCCGAGGCCATCGTATCGAGCTTGGCGAGATCGAGGCGACTATCGCATCGATGACAAACATTGCGAAGGCGGTGGTCTTGGACCGGCCGGATGGAGCGCGAGGTTCTTCGCTCGTTGCCTATGTTGTTCCGGAAGAAGGGGCTGAACTCAAAACTGCTGAGCTTCGTTCCGTGCTCCAGCGAAACCTGCCTGACTACATGGTGCCTGGCGCTTTTATCGTACTCCCGGAATTGCCGTTGACACCAAATGGAAAGTTGAGCCGTCTGGCGCTGCCGGATCCTGTCTGGAAACAGGGAGAAACAAGTCCGGCAACACTCCAGGAAACGTTGTTGTGCAATCTCTTCGCTGAACTGCTGCCCGGCGTAGTGCCGGGACCGGAAGACAGTTTCTTTGATATGGGGGGGCATTCGCTGCTCGCCGCACGCCTGAAGGCACTGATGAAGGAACGCATGGGGCTGGACGTCAGCCTTCGAGATATTTTCGCAACACCGACGGTGCGCGGTTTGCTGTCGCTCGGGCAAGGTCGCAAGACCGGTTTGCTGGAGCCGGTGCTGCAGATCCGGCGGGCAGGATGTCAGGCGCCACTATTCTGCGTTCATCCGGGCTTCGGTCTTGGTTGGACGTATGCCGGTCTTGCTTCCGTCCTGCCAGCCGATGTCCCGATCATCGCCCTTCAGGCGCGCGGCTACATCGGCGAGGCCGTTTTGCCTTCAACGCTGAACCAAATGGCGGCCGATTACGTCGCAAGTGTCAACAAGGTGGCCAGCACGGGCCCGGTTCGGTTGCTTGGTTGGTCGTTCGGAGGGCTGGCTGCCTTCGAAATGGCACGTCTTTTGGAAGAAAGCGGCAGAGACGTCGAGTTCCTGATTCTTCTGGACAGTTATCCGATGCACGAAGAAGACCCGTTGCCGGATCTTTCAGATAGTGGAGCGCGCGGTGCGTTCCTTGAAATGATCGGCTTCGATCCGCATGTACGCGTACCCGAAGACGTTTCCTTTGAGGATGTCCGGAGATTTCTGGAAGACAGTGCCCATCCTCTGGCAGACCTCAGCCCAGTCGACTTCAACAACATGCTGCGGATCGCCCGAAACAACGCGCTGCTCGCACATGGCTATCGGCCCAAGACGTTAAACTGTCCCCTGGTGCATTACGCTTCGAACAATACGAAGCGTATGCTGGGTGTTGAGGCCGATCCCTGGGAAAACCGGACAAACGGACAATTCGAGGCGCACGGACTCGACTGTACACACCATGAAATGACATCGCAGCAGGCCCTTTGCGAAATCGGCGAGGGGCTGAATGCTTTGATGAACCTTGGCGATCAGCCGTTCAGGCAGGCCGTTGCGGAAGGGAGACTAAAGAATGTCGGTTGATATCCTCAATCCCGTGGAACCTGAACACGCTGTACAGCGCGCGATACCCATGACCGGCGCGGAGTTCATCGACAGTCTCCAGGACCAGCGCTGTGTCTATTTCAATGGAGAGCGGGTGACCGACCTGACGGGTCATCCTGCCTTTCGCAACTCGGTACGTTCCCTGGCACGGCTTTACGATGCCCTGCATCAGGATCACGATAGCGGCACCAATGTCCTGACCGCACCTGCCGATGCCGATCCAACCGGTTACACACACCGATATTTCAAGGTGGCCAGATCGGCAGAGGACCTGCTCGGTCAACAGAAGGCGATCGCGGAATGGGCAAAGATGAGCTACGGCTGGATGGGGCGCTCACCGGACTACAAGGCAGCGATCGTCAACACGCTGGAAGCCAACGCGGCCTATTATGGGCCTTTCGCAGACAACGCGCGTTGCTGGTATCATCTGGCTCAGCAGCGCACCTATTTCATGAACCATGCTGTGGCCAATCCGCCGATTGACCGGGCGAAGCCTTTCAGCGATGCAAAAGACATCCTGGTTCACGTTGTCAAGGAAACAGACGCGGGGCTTTATCTTTCAGGTGCAAAGGTTGTCGCGACTTCGGCAGCACTGACCCACTACAACTTTCTCAGCCACCACGCGGTCTCGGAAACCAACGAACCGCCTACGGCTTTCATGTTCTTTCTCGACATGTCGACGCCGGGCATCAAGCTGATCTGCCGGAACTCCTACGAATATGCGGCGAGCCAATCCTCGACGCCGTTCGACAGTCCGCTGTCTTCCCGCTTCGACGAAAACGACGCCATTCTCGTTCTCGACAACGTTTTCGTGCCCTGGGAGAACGTGCTGGTCTATGGGCCTGCACACAAGCCGATCGACTTCCTGATGGACACGGGCTACCTGCAAGGCACCTGTTTCCACGGATGCACCCGGTTTGCGGTGAAGCTGGACTTTCTCGCCGGTCTGCTGACCAGGGCGTTGCACATCACCAGTGGTGACGAGTTTCGCGGAAATCAGGTTCTGCAAGGGGAGGTGATCGCCCTGCGTCACCTGTTCTGGTCGTTGTCGGATGCAATGGCCCGGACACCGGAAGCCTTTGCAGACGGCGCTTTCCTGCCTGGACTATCGGCCGCGCAGGCCTATCGCGCGCTTGCGCCCGATGCCTACGGTCGTGTGAAGGAGATTGTCCAAAAGATCGTCGCGTCCGCGCTGATCTATCTGCCGTCTTCCGCAAAGGATTTCCAGAACCCTGAAATCGACGGTTATCTGGAACGGTACGTGCGCGGCTCCAACGGCGTTGGCTACAAGGACCGTATCAAGCTGATGAAGCTGCTGTGGGACGCCACGGGCTCGGAATTTGCAGGGCGTCACGAGCTTTACGAGCGCAATTATGCCGGCAATCATGAAGAGGTGAAACTGCAGCTTCCTGCAATCGCACGGCGCGACGGTTCAATGGACCAGATGCTGTCGCTTGTTGACCAGTGCCTTGATGATTATGATGAATTCGGCTGGTGCAACACGGCGTGGAAAGACTGACGCGCAAGGTTGGGAGAGACGGCGATGACAAATCCATTCGACGATCCGGACGGCATTTTCCATGTGCTGGTGAATGACGAGGAACAGCATTCTCTCTGGCCCGAATTCGTGCCGATTCCCGATGGCTGGCGGTCGGTCTTCGGCCCCGGCAAGCGGCAGGACTGCGTGGACTACGTCAACGCCAACTGGACCGACATCCGCCCGAAAAGCCTTCGGGATGCTGCCCTGAACTGACATATTTCTCAAACGGTGATGATCCACCTGGAGCGCCTGGTCTTCGATGAATTTCTTTCGTCTCTTGTATCGTGAAGCGGGCGACAGCAAACGCACCTTCCTGCTGCTTTCCCTGGTGCCCGGGCTGGTCATGGGGCTGATCATCGCCGTCATCAACGCGGTGACGAACTATCAGCAGAACACCGGTCTGCAGTGGCAGTATCTCGGTCTCTTCGTGCTTGGCTGCGCGACCGTTCTCTTCACGATGAATCGCGCCCTCAACATGGCAACCGCAATCATCGCCGATTATCTGTGTCGCTTGCGGATCCGGGTGACCGCGCAAGTCCGCAGTCTGAACCTCGCAACCGTAGAAGAAATCGGCCTGACGCGTATCAGGGCAGCAGTTGGTCGTGACCATCAGACAATCGAGGAAACAGCGCCTGCGCTTGTCGGTCTGATCTATTTCGTCATGCAGTTGGTCATGTCGGCGCTCTACATCTGCTATCTCTCGCCGCTTGCCTTTGTCGTCACCCTGGCGTTTCTGGCCGGCGCCATCTTCTTCTATCGCAAGAGCTACCGCGATGCGGAGGAACTGATGCGCCAGGCAAGCCTGAGCGAACAGGCCTTTCACAACAGCTTCGAGAATATTCTCAGCGGCTTCAAGGAAGTGAAACTGAACGCGCAGCGCAGCGACGATCTCTTCCACAACTACATCATTCCGCGATCAGAGCAGGTCGAGGATCTACGTGTGGAATCCGGCCGCTCCTTCAACTATGGCCAGTCTGTCAGTGATGTCTTCTTCTATACGCTCATGGGAACGCTGGTCTTTGCGATACCGTTTTATGTGTCGGACCTCTCGATCCCAGGCAAGATTGTCACGGTGATCGTCTTTGCCAGCGGCGCAATCACCTCGATCATCCGCATGTTGCCGGTGGTTTCGCGTGCCAATCTGGCGGTGTCCAATATCGAGGAATTGAGAGAGCTTCTGGAAAAACACAGCGAAGCCATGAATGAGCGCAGCGAAGTGCGGCAGGCAAGGCTTTCCAAAGGTATATCCCTGAAGAAGATTGCCTACACCTATCATAGCGAAGATGGCGACCGCCCGTTTTCGATCGGGCCTTGTGACCTGGAAATTGCATCGGGCGAAATGGTCTTCATCGTGGGGGGCAACGGCAGCGGCAAGTCGACTCTCGCGAAGATCCTGACCGGTCTCTATGAGCCGGATGGCGGTCATCTGTCTTGGGACGACAAGGTCGTCAAACCTGAAAACATCGACCGGTATCGCAGCCTGTTTTCGGTCATCTTCTCCGATTTCCACCTCTTCGACCGGCTTTATGGTGTGGATCTGACGGACGAGCAGAAGCTTTACGACCTGCTGGAAGACATGAAACTGGACGAGAAGGTTCACTACCGGAACAACAGGTTCAGCACGACGAACCTATCCACCGGCCAGAGAAAGCGGCTCGCCATGGTCGTTGCCCTGCTGGAAGACAGGGATGTCTACCTCTTTGACGAATGGGCCGCCGATCAGGATCCGGAGTATCGGCGCTGGTTCTATACAGATTTCCTAATGAAACTGAAGAAAGAGGGCCGCACAGTCATCGCGATCACGCATGACGACCGGTATTTCGATGTTGCAGACAAGATCGTCTGGATGGAAGAAGGCAGGATCAGCAAGGTGTCCAGTCCGGCTGATGCCACGGTCTGAAACCTTCGGCTGAGGTCTTGACGGTAGGGCCTGGCCAGTGTCCAGGTCACTTCTCAACAGGGTGAAACAGTCTGCCCTCCGATTACCATCTCCAGAGTTCCGGGAGTTAACTTGCCAGGCACCAAGGCGATCATTCTGGAGACGACCGGCTGCAGCTCCGAGGATCTCGAATCTGCGCTGGAAATTCTCTCGGAGGATGAACTACAGCGGTTTCATGCGTTTCATTTCGATCAGGACCGGAAGGACTACGCGCTTGCACATGCGTTGCTGCGGAAAACCCTGAGTGATCTGGAACCCGGTACGGCACCGCGCGACTGGCAGTTCGTGCCAATGGCTGCGGGAAAGCCGGCAGTCGCCGGACGGTCAGACCTCGACTTCAGCCTGACGCATACACGTGGCCTGGTTGCCTGCGCCGTGACGAGGAAGAGCGTGATCGGCATTGATGCGGAAACGGATCAGCGTGCGGTCGAAGTAGACATGTTGATGCGCGACGTTTGTTCACCCGGAGAAAGACAAGAGCTGGCGAAGGTTGAAGGAGCTCACAAGACCTCCAGATTTCTGGATTTCTGGACGCTGAAAGAGGCGTATCTGAAAGCTGTTGGCCTGGGCATTACAGCCGATCTGACCACCGTCAGCTTTACCTTGGCTGACGATCGGGACATCGCTATTTCTGCGCCGCCCGACCTCCGCCGTCCGGCCAGTTCCTTCCAGATCAGCCGGCGTCCAGGGCACTGGCGTGTCGCGCTGGCGGTCTTTGGCGGAATAGACGCTAGGGACGTTGAAATCATCCTTTGTGAAAAGCGGAGCTTTTGAAAAGCTCCGAAATTTGTTATTTCGCGTCTACTAAAGTCGGTCGACATGAGAACAAACTTGGATAACGCACCTCACTGCGTGTCCAGCCTGGACGGTGGACGTCCGGAGCCAGTTCCTTGCAGTTGAAGAAAAATGCAACAGTATCAAGAGCATAAGTTTTCCATCGCCCCCATGATGGAGTGGACGGATCGCCATTGCCGCGCGTTTCACCGGCAACTGACGCGGCATGCGCTGCTCTATACGGAGATGGTGACGACTGGAGCGGTGATCCATGGCGACCGGCAGCATCTGCTAGGCTTTTCCGATATTGAGCACCCGGTTGCCTGTCAGTTGGGCGGATCTGATCCGAAGGACATGGCGGAAGCCGCGCGGATCGTTGCTGATTTTGGCTATGACGAGGTCAATATCAACGTTGGTTGCCCGTCCGACCGGGTTCAATCCGGCCGCTTCGGCGCGTGCCTGATGGAAGAGCCCACCTTGGTGGCGGCATGTGTCGAGGCCATGAAGGCCGCCGTCGATATTCCCGTAACCGTGAAATGCCGGATCGGTGTCGACGAACAGGACCCTGAAGCGGCGCTTGACGCCATGGCGGATGCCGTTTTTGCTGCGGGCGCAGATGCCTTGTGGGTGCACGCGCGCAAGGCCTGGCTCAAGGGACTCAGCCCAAAGGAAAACCGGGACATTCCGCCGCTCGACTATGAGCGGGTTCTGCGCCTGAAGCAGCGTCTGCCGGACAGGTTCATCGGCCTCAACGGTGGCTTGCAGACGCTGGACCAGGCGGAACCATTCCTGGAGACCCTGGATGGCCTGATGTTTGGCCGCGCTGCCTATCACACTCCGCAGATCATGGGAGAGGTCGACCGGCGGCTCTATGGCGCCAGCGGGCCGGACGTCTCGCCCTGGGATGCGGTGAAGGCGCATATGGCTTATCTGGAAGAACAATTGGGCAAGGGCGTAAAGCTGGCACATATGACGCGGCACATGCTGGGCCTGTTCCACGGGCGTCCGGGGGCGAGGTCCTGGCGGCGCATTCTGACAGTTGAGGCGATCAAGCCCGGTGCTGGTCTGGAAGTGGTCGAAAAGGCGCTTGCAGCGGTCAGTCCTGCAGGAGCCGAACTGGCGGCAGCCGAATAGGACTATCGCGCGGTTCCCGATCCGCTCAAGGCGTCATGATCAACTTGTCGCCTTCGATGCGCCAACTGCGCAGATGATCAAGTGCGGTCATGCCGAAAAGGCTGGAATCGAGCGTCCCCTGGCGCCCGACGAAACCGCGGATGTTGCGCAGCGTGTGATCGCCGATGGTGATCGTGTCGATCTTCACCGGCGCGACCAGTGCACGGCCGTTGGCGGTGGAAACCGGTACTGAAAATGTCAGGTCTTGTGGGCGATAGCCGGCACGCAGCGCGTCTTCATAGGTCAGGACAACGGCACTGGCACCTGTATCAAGCAGAAACTCCGCACGGGCACCGTTGATGCGTCCATCCAGTACAAAATGTCCGCCAGCATCGCGGACAATCAGAATGGTGCCGTCGGGCTGGGTCACGGCAAGTCCGGGTGCCAGTGCTCCAAGAACGCGGTAACCCGCCTGGACCAGTTCCGCCTTGTAGACATAGCCTACAACGAGCAGGGCACAGAACCCTCCCCAGAAAACCGTGCCATGCAGGATTTCGCGGGCTTTCGGCTGGCCGAACAGGAAACTGGCCAGAAAAACGAAGGCGAGTGCGGAAAGGGCAACAACCCGGGGGCCAGTGTCATCGAAGTTGACATTCGCCGGGTCGGTCGGGTCACCAAAAAACGCATAGAAAGCGGCAACGGCCATGACCAGCACCAGAATGACAACCATCAGGCCGCGGTAGTTTCTGGGATTGTTCATCCTCGCACTCCGGGTGGAGTGGTCGACTGAGGCCGGTTCGCCAATTCTGCGAGGATCTGGTTGCGCTTGGCCTCACTGTAACTCGCCCAGGACGCGATTTCGTCAAGAGTGCGCAGGCAGCCTGCGCAAAGGCCTGATTTGGCGTCGATCTGGCAGATGTTGATACAAGGTGACTTCATGAAGCGCATATGGCCGCAGATTGTGGCGTTGCCAAGACTGTATTGGGCGGAAAACAGCGAATAATGACCGGATCAATAGCCGCCTGACGCATAGGTGAACGGCGCGGTGATGACCTTGATCGGCAAGGTAACTGCTGCCTGTGCCGTCGTGCCCACAAAGGACCCCAGGTCGTCACCAAGATTGGCGCCACGGTTGTGGTCGGCACTGGACCCGAGTGCGGAGCTGCCGAGTGCCTTGCGCAAGTCAGGCTGCAGCTGTGCAAGCTGTGCAAATTTCGAATGGTTCGTGCTGTCCAGCGATTCAAGCTCGGTCACGTCGATAACGACAGCACCGAGTTCCGCCAGTTCCTGATCGTTGGAAAAAGCCCCGACACGTTCCTTACCACCTGCAATGGTGCGCGAGATGCGCAGGGCCTTGTCGTCACGCGAAACGATAACGGTAAAGGGCCGAGGCATCGGGCCAATTCGCTTGAGCTGGGTCTTGAAGAGGTCGATATCGATGTCGGGCGCCGCCAGAACGATGTCGTTGACATGCTTTGCGACAAGCCGGCGGTTTTCCGGTCGTGCCTGTACCGCGGTTTCCATCAACAGCCAATTGCCCATTGAGTGGGCAAGAATGGTGATGTTGTCGGCATTGGTCTTGGCAAGTTCCACAAGCGTTTCTTCAAGGGCTCCGCGAGCAATCGCGGCGCTGTTGAGGTCGTAGACGTAATCCTGAAGCTTGCCGCGCGAGGCCCAGGTAAACAGAACCGGGACGCCCTGGAACTGACTGTCGTTGACAATCTGCGCGAACCGGTAAAGCCCTTCCGGAAAGCGCGTGTTGTAGCCGTGAATGAACAGCATTATGTCGCGTTCGCCACGTGGCAAACTGGCAAGCCTGGCGTTGACGGAACGCCGGAAGGCGGCCTTGTCGGCAATGTAGTCGGCCTTGCGAGCAACAAAGTCGGTCTTGGGGTTACCCGGCAGACTTTCGGGCCACTCGATCTGGCCCGGTTTGTGAGAAGGCGGTACCGAAATCGAGGCTTCAGCGTAATTGACCGCGGCTGAACGCTCACCGCTGAAATAGGTGTCGGGGCGGTCGTCCCGCTGGCGGGTGGTGACGATCAGGATATCATTTACCCTGGCACCAACGACCGGGTCTTCGTTGAGCGCGAGCGCTCCGACTTCCGGCCTTCCGGAACAGGCGGACAAGATGGCAAAAACGATCAACAGGGTTGCTGCGCGCAAACCTGTTGCTTCTCGTCTAACTGAATTGCCCGATACTGACATGTGAGCTATTCCCGCCACCAAGGCCTCTATCCGCTACTCACGGCACCATAAGCATCCCTGCAAGAAAGCCAAGACCAGTGAGTTGTTGAACTGCGCCTAAAACATCGCCAGTGGCTCCGCCAATCTTGGACACGGCAAGCCGACCGGTCGCATGTGCCGCGGCGATGGCGATGACAAGGGCCAGCAGCAAGGCCGGCAGGGAGAGCAGGAAGAACGCAGGCAGCATCACGGGCAACGTCACAAGAAAAGCTTGTTGCACGGTTGACCGGGACGGCTTTCCAAAGCGAGCTCCAAGCCCTTCAGGTCTTGCAGATGGCAGGCATTGCCACTGCCAGACAAGCAGCAACCGACTGAGGGCTTCTCCGGCAAGAAAAAGCAGCGCCGCATCAGCCGGCCCGAATTTTTGCCAAAGCGCTGCAAGCAGGACGGCGCGCAGGAGTACCGAGATCATCAGGGCGAGAGCCCCAAAGGCTCCGATGCGGCTGTCCTTCATGATGTCGAGGCGTCTTTCGCGGGTTGCACCGCCGAAGAAGCCGTCGGCTACGTCGCTCAAACCATCTTCGTGAAGCGCTCCGGTTGTTGCCGCAAGAACCGCGGTCAGGAGAACCGCAATGGCCAGAAGCGGCAGTTGAGTGAAACCGAGCGCAACACCGATGCCGGCCGCGGGCAGGGCAATAATTGCACCTGCCAGAGGCGCTGCACGGGCGATCCGAACAAATTCCGGAGGGGACATCGGGTCGTCTTCGGTGTTGACTGCAGGCAGCGGCAGCCGGGAGAAGAATCGTACGCAAGCTGCCGTGTCCGCGGCGAGTGCCTTGCCCCCGTCCAGCCAGACCTGGTGTTGATCCCGGGTTTTCCTGGACCGCGTTTCAACCTGTGAATCAGGCTCTTGGTCGGTTTCAGAGCTCATCAGGCCGGTCCCGTGCTTGAGTTTTTACCGGGCGAAGTTATAGAACAGCGGCTAAGCGAGACCAAGTGGCCACTCGACGGCCGCGAACAACCGGAACCAAAAGAACATGTCCCTCTCCGAGACCGCGCTGCCCTTTGACGATATCCGCAATCTGGTGAAATCCATGCCGGGGCCGGACGAGGATGCGCTCGCGAAGGTGAAGGCCCGGGATGCGGAGTTGACCAAACCTGCCGGTTCGCTCGGAAGGCTTGAGGAAATTGCCGAATGGCTGGCTGCCTGGTCCGGCAAGGCACCGCCGAAGATCACGCGACCGATGGTCGGCATCTTCGCGACCGCCCATGGGGTTGCGGATGAAGGCGTGTCCGCGTTTCCAAGTGCTGTCAACCGGCAGATGGTCGAGAACTTCGCGGCTGGCGGTGCTGCAATCAACCAGATCTGCCGCGCTTATGACATCGGCCTGAAGGTTTTCGACCTGGCGGTCGACATGCCGACCCCCAGCATCACGCGGGAAGACGCGATGGACGAAGCCAATTGCGCTGCGACCATGGCATACGGCATGGAAGCGCTCGCCGGCGGGATTGACCTGATCTGTCTTGGCGAAATGGGGATCGGCAACACCACAGTCGCTGCTGCGGTCATCAATGCGCTGTTCGGCGGCAAGGCTGAAGACTGGATCGGGCGCGGTACCGGCGTTGACGACGAGGGCCTTGCCCGCAAACGCGATGCTGTCGAAAAAGCAGTTGCTCGACTGAACGGCGAACGCGATCCGCTGGAGATCCTGCGTCGCATCGGTGGCCGCGAGATTGCAGCCATGACAGGCCTCATCATTGCCGCACGCCTGCAGCGCGTTCCGGTGATTGTCGATGGCTTTGTCACGACGGCTGCTGCTGCTGTTGTCTATGCGATGGACCCGGCCGGTCTCGACCACTGCCTCTTCGCCCATGTTTCGGCAGAGCAGGCCCATGCGAAGGTGCTCGAGCACATGGGCAAGGATGCGCTGCTCGATTTTGGCATGCGTCTGGGTGAAGGCTCCGGTGCTGCACTCGCTGCAGGTATTGCCAAGGCCGCCGCCGAAATGCACTCCGGCATGGCCACCTTCGCAGACGCTGGTGTGTCCGAAAAAGACGACTGAAGCTCTTTTTGAAATTGAAGCGGCCTGAAACCGCTGATGCGGATCAGGCCGATCTTGCCTTGCCGGAGGGGACGCCGCTGTCCTTGTCGTTCGGGTCCACCCAGATGACATCCGGCGAATAGTTCATGATCCTGGCTCTCGGCAGGGTGACGATCACCTCCGTGCCTTCGCCGGGCCTGGACTTCAGCGAGAACTTGCCGTCGTGCATGTTGATCAGCGCCTGGACGATAGACAGGCCAAGACCGGTCCCCGGTTCTGCCGTCTTGATGGCATGAGACCCCTGACCGAAAGCTTCCAGTACGGTCGGAATTTCGTCTTCCGGAATGCCGGGGCCTGTATCCTTTATCGAGACGTATTGTCCGCCATCTGACGTCGGTCCGACCTTGATCCAGACTTCGCCGTTCACCGGTGTGAACTTCACGGCGTTGGACAGGAGGTTGAGCACCACCTGACGCAGGGCTCGCTCGTCCGCCCAAACGCGCGGCAAGTCCGGCTCGTGGGTGTGGTGAAGCGAAATCGTCTTGGCCTTTGCCCGAACCTTCATCATGGTCCCGCATTCCTCGACGATATCGTCCAGGAAGATCGGTTCCTCGTGCAATTCGTGCCGACCGGCCTCGATGCGGGACAGGTCCAGAATTTCGTTGATCAGGTTGAGCAGGTGTTGTCCTGAGCCGTGAATGTCTTCGGCATAGGACTGGTAGTTCTTGTTGTGCATCTTGCCGAGCACTTCATCCTTCATGATTTCGGAAAATCCGAGGATGGCGTTGAGCGGTGTCCGCAGTTCATGGCTCATCGTGGCCAGGAAGCGGGACTTGGCAAGGTTGGCAGCCTCTGCGCGGCGACGTGCTTCGTCCGACATCGCGTTCGCAGTTTCCAGCTCGGCGATCAGGTGATCCTTGTCGGCCCGGTATTCCAGCATCGTGTTGGCGTTCTTCAGAAGCTGGTTGCCCAGGATCAGGAAGAAACCCTGCGCGCCGATCGCCATGGCGGCGAGTGTATAGTGGATCGGGTTCACCTGCTGCAGGAAGCTGACGGTGACGATCAGTGTCATGGGCAAGGTGCTGGCAAGCAGGCATTTCGGCAGGGTGGCCGACTGCATCGTGTTCATGGCAACCACGATCAGCAGCGTTGCGAAATGAAAGATGACAAATCCGTCGCCGGATTCGCTGGTCTGGGGCAGCAGAAAGAAGCTGGCCCAGCTGCAACCGTAGACGAAGTCACCAAAGGCGAACCTGCGCCGCCAGTAGATGCGGGCTTTCTGGTCGGACGGAGCCTTCTCGTAGGAATGGCTGGTGATCACCATCATGAAGTGGGTGCAAAGCGTCGCCGTAAACCAGGCGCCGATGAAGAGCGGGTTGATCCACAGAACGGAGATCGCGGCAACGATCAGGGCGAGAAGGGGGACCGCGTAGGCAGCGTTGATGCGGGTGTCGGCAAACAGATGCTGCCGTTCCAGATCGAAAGACGTGTACCAGTTTTCAGGCGTACCAAGGCGGCTGCGCACATCGTTGGCCGAGCGCGCCATCTCACGACGGCGCTTGGCGCGCTGTTCGTTGATGGTGACTTTGTCGTCGCCGGTTTCTGACGCAACCGATGCCATTTGCTGCCCAAAGTTTTGATTTTGTTATCGCGTTGCCGCGTGTTTATTCAACCTGACTCACCATTCCTTAAGATCATCCTCAAGATCGTGGTAAGGGAAGTGTTAACAGGCTGTGCCAAGGTGCAACTCATTGTCAGAAAAGACGAATTCGAAAACACTCGACAGACTTGCCGCTGACGTGCGGTCGTGCCGGATCTGCGTTGAGAACCCTGAAAAGTCGGCGTTACCGCATGAGCCCAGACCAGTTCTGCAAGTGTCTGGAACAGCAAGGCTTTGTGTCTGCGGACAAGCGCCAGGCACACGCGTTCACCAGAGCGGCAGACCGTTCACCGATCCTTCAGGTGACCGGTTGAGAAACTGGATGGGCATCGAGGAGGATATTTTCTACGACGCCGGTAAACTGGCCATCGTGCCGATGGGGTTTTGTTTTCCTGGACTGGACGCAAAAGGGGGCGATCTGCCGCCGCGCACCGAATGCCGCAAGGCCTGGCATGACCGCTTGTTTGCCGCCATGCCGCAGATCGAACTGGTGCTGGTTATCGGCCAATACGCCCAAGCCTATCATCTTAGGTCAAACCGGCAGAAATCCCTTACCGAGACAGTGTCGAACTGGCGTCAGCATTTTGCTCGGCAGATGGACGGCAAACCGGCGGTCCTGCCGTTGCCGCATCCTTCCTGGCGCAACAATGCGTGGCTGAGAAAGAACCCGTGGTTTGAAACCGAGCTGCTGCCAGTTCTTAGAGGCGAGGTTCAGCGCCTTACAATGGTGCCCTAATTGCTGGAATTCGAAAATAATTCTCATTTCGGTGAGAATTGACATTTTCATTGAAACTCAGTTACGAGTTTTTATCTTCAATGAAAATGATTTCCCAACATGTTGCGGTCTGCGCGGTCGGGAATCTCTGTTGCTCCTGGCCGGATCTTGAATTCATGATTGATCGTATCGACCGTCGCATCCTGTCCATTCTCCAGGAAGATTGTACCGTTCCGGTGGCTGAAATCGGCCGCAGGGTGGGGCTGTCGACCACGCCGTGCTGGCGGCGCATCCAGAAAATGGAAGAGGACGGTGTCATCACCGGCCGCGTCGCCTTGCTGGACCCGGCAAAGGTCAATGCGAAAGTAACGGCCTTCGTCGCCATTACCACGAGCCAGCACTCCGAAGACTGGCTGAAGAAATTCGCCGATGTCATCCGGGAGTTTCCCGAAGTGGTCGAATTCTACAGGATGGCAGGTCAGGTCGACTATCTGTTGCGTGTCGCCGTGCCGGACATCGAGGCCTATGACGCCTTTTACAAGAAGCTGATTTCCCGGATCGACATTTCGGATGTCTCGACCACCTTCGCCATGGAGCAGATCAAGAACACCACGGCCTTGCCGCTCAGCTATGTGGCACCTGAAAAGCCTAAACCCGACCGGGACAAGTGAACTGGCCGGCAACACGATCCGTTCCGGCCAGCGAACCCTGAGGTTCATTCGGTCTTCTGGTTGGTTCACGTGGACGTTTTGGGCCAATAGGTGCCGATGCTCCAGATGTTTCCTTCAGGATCCTGGCAAATGAATTCCCGGCTGCCGTAGTCCCGGTTCGTCAACCCCTCCAGGATTGTCGCCCCAGCCGCAGTGGCGCGGTCGAACAGTTTGTCGGCATTCTCCACTGCCAGGTAGATTGCCTTGCCGCAAGGGCCGTCCGGATGCCCGATGATCTTTGCAAAAGCGTCGTCGCGAGCCTGACCGACCATGACCATGGCTGATCCGAAAGCCAGCTCTGCATGCACCACAGTGCCCTGGTCGTCCCTGTGCACTTCGTGTTCGACAAACCCGAATGAATCTGCGAGCCACTTGATCATCGCATTGGCATTGCCGAACCGGAAAACGGGATAAATTCTGCTTGCTTCATGAGACATGTCGTACCTCCTTTGATGAAGGAGGTGATAGCTCTTCGCGATTTTGCGGGATTGAAGTT
The DNA here is from genome assembly GCF_001999245.1 of Roseibium algicola. Lineage (NCBI taxonomy): Bacteria > Pseudomonadati > Pseudomonadota > Alphaproteobacteria > Hyphomicrobiales > Stappiaceae > Roseibium > Roseibium algicola. The sequence continues at coordinate 6,100,381 of NZ_CP019630.1, read as the reverse complement.
TTGTTACCTACCAGGTGTTGGCAGTGCCATTCAGCAGCCGTGCGCGCCAGGCTTCCGGTGACTGACCGGAAAACTCGGAAAAGTCCCGAATGAGATGGGCCTGATCGGAGTAACCACAATCGACCGCCAAGCCGGCCCAATCGATGTCGCAACAGTTCTGAGCATGTTTGAGTACCTTGCCGAAGCGGATCACCCGGGCAACCGTCTTGGGTCGAAGGCCGATATCCTTCCGAAATTTTTGTGCCAGGTGCTTTCGGCTCCAGCCAATCTCCTTAGCCAACGATGTGACTGAGACCTGGCCTCCGGTTTCAAGTAGCCGTCGCAACACATGGTCCGCCGGCGTTCGTTGGACGGTGTCTTGCCGTAGGCGTTTGATGACGTAGGCAAGGGCATGATCAAGCCGCGCATTCCAGCTTGTCAGATCCTCGATCCAGCGGACAAATTCAGCCAGTTCCGGTTCCGCGACATCGGCAAACGGCAACATCTGGTCTGTCAGCAGGTCCATGGGGAACCGGAAAAAATGACGGGCACCGATGGGAGTAAAGTTGATCTGCAGGCATTTGGCACGGCCATTTGACTGAATGAAAACCGGAGAACTGCTGAGCCCAGCCAGAAAGGTGGGACGCTCGTTTTCAGCGGTTGGATGCTGACCGAGCGCGATTTCAAACGGATCGCCGAAACTCAGGATGAGCGGAATGGTCAGCGAGGCGGTTTCAACCTGCCTGTTCGTCTGAGGGTTTCGCTCTTCGTAGCCGATGATGTCGGTGAAAAGGCTGCGCAAGTCCGGCGGTGCTGTCCGGCGCCAGAAACCGGCATCAATGCCGGGGGGAACCGAGGAGGAGGGCGTTGAGGCGTCTTGCGAGGTGGTCATGATCCTTCCTTGTCGGGGCAGGATAGGATCAACTCGGGTCGTGGTCACCCATAATCATTCAGTCTTACCGGGACCCAGCGGATGACGCGCGCGAAACCTGGCGAATTCGGCATCGGATACGGTTTTCCCGGTAAAGATCTCGATGTAGTGGGGCATGCGCTGAAGCCTGGGGCCAAGCGGCTCGCTCGGCCGATCCTTGACGATGGAGATATAGCCGATCTGCGTCAGATACATGGTGTTGGCTCTCACGTCGGCCGAGGCGTGTTCATAGCCAAAACGTTCGAACATCGCCGTAAAAGCCTCGATGCGTACACGGTCGGCTTCTTCCAGCATGGGTGTCAGGTCCGGATCCGCATGTGCCCAGTTGCGCATCGCAAATTCCAGCCGGGAATCGAACAGCTCCGGCAGCAGCCACAAATCGAAAAGGTTCAGGATCGCCTCGGTGATTGTCTCCGCGTAATCCTCGGTCCGTTTGACCAGATTGCCGGTGTTTTTCGTTTGCCACTGGGTGATCAAGGCGTCGAGCAGGTCGTTCCGGTCTGAGAAATGGCCGTAGAAACTGGTCCGCGACAGACCGAGCCTGTCGGCCAGGGGCATCACCTTGACGGCATCAATGCCATGTTCAATCAGCGCCTGGTAGGCAGCTTCGATCCAGATTTCACGTGTGCCGCGCCAACCGGACGTTTTTTCGATCAATAGGTCGCTCATGTGCTTGCGATAACAAAGCACCGGCCTACCGGCAATCAAAATTGACACCAATGTCGACAAAAGCGACACATATGTCGCTTTTTAGACTTTTCAAAGATGATCGGCGGGAATTAATCTTTGCAAACCTGAGGAAATCCGTGACGCGGTGGAATGCCCGGAGAGGAAAGAGATGTCGAAAGATCCGTTGTTGCAGCCCTATCAGCTGAAACATTTGACGCTGAAAAACCGGATCATGATCACGTCGCACGAGCCTGCGTATCCTGAGGATGGCATGCCGAAGGACCGGTATCGCGCCTATCACGAGGTCCGGGCAAAGGCCGGTGTCGCACTGACCATGACCGCCGGCTCCGCGGCCGTCTCTCGCAACTCGCCGCCCGTCTTCAACAATATCCTTGCCTACAAGGACGAAGTCGTGCCGTGGATCAAGCGGCTTACGGATGCCTGCCACGAACACGATTGTGCGGTGATGATCCAGCTGACCCATCTTGGTCGCCGGACACACTGGAACAAGGGGGACTGGTTACCTGCGGTTTCGTCCAGCCATGAACGTGAAGCAGCGCACCGGGCCTTTCCCAAGCAGGTCGAAGAGTGGGACATCGCCCGCATCATAGCCGACTATGCCGACGCGGCTGAACGCATGAAGGCCGGCGGAATGGATGGCATAGAGCTGCAGGCCTACGGTCACCTGATGGACCAGTTCTGGTCGCCGGTCACCAACACGCTGGATGGGCCGTACGGTGGTTCACTGGAAAACCGGATGCGCTTTTCGCTCGAAGTCATCGAGGCGGTTCGGCAGAGGGTTGGTGACGACTTCATTCTGGGCATCCGTTTTACCGCGGATGAGGATCTGGACGGAGGCATCACGCAAGACGAAGGTCTTGAAATTGCCCGTCGCCTGAAGGCTACGGGACAGGTCGACTTCCTCAATGTCATTCGGGGCCACATCGACACTGATCCGGGGCTCACCGACGTGATTCCCGTCCAGGGCATGCGCAACGCCCCGCATCTGGATTTTGCCGGCCGCATCAAGAAGGAAGTCGGCATGCCGACCTTCCATGCGGCCAAGATCCCCGATGTCGCAACAGCGCGCCATGCGATCGCCGAAGGGCTTCTGGACATGGTCGGCATGACGCGGGCACATATGGCCGACCCGATGGTGGTCAGGAAAATTGCCGAAAAGCGAGAAGGGGATATCCGCCCCTGTGTGGGAGCAACCTATTGTCTCGACCGCATCTATCAGGCTGGCGATGCACTTTGCATCCACAACCCGGCAACCGGTCGGGAATTGACCATGCCCCACGAGATCCCACTCGCGGACACGAAAAAGAAGGTGGTCGTCGTTGGCGCAGGGCCCGCCGGCATGGAAGCGGCGCGCGTTGCAGGTGAACGGGGGCACGATGTGATCGTGTTCGAGGCAGCGCCACATGCCGGTGGTCAGGTCCGGCTGACAGCGCAATCCGAGCGCAGGCGCGAAATGATCTCCATAATCGACTGGCGAATGGACCAGTGCCTGGCGAAAGACGTGAAGTTCCGTTTCAACACTTTTGCAGAAGCAGAAGATATCACGGGAGAAAACCCGGATGTGGTGATCGTCGCAACAGGAGGCTTGCCGCATACGGAAGTCCTGAGCGAAGGCAATGATCTTGTTGTCTCTGCCTGGGATATCATTGCTGGCGACGTCAAGCCGGGCAAACGTGTACTCGTCTACGACGATGCCGGTGATCATCCCGCACTTCAGGCGGCCGAGATGATCGCAAAATCCGGCGCTCACGTGGAGATCATGACGCCGGACAGGTCCTTCGCCCCGGATGTCATGGCAATGAACCTGGTGCCTTACATGCGATCGCTGCAAGACAAGGACGTTCGCTTCACGGTCACCTACCGCCTGAAAGCTGCAAAGCGTTCCGGGAACTTGATCACCGCGGTCGTCGGAACAGACTATTCCAGCCACACGGAAGAGCGGGAGTTTGACCAAATCGTCGTCAATCACGGTACAATACCGATGGACGAACTCTATTTCGAGCTGAAGCCGATGTCGAAAAACCTTGGTGCTGTTCAGCAGGAAGCGTTGATTTTTGGCCGCCCGCAGCCTCTCGAGGCCAACCCGGATGGCACATTCGCGCTTTTCCGCATTGGCGATGCGGTTGCGGCTCGTAACACCCATGCGGCAATCTATGATGCGTTACGTTTGGTCAAGGACATTTGACGTGATGCTGCACTGCACGCGGAAAATTTGGGCAGCGTCTTACATGGATAACCAAATGACGCTTTTGCGCTACGGCGGTGGGGTCGGGTGGGCCTAACGTTCCCGGCAAGGACAGGCCGGGAGACTCGGCCAAAGAGGATGTGTCACCATGTTCAGCGATGCGGAAATTCTATCACTTCTGATGGGCCGACGAGCCGGGTATTCTTTGCCCCAGGCCTTCTACACCGATGCCGACGTCTACCAGGCGGACCTGAAGAACATCTGGCAGAAGGAATGGATTTTCGCCATTCCGTCTGCCGAGCTGCCGAAGTCGGGAAATTACGTCACGCTTCAGATCGGTGATTACAACATCATCATCGTGCGCGGAGCCGACGGTGTCATTCGCTCATTCCACAATTCCTGCCGTCACCGCGGCAGCCGCATTTGTGCAGCATCCAAGGGTTCGGCGCCCAAGCTGGTCTGTCCGTACCACCAGTGGACCTACGAACTCGACGGCAAGCTTCTGTGGGCGCGCGAAATGGGTCCGGAGTTCAAGCCGGAAAACCATGGACTGAAGACCGTGCACTGCGTGACCGTTTCAGGCATGGTGTTCATCTGCCTTGCTGCAGTTGCTCCCGACACCACGGAACTTGAAAAGCAGGCTGAACGCTATCTCGGCCCGCACGATCTTTCCAACCTCAAGGTTGCCCACCAGTCGACCATCGTTGAGCAGGGTAACTGGAAGCTTGTTCTGGAAAACAACCGCGAGTGCTATCACTGCTCCGGGTCGCATCCGTCGCTATGCCGGACGTTCCCGGACGATCCCAACCTCGTGGGTGGTGACGATTCAACCTCTTCAAACGTCGGCAAGGCGCATGTGGAACGCTGCGAAAGCGCAGGACTTCCGTCCAGGTTCCTGATTTCGCCGTCCGAGCAATGGCGTTTCGTGCGCATTCCGTTCCTGGGAGATGCGGTCAGCTACACCATGGATGGCAAGGCAGCCGTTTCCAAGCGTATCGGGTCCGTGCCCTTCGACAACGCGGGGTCTTGCCTGTTCTTCCATTATCCGAACACCTGGAACCACTTCCTGTCCGACCAGGTGCTGACTTTCCGCGTTCTGCCGATCAGTCCCATGGAAACCGAGGTGACAACCACCTGGCTGGTGCACAAGGACGCTCAGGAAGGGGTCGACTACGACCTCAAGCGGCTGACGGAAGTCTGGGTCCACACCAACGATGAGGACCGTCAGATCGTTGAGGAAAACCAGATCGGCATCAAGTCACCGGCCTATGAACCGGGGCCGTATTCTCCGGCTCAGGAAAGCGGCGTCATCCAGTTCGTCGACTGGTATGCCCGAACCCTGGAAAACGGTCTGATGGGCCGTTTCCGTGTCGCGGCGGAGTAGTACGATGATCCCGATGCCCGGACGCGATACGCCGGTCTGGTCCGACAGTGAAGTTCTGGAATGCGTGAGTGTTCTGCCCGAGGCGCCGGGGGTGAAAACCTTCACCTTCCGTCCGCCATCAGGCGCGACTTTCGTCTATCGGGCCGGCCAGTTCATCACGCTCGATCTCCCGGTGCCTGGCGGAAACGTTCAACGCACCTATACGATTTCCTCTTCGCCGGTGACGAACGCCTATATCTCGGTTACGGTAAAGGTCCAGCAGGACAGCGTCGGTACGAAATGGATGCTGGAGAACCTTGTTCCCGGCATGCAGATCAAGGCTTATGGACCGGCTGGGCTGTTCCATCTGCCGCGCAATCCGGACAACAAGTACCTGTTCATTTCAGCCGGCTCCGGCGTTACGCCCATGATGTCGATGGCGACGACGCTTTTCGAGCGCGGTGAGGATCCGGACATTTGTTTCATCCAGTGCGCAACCCGGCCTGTTGATCTGATCTTCCGCAAGCGGCTTGAGTACATGGCAAGCCGCGTGAACGGTTTGCAATTGCACTTCGTCGTCACGAAGAGCGATCCTTACGAGGTCTGGACCGGTTATCGCGGGCACTTCAACCAGCTGATGCTGGGCCTGATGTGCAACGACTATCTGGAGCGCGAAGTCTATTGCTGCGGCCCCGAAGGCTTCATGGAATCCGTGCGCGAGATTCTGAACTCGCTCGGTTTCAACATGGAAAACTATTTCCAGGAAAGCTTCCAGGCGCCGGCAGAAACCAAGGCTGAACTGACAGAGTTCGATGACGTCGTACCTCAGGACGACGTGCAGGCCCAGATCGTCTTTGCCAACTCCAAGGTGTCTTCCTGGTGTTCGGAAACCGACACGGTTCTGGCAGTTGCAAAGGATGCAGGGCTCAATATCCCGTCGGGCTGTACGTTCGGTGTGTGTGGCACCTGCAAGGTGAAGAAACTCTCCGGTGAAGTTCACATGGTCCACTCTGGCGGCATCAGCGATGAAGATATCGAGGCCGGTTTCATTCTGGCCTGCTGCTCGAATCCGATCGGTACCGTCGAGGTCGATATCTGAGCCGGAGATAGTCGAGGAAATATTCAAAATTTGCGATGTATCAATGGCGCGGGCATGAAGAGCGGAGTATTCTGGTCTTCATGCTCGGGAGGACGTCGCATGTTTGAAAGTTTCAGGAAGCCGTTTCGGATTGCAATTGCATTTGTGGGCCTCGCAGTTTGCGGCACCGGAGCCGCCAGCGCCCAGTCAATTCCGGAAGGCGTTACCGCCTACCAGGTTTCTGCGGCCTTTGATGATGTGCGTTTCGATCTTGAAAATGCCATCGTCAATCATGGCCTGGTCATCGATTACGTCTCACACATAGGCGACATGCTGGATCGCACATCACAAGATGTCGGTGGTCAGAAGCAGATCTTCGTCAAGGCGCAGGCCATGTTGTTCTGCTCGGCCAATCTCTCGCGCAAGGTGATGGAGGCTGACGCTGCGAACATCGCCTATTGCCCCTATTCGGTATTCGTCTACGAAACTCCGGACCAGCCTGGCACCGTAACGGTCGGATATCGTCACCTCGGCGAAACAGGCTCTGAGGAATCCAAGGCGGCTATCGGTGAAGTGAATGCCTTGCTGGATGCCATCGCCAAGGAAGCGGCAGGTCAGTAAGCGGCAGTCGATAATAGATCGACAGCAACATTTAACTAGATGTCTGCAGCCTTGTTGAGGCGGTTCAGAACCTTCTTGGACGAAAGCTCCCGGGCAGCCGCATTGCCGACCTTGCGGGCTGTCCGGTTTTCGGATGCTGCAAGGTCTTCGGCAATCGCGAGAGCGGCGCCATGCAGAGGCAAGGAGCGCTTGCCGATCTGGCGGAGGGCCCAGTGCACCGCTTTCCAGACAAAGTTTCGCTCGTCCGTGGCAGCAGCGCGGATCAAGGGAAAGTAGTCCAGAAACTCGGATTCGGGCGCTGTCTTGGCGTGGACGGCGCGCCAGGCGATCAGTGCAAAGGCGGCCCGCCGGACGAATTCGCGTTCGTCTGCGGCAAGTGCTGGAACCAGTTCATTTGAACCGGCACGACGGGCCAGAACATTCATGAGCTGATCGCACAGATCCCAGGAATTGATGTCGTTCAGCCATTGAAGGGCAAGCTCGGGTGCCAGGTGCCTGGGTGGGGTCAGAAGGATTGCCAAGAGCCGCGCTTCGTGAAAGCCGCTGGCCCAGAGTTCCCGTGCAAGGTCCGGGGAAGGGCCTATGGATCTGGCCAACGGACGCAGCACTGAGAGTGGAACGCCGAAGGCCCGATCTGTTTCGATGCCGAACCGCGCCATTCCAGCACGGTTCGGCTCCGTTCCCGCTTCACGCAGATCGTTCAATACGTTTTCAAGCGTGAAGGTCGTGTCCGGGACTTGGGGCATATGGGTGCCCGTTTATGACTTGTCGGCATTTTCCAGGCGGGCAATCAGGCTGGACGTATCCCAACGTTTGCCGCCCATGGCCTGAACTTCGGCATAGAACTGATCGACCAGCGCCGTAACAGGCAGGCGGGCACCGGTATCATTTGCGGTCTTCAGGCAGATGCCGAGATCCTTGCGCATCCAGTCGACCGCAAAGCCATAGTCGAACTTGCCGGCATTCATGGTCTCCCACCGGTTTTCCATCTGCCAGGATTGGGCAGCCCCGCCTTTAATTGCGGAGATGACCTTGGCGACGTCGAGATCCGCTTTCTTGGCAAAGTGGATGGCTTCGGAGAGGCCCTGCACCAGGCCGGCAATGCAGATCTGGTTGACCATCTTGGTCAATTGCCCTGCGCCGCTTTCTCCCATCAGACCGACGAATTTTGCGAAGCATTCGATGACCGGCTTGGCCTTGTCGAAAGCATCCTGATCTCCGCCGCACATTACTGTCAGGACGCCGTTTTCGGCACCTGCCTGGCCACCGGAAACCGGAGCATCGATGAAGCCGCAGCCCTTGTCCTTGGCCGCTGCATAAAGCTCACGGGCAACTTCGGCAGACGCGGTGGTGTTGTCGACAAAAATCGCGCCTTCTTTCAATCCATGAAAGGCACCATCTTCGCCGGTCGTCACGGAGCGCAGATCGTCGTCGTTTCCGACGCAGGAAAAGACGAAGTCGCAACCTTCAGCTGCTTCCTTCGGGGTCTTGGCGAAGTTGCCGCCATATTCGGCAGCCCATTTCTCGGCCTTCGCAGTCGTGCGGTTATAGACCGTGACGTCGTGCCCACCTTTGGTTTTCAGGTATCCGGCCATCGGATATCCCATGACGCCCAGACCGATAAATGCAACCTTTGCCATGACGACGCTCCCTTCGCATGCGAAGGCCCGGTACGAGCCGGGCCTTTAATTGAACTGGTTCATCATGGTTTTAGGCCATTTGCCTCTTGCTGTCAGCTTAGATCCAATAGGGCCCGCGCTGCCAGAGCCGCAAATGACGTTCCCGCTTCGCCGACTGGGCGTCCAGGTGCCGCTGGGTGCGCGGATCCGGACGGGTGTTGCTGGAGAACCGGGTTGCTTCCAGGAAGCTACGTGCGTAAATATCAAACATATGCTTACATCCTCTCGCTGCGTTGTGTGAGAGTAATGTGGCTGTTTACGGCTGCTGATGCCAGTCAGGAAGATTTTCAAAATGTAAGGTGAAATTACATATGGATTGGCGATCTCTCCCATCCCTGAACAGTCTGAGAACCTTTACTGCCGTTGCCGAGACCTGCAGTCTCTCGGCCGCGGGAAGAGAATTGAACGTCACTCACGCGGCCGTCAGTCAACAGGTCAAGGCTCTGGAGCAGTTTCTGGGGTTGAAACTGATTGTCCGTGAGGGCAGGGGCATTGCATTGACCCCTGAAGGCAAGCAGCTCTTTGAAGGTCTGAGCGAAGGCTTTGAAATCATCAGGGAGACAGTCGATGAATTGACGCGGGAAGATCTGGTCCGTCCGCTCAACATCACCATGACGCCGTCCTTTGCCATAAGTTGGCTGATGCCGCGGATCAGCGATTTCCGGCACAAGCATCCCGACATCGAACTGATGCTCAATCCGACGGCCGAAGTGGTTGAACTCAGACCTGGCGGCGTCGACCTGGCGATCCGTTTCGGCAAGGGCAACTGGACAGGGCTTGAATCGGAACTGTTCATCCCGACGAATTTTGCGGTGATCGGTGCCAATTGCCTGATCGGAGACAAGAAGATCGAAAGCCCTGAAGATCTTCTGGAGTTTCCCTGGTTGCAGGAATACGGCACCAACGAATTGACCATCTGGCTGGAGCGCCAAGGCGTCGTGCCCAAGGGCAAGCTCAACATCACCCATTTGCCTGGCTACATGGTGCTGGAAGGATTACGGCGCGGCGATGGTATTTCAGCCACCGCCAAGACCTTTGTCGAACCTGAAATCGAGGCAGGTAACCTCAGGGTCCTATTTGAAGACGGCGTTTATCCGGGGACGGGGTACCATCTGGTGACCCGCCCCGGTGTCAACCGTCCACCGCTCAAGGCCTTCATGAGCTGGCTCAGGGCCATGCGCGCCGAACAGCTCGCCGATTAGCCTGGGCAGACGTCAGATCGCAGTGAGGGCCTGCTCCATGTCCGCAATCAGGTCGTCGCAATGCTCGATGCCGATGGACAGCCTCAACAGGTTCTCCGGAATGCCGGAGCCTTCGCCCTCGATGGTGAAACGATGCTCGACAAGACTCTCGGTGCCGCCGAGGGAGGTTGCTCGCTGGAACAGGTCAAGCGCACCGGTGACATTCAGGGCGGCCGTTTTGTCGCCCTTGACCTGAATGGACATGAGCGAGCCAAAACCGCCGGTCATCTGGCTTTTTGCAAGTTCGTGATGAGGGTGGCTCTTGACGCCGGGATAAAGCACGGCTTCCACTTTCGGGTGTTTTTCGAAGTGTTCCGCGAAAACCTGTGCCGATCTGTTCATGCGCTCCACACGCAAGGCAAGTGTCCTGAGGCCCCGGAGCAAAAGCCAGGTTTCGAACGAACCGAGCACGGCGCCGGCCAACTTGCGTTCCTCGGTCAGAAACGCCCAGGCTTCGCTGCCCGCGTTGTCGGTTGTGACGACGCCACCCAGAAGGTCTGAATGACCGTTGAGGGCCTTGGTCGCCGAATGCATCACCAGGTCCGCTCCGAGCGACAGAGGCTTGAGGATCAGCGGTGTTGCGGCGGTCGCATCGACGGCAAGCAGGGCGTCCGCCTGTTTGCACTGGTTGGCAATGCTCTTGATGTCGGCAACCTTCAAGAATGGATTGCTGGGTACTTCAAGCCAGACAAGATCCGGGCGCGTGACGGCTATCTCGTCCTGGAAGGACTGAAGGTCGCTTGCATCAGCTTCTACGAGGGCAATGTTGTTGCGTGCACACATCTTGCGCAGGAACAACGTGGTCCCCCAGTAAATGCCGGACTGGGCAAGCAGTGTGCCGCCTGGCTTGACGATGCGGGCGACGGCGGCGACAGCGGCCATGCCGGATGCAAACAGCCGGCTGTCTTCTCCCCCTTCAAGAGCGGCAATCAGTTTTTCGGTCTTCTTGAAAAGCGCATTGTCGTCACGGCTGTAGATATGCCCCGGGTTGACCAGCTCATAGGTTTCGTCACGCACGAATGTGGTAGCAGTCTGTATCGGCGGCACGACAGCGCCTGTTGCTGCATCAAAACCGCCGCCGCCATGGGCCAGCAGGCTGTCCAGGTGAAGGCCATGGGCAATGGAGGGCGTTTTCGGCATGGGAGAGCTCCGTGAATGGGTGTCCCTTCGGGTTATCGCCGTCCGCTTGGATAATCAAATGAAATCAATCCATTTGGGAGAGCGGTGCCGACTTGCCTCCAAAGAAATATCGAGAAGGCGTACGCGGAACAGGTAACAGAAAAACGGGCCGGTACTTGAAAAGCCCGGCCCAATTATTTCGAACGCTGAAAGTCTGCTCAGCGTATCAGGTGCCGCGTCAGGCGTGCTTCGATTTTGTCCCACAGGCGGCGCAGCATCTCTACCAGGAACAGATAGATCACCGCTGCCCAGATGTAGGCCTGGAAATCATACGATCTCGAGTAGGCCCGTCTGGTTTCTCCAAACAGATCGAACACCGTCACGATTGCCGCAATGGCGGAACCCTTGAGCATGAGAATGATCTCGTTGCCATAGGGCCGCAGGGCAACGATCAGTGCCTGCGGCAGGATGATCTTGAAGAAGGTAATCTGCTTGTTGAGGCCGAGAGCAGCAGCCCCTTCCCACTGACCTCTGGGCACGTTTTGAATGGCACCGCGCAGGATTTCGGCCTGATACGCGGAGGTGTTCAGTGAAAACGCGAAGATCACGCAGAACCAGGCTTCCCGGAAAAGACCCCACAGGCCGACTGCCTCCAGCTGTGCCTGGAAGGTGCCTGCGCCATAGTAGACAAGGAAGGTCTGTGCCAGCAGCGGTGTGCCGCGGAAGAAATAGACGAAACAATAGGCAGGCTTCGATAAAAGCCACCATTTCGACGCCCGTGCAGCTGCGATGGGCACGCTCAGCACCGCACCTATCAGCAACGACAGGCCGACGATCTGAAGGGTGACCAGAAAACCGCTGAGGTACTCGGGCCAATACTTCAGCACGAAAGGACTGGCGACGTTTATCGCCAGATAGTAGAGCAGCCAGGCACCGGAGACGATCCAGAGCGCCATGAGGACATGGCCGAGAATTCGCGTCTTGGTCCAGCCACGGGGCGGTGCGGGCGGCCGTTTCAGGCCTGTGGCGGGGTTTGCGGAGATCATCGTGCCGTATCTCCGCGTTTGCTCCAGCGCTCGATACGCACGAGACCGGTGGACGATATCATTGCCAGGACCAGGTAGATCAGGCAGGCAATGCCAAAGAACATGAAGGGTTCCTTGGTCACCCTTGCGGCGATCCCGGACTGGCGCATGACGTCAGACAAGCCGACCACCGAAACGAGTGAGGTGTCCTTGAGAAGGACGAGCCAGCTGTTTCCAAGTGCGGGCAGTGCGAGCCGGATCAATTGCGGCAGTACAACCAGTCGAAGGGTTTTGCCTTTCGACAGTCCAAGCGCATATCCGCCTTCGTATTGTCCCTGCGGGATCCCGCGAAAGGCGGAAAGAAACGCTTCGGAAGCATAGGAAGAAAAGACGAAGGACAGTGCGATGACACCGGCGACAAACGAATTGACTTCAAAATAGAAGTCGAAGCCGGCCATCTTCAGCAAGACCTGTATCGCGATCTGTAGTCCGAAGTAGACCAGAAACAAGGTCAGCAGTTCCGGCAAGCCCCGGAAAAGAGTGGTGTAGATATTGGCCGCCAGGCGCAAGCTGGGTTCCGATGACTTTTTCGCAAGCGCAATCAGAAATCCCAGAAACAATCCGAACGGCAAAGTTACTATTGCCAGGCAGACGGTTACAACCACGCCCCAGGCAATTTCGTCTCCCCAACCCTCTGGTCCGAAGGAGAGTAGCGTCAAAGCTTCATTCATAAGCCGGCGCTTCTTTCTGTTTGTCGTTGTTATTCCGGCCGCCCCTCCGGCCGTACTGCGGGATTTTTCCCTGCAGGTGGTGCAGCGCACAGGGCGCGCTGCACCGGAATGCGATCAACTGGAGGCCAATCAGCCGCCGTAAACGTCGAACGTGAAGTACTTGTCGTTGATTTCCTTGTACTTACCGTTCGCCAGGATGCCTTCGATGGCCTTGTTGAACATTTCCTTCAACTCGCCGTCGTCCTTGCGGATGGCAATGCCGGCGCCTTCACCGTTGATCACCGGATCCGGCGTCAGGGTGCCCAGCAGCTTGCAGCAGGCACCGTCGTCGGTCGCCAGCCAATCGGACAGAACCACAACGTCGTCAATGACGGCATCGACACGGCCGCTGGCAACGTCGAGCTTGTATTCATCCGGCGTCGGATAAAGCTTCAGATCTGCGGACGGCAGCTTTTCTTCAGCATAGTTGGAGTGGGTGGTGGAGGACTGTGCACCAAGTGCGACACCCTTGAGGTCTTCATCCGACGTACCGGTCAGAGCGGAATCCTTCGGCACGGCAATTGCCGGCGGGGTGTTGTAGTACTTGTTGGTGAAGTCGACCTTTTCCTTGCGCTCTTCGGTGATCGACATGGAAGCGATCACGGCGTCGAACTTGCCGGCCTGCAGGGCGGGGATCATTCCGTCCCAATCCTGGGTAACGAATTCGCACTCGACTTTCATTTCTTCGCAGAGTGCCTTGGCAATATCGATGTCGAAACCTATCAGCTGGCCGTCTGCGGTCAGGGAGTTGAACGGAGGATAAGCGCCTTCGGTGCCGATACGCACCTTTGACCAGTCTTTCGCCTCAGCGCCACTCACGGCAGCCAGTACTGCTACTGCGGCCGCAGCCATACGCAATACACGCATATTTTGTTCCCCTAATATCTTCTTCGCGGCGCAAGCGGGTTCGTCCCGCCTTCTTGCCCGAGCGCTCTATTCCATACACTTCGGTTCAAATTTCAAGCATGCCTACGAAAAAAACACAGCGCGATTTCGCCGAATTTTCAATTTTTCCGGCATGTCGTTGGGGAAGCGTCAAGTCATTGTGGAAACCTGACTGTTTCCTGAGACCGTTTCTTCGTGTCGTAGAAGCATGTCACCCTTAAACGAATGTCGGCCGAAGGGCAGAAATCAGGCCTTTGAGTCGGCTGTTGCCTCTGCCGCTTCAGCTTCCTGGGAAGCGTCGTGAACATCGAGAACGGATTGCAGGGTAATCACCGGGCGGGAAAGCGCGTCCCCTGCATCGGCCCCACGATAGGGTGTCGGCGAGACAACCGGCTGCTTCGTCATTTCGGCGATCTTTTCTTCGTGAACAGCCCTGTTTCTGGGGGAAAGGTTGTCCAGACCGAGTTCGGTCAGCCCATGATCTTCAAGATACTTGTGCCGAATTCGCTCTTCTTCAGGCAGTTCACGCCAATCTGCATATTGTTCCGCAAGAATGCTGCGGAATTGCAGAAACCGGCTTTCGGTTTCGCTCGGCTGCTTTTGGAGCGCCTTGGCGGATTGCGGTAACACGGAAGGCGTGGGCGGCAGAGCAGATGTCATCGGATCCTCATTCTGGCTGCAAGCATTGCCAAATATGCAAGCAAAAATTGTGCCGAGAGGGGATATTAAAAACCCTGATGAATCTCATGAACTTATTGAATTTGATGCTGGAAGCCGAACTTCCTAGGAAAAGACTACCCGGTGACACATGGTTATTTCTGCCGGGTTTCGGAAAAGGGCCCTGCAATGTCGGACTACGAACTTTTCATCGGAAACAAGAACTACTCCTCCTGGTCATTCAGACCGTGGATCGCTCTCAGGCATAAGGATATTCCCTTCCGGGAGACCCTGGTTCCTTTCGATTTCGAGAATGGAAATCCGGAATTCGCGGCATTTTCACCAAGCAGAAAAGTACCGGTGCTCAAGGATGGCACCCTGACGGTGTGGGACAGCCTGGCGATCCTGGAATATGTCGCCGACTGCTTTCCGGACAAAGGCCTGTGGCCAACGGACAAGGCCAAACGCGCCTGGGCACGGTCCATCTCGGCGGAGATGCATTCCGGTTTTACCGCTCTTCGCAGCGAATGTTCCATGAACATGCAGCGCCCCGTAGCGGCAAAAGCCGTCAGCGACGCGGTTAAGGGTGAGGTCAACCGCATCGTGACCGTCTGGAAAGAATGCCTGGAAGCGTCAGGAGGTCCTTTTCTGTTTGGCGATTTCACGATTGCCGACGCCATGTATGCACCCGTCGTCAGCCGTTTCGAGACCTACCAGCTATCCAACGACCCTGTGGTGAGCAAATACAGCGAAGCCATGAAGGCAACCGAGGCCTGGAAAGTCTGGGAAGTGGCTGCACTCAAGGAAACCTGGGTCGTCGATACCGAGTGAGATTCCTGCCAGCCCGGCGCCAGCCGCCGGGCGGCCATCAGGCCGTAACCGCGTCGCTGGCCAAGGCAGTATCCTCATGTTGCTGAAAATCACTAGTGCCTGAAGCAGGCTAGCCGGCGTACTGGAATGCGCCTTCGTCTTCGAAAAAGCTATAAAGGCTGTCGACAAACCGGCGCACTTTCAGCGGAATGAACCGATTGGACGGATAGACCGCATGGACCGGATGCGGCGGGTATTGCCATTGTGGCAGCACCACTTCCAGGTCTCCCGTTCGCAGGTACGGCTCGATAAGCCAGCGATTGGAGAGCGCAATTCCGAGACCGGCGAGTGCCGCACGGCGCAGGGTCGAAGAGTTGTTGACCAGCATTGTCGGCGTGATCTTGATAGACAACTTTTCACCGATCGGACTGATGAACGGAACCCGGTTCCCGGTCGCAATGTTCTTGTAAAGCAAGTAATCGTGATCGGGCAGCTCGTCGGGATGGACAGGGCGTCCACGTTTATCCAGATAGTCTGGTGATGCCACCAGGCAGCGCTGAGCAAGCCCGAGCCTTCGAACAATCAGCCGGTCATCCTCGATCTCACCCATGCGGATTGCCACATCGAGCCGTTGCTGGATGACATCGACAAACTGGTCGGACAACGACACATCCAGCAGGATGCCGGGATGATCCTTCTTGAAGCGGATCAGGAAGTCCGAAAGGATTGTTTCCGCAAAGCCAAGAGGCAGCCCCACCGATAGCGGGCCGGACATCTGGGCCTCCTCGCTCTGAACCGAGCGGTCGGCCTCATCGAGGCGCTCCAGAATATCCCTTGCATAGGCATAATAGCGTTCCCCGGCTTCCGTCAGGCTGAGTTGACGTGTGGTCCGGTTCAGCAGTCTGATGCCCAGATCGTCTTCAAGCGCCCGAACCTGCTGGCTGACGGCAGGTTGCGAGATGCCGAGAAGCTTTGCAGCTGCCGAGAAGCTGCCGAGATTGACAGCCTGCACAAAGCCGGAAAGGGAGGAAAGCTTGTCCATGGCGGCCCCAGTTGGAGAGCGAGTGAAGAGCGACCTCATACATAAGCACGGGTTATGAGTAATATAAGATATTGGCTGCTTTAAAAACAAAGCCAATGAAACACTTTTAGGACTGCCGGACCGATCCAACGGTTCGAGCGTCAAAGTTTTCCATCAGGTCGAGCCGGGAGGCCAATTATGACCACTTCACAGATTTCCGTTTCCAGACGTTCGCTGCTTGGTGCGGCTGCCGGGGCAGGGGCGCTCGCCGCTGCCGGTGGTGTCACTTTTCTTTCCGCACCCGCAGAGGCCGCTGTCGATCAGGTCGGAAAGCCGATGGCAGGTGCACTCCGCTACAAGGTCGGCGATCTTGAAATCACCGCCTTGCTCGACGGCTATCTCGATGTCACGCCGGAACTGGTGATCGGCTACGACGCATCAGAAGGGCAGCGCCTGAGAGATGCAGCCATGGTTGAAGGTGAGGCATTGCGTATTCCCGTCAATGCCTACCTCGTCAACACCGGTGATCGGCTGATCCTTGTCGATGCCGGCACTTCGGATGCTCTGGGCCCGACCATGGGGCGTCTGCCGGATGCCTTGGCAGCCGCAGGTGTATCACCCGATCAGGTGGACGCGCTGTTGATCACCCACATGCATCCGGACCACCTCTTCGGCGTGATCGATGGTGACGGCAACAAGGTGTTCAAGAATGCGGAACTGATCCTCCCGGAGGTGGACAAGGCCTTCTGGTACGATGATGCGGCAATGAACGGCGCTCCCGAGCAGTTCAAACCGTTCTTCCTCGGTGCTCGCAAGGCTGCCGATGCCTACAAGGACAGCCAGACCCTGATTTCCGGCGACAAGGAAATCCTGTCCGGCATCCGGCCGATGGCTCTCCCGGGGCACACGCCGGGGCATACCGGCTATCTGTTCGACAGCAACGGCGAAACCCTCGTGATTGCGGGCGATATCGTTCATATGGCCGTCTATCAGTTCAACCGGCCGGACTGGGGTATCGGGTTCGACATTGATCCAGGGCAGGCAGTGTCGACACGCAAGACATTCCTGGACCAGGCCGCCGCCGACAAGTTGTTCTTTGCAGGCGCGCATATTCCGTTCCCCGGTATGGGCCGCGTTGCAAAGGACGGCGAGGGTTATCGCTTCGTCCCGGCCAACTGGCCCTACGCCTACTAACGAAGAACCTCTCGCTGGCCCGGCAACGCTGCCGGGTCAGCGCAGTCCGAACCCGGAGAAGGGCAGGAAGGACACCAGCTCACCCTTGCGGATCGAGGTCACGTCTTCAGGTATTTCGATAAGACCGTCGGCCTCGCGCAGGCCAGTGATCAGGCCGGAGCCGTCGCGCTGGAATTTATGCGCTGCAAGTGATCCGTCTGGACGAGGCTTCAGATAGGCACGGTAGAACTCTCGGCGGTCCGGCTTTTTCTTGGGAACTTCGAAGGCTGCCGGAACCTGAAAGGCCTGTGGCTCCAGAAAGGCACCTCCGCCAAGAACGCTGAAGACCGGCCGTGCATAGAGCAGAAAACAGACCATCGCGGCAACCGGGTTTCCCGGCAGTCCGAGGACAACGCAGGATCCGATATTTCCGAACATCATCGGGCGGCCAGGCTTGATAGCAAGCTGCCACATGTGGCGTTTTCCGATCTTGTCCAGAACCTTGAGCATGTGATCTTCCTCGCCGCGGCTTGCTCCGCCGGTGGTCAGGATCACGTCATGGCTGGCTGCTGCCGTCGAAAGCACCTCTTCAAGGGCGTCGGCGTCATCTTTCAGAATGCCCAGATCGTCGATCTCGACAGGAAGCGTTGCGCACAGGCTGCGCAGCAGAAAGTGGTTGGAATCGTAAACGTCTCCGAGCGTGATAAGGTCGCCGGGCCGGCGTAGCTCGTCGCCTGTCGACACAAGGGCCACCTTCAGTTTCCGGTAAACGGAAACGTCTGCCTGTCCGGTGGACGCGATTGCCGCGATATCTTGCGGGCGCAAGCGCTGACCGGGGCTCAGCAGCGTCGTTCCCTCCGCCACGTCTTCTCCCGCCTTGCGGCGGTTGGCACCCGTTTTCAGGCCTTGCGGCACGATCACGAAGTCCTGCCCATCCTGCTGGTGCGTTTCACAATCTTCCTGCATGGCGACCGTATCCGCACCGGGTGGCATCACCGCTCCAGTAAAGATCCGGGCTGCAGCCCATGGGCCAAGGTCGGCGTTGCTCGCGTGCCCTGCAGCTATCCTCTGTTCCAGACGGAAGAAACCTCCGGCTTCCTCGAAATCGGCGATGCGGAAGGCGTAACCGTCAACGGCCGAATTGTCGGCCAGTGGCACGTTGCGGGGAGCGGTTACCATACTTGCAAGGATGCGTTCGGCGGCATCCTGCAGGGGCACGGTTTCGGTCTCGGCAATGCAATGCAGCCGCTGTTTCAGGATCTCCAGCGCCTCGTGGTGGCGCAGGCGGTCCTTGTCGTGCAGGAAGCAGTCATCCAGAAGCTGTTTGCCGGTCATGTTGTCGACCTTTTCAGCCCGAGATGGGTCTCGATGAAATTCGCCATGGCGGCAATGTCGTCCAGATGAAACACCGGCAACACCTCGTCCGGTAAATCGTGATCGGTTGCGATGGCCAGAATATTCGGATCGGAAACGGCAAGAGGGCCGCGTTCGCTTGCCTCGGTTCTGCGTGCCTCGATCTTCGGATGGGGTTCGCTCTTGTAGCCTTCGATCAGGATCAGGTCGCAGGGAGCAAGCCGCTCAAGGACGTCTTCCAACGGCGGCTCGTCTTCCTCTTTCAGTTCATGCATCAGGGCCCAGCGGCGTCCGGACACCAGTGCAACTTCCACTGCACCTGCTTCGCGGTGTCGGAAACTGTCCGTGCCCGGCTTGTCGATATCGAAGCCGTGATGAGCATGCTTTACGGTCGAAACCTTCAGGCCCCGCGCGGAGAACTCGGCCACGAGGCTCGCCACGAGTTGTGTCTTGCCGGAATTCTTCCAGCCGGTGATGCCGAATACAGGGGTGGTGGTCATCTGGAATGTAAGCTCAGCGCGTCTCTGACAGTCGAAAGGTCATCAGGTTTGTTGGCATTGAAGAAGGGGTCCAACCCGCTGTCGGGATCCGCATCGAAGGCGACTTCGACACTGTCGTAACAGTCGACAAAGGCAAGCACCTTGCCTGTCTTGCCGGATTGCAGCCAATCCTCGAGATCCGCTTTCAGGCTGACAGGCCAGAGGCCGAAGACAGGGTGGAGCTTGTCCGCAGAGGAGGCGAGGGCAATGACCGGTCTGTCACCGGGGACTGCAGCACAGAACCGGCTGACAAGGCTGGTAGGGAAAAACGGCGTGTCACCGGCTACCGAAATCACATGGGTGATATCCGGTCGTTCGTTGTGAGCATAAGTCATGCCGGCCAGGACACCTGCCAGCGGTCCTGCGAAATCGCCTACCGGATCAGCGGCAACAGGCAGCTGAAAGCGCGCAAACCGGTCAGGGTCACCATTGGCGTTCAGGATTATATCGTGCAGCTGCGGTTTCAGACGGGCGAGGATCATATCAAGCATCGTCTTGCCGCCAAGATCCATCAGGCTCTTGTCGCCGCCGCCCATTCTGCGGGATTGGCCGCCGGCAAGTACGCAACCAAGCACCTTGCTGCTCTCAAGGGTCTTCTTGTGTCTGGTCATTCTGCCGGGACGCTCCCTTTTCGGCGGGCCGTATCCGGCTCGTCTTCCACGTCGCTTGCGGACATGTCGAACACGATCCTGTCGTGACCGGACAAGGCAACGAACCGCTTGCCGCGTGCGCGGCCGATCAGCGTAAGGCCGGCCTTGCGTGCGAGTTCGACGCCCCAGGCGGTAAACCCCGAGCGTGACACGAGGATCGGAATGCCCATCATCACGGTCTTGATGACCATTTCGGAGGTCAGTCTGCCAGTGGTATAGAAGATCTTGTCGTGCGCGGGGATGTCGTTCAGGACCATCCAGCCTGCGATCTTGTCGACCGCATTGTGGCGGCCGACATCTTCCATGTAGACCAGCGCACGGTCTTCCTGGCACAGAACACAGCCATGGATCGCCCCCGCCTCGAGATAGAGGGAAGGTGTTGTGTTGATGGTTTTGGTCAGCGCATAGAGCCAGGAAGTGTTTAGACGGGCGTCCTCGTCGAGTTGAACGGTATCGAAGCCGTCCATGACATCGCCGAAGACCGTGCCCTGGGCGCAGCCGGAGGTGCGAACCTTCTTCTTCAGCTTTTCCTCGAAATTGGTTTCGCGCTCGGTGCGAACCACCACAACATCCAGATCGTCGTCATGGTCGATGCCGGTGATGACATCGTCTTCGGCCAGCATGTTCTGGTTTTTCAGATAACCGACGGCGAGAAGGTCCGGATGATCGCCAATGGTCATCATGGTGACCACTTCCTGAGAATTCAGGTAGAGGGTCAGGGGTTTTTCCGTCACGACACGCGTTTCGACCGGCTGTCCGTTCTGATCGATACCGGTTACGGACGTCGAAAGACGCGAATCTTCCGGGTCGGGTTGCAGCACATATGAGCCTGACACAGGCAAACGACTCCATTTGCTTCGATTGTCTCAACACTATGGGACGCGATTGCCGCGGGGCAAGGTGTTACTTTGCCGTTTTGGTTCGCGAAAGTGCCATGAAGGCACCGCCGGCCAGCAGTCCCCAGAATGCACCCGAAACACCGAGGAAACTAACCCCGGAAGCCGTCACCATGAAGGTAATGATGGCACTGTCCCTGTCCGCGGGAGCCTTTGTGGCTTCGCTGATGGAAAAGGTAAAAGCACCCAGCAGGGCCAATCCCGCAACGGCTTCGATCAGGATAGTCGGCGTGGCCGCAACAAAGGCCATCACCAGCCCTGCGAATAGGCCGAACAGGATGTAGACCGCACCTGCGGTCACGGCTGCCCAGTAACGCTTTGCCGGATCCTTGTGCGCATCTTCACCCGCGCACATTGCTGCCGTGATGGCAGCAAGGTTGACCGCATGTCCGCCGAATGGGGCGGACAACACACTGAAGACGCCGGAGAGAGTGAAAAGCGGACCGCTTTTGGGGTGGTAGCCATAGGCGGACAGCACAGCGACACCCGGGATGTTCTGGGACGCCATCGTTACGATGAAGAGCGGCAGCGCGATACTGATCAATGCTTCCAGAGAAAACGAGGGTGCGATCCAGACTGGTTCGGTGATCGGCTGGACGTTGCTCAGGTCGATCGGGCCGCTGCTCCAAAGGCCGATCGCGAATGTCATGACCATGGCAAGGGGAACCGCGAAGAGCCTGAAAAAGCCCAGGGCAATCGCCCAGACGGCAATGATGGCTAGTGCGCTGTAAGGCAGTTCTGCGACGGCTCTTACCGGCGCAAGGCAAAGTCCGAACAGGACCCCTGCCAGCATCGCGTTGGCAAGTGGTGCCGGAATGGCTGCGACCGCCCGCCCGAAAGGCTTGATCAGGCCCGCGAGTACGATAAGCGCGCCACAAACCAGAAAAGCACCAACGGCTGCCGAAAAGCCTCCTTCGAGCGGGCCGGCTGTCGCAAGGAGCGCGGCACCGGGTGTCGACCACGCGATGCTGACGGGGATCTTCGTGGCGACGGAGGCAACGATCGCGCAAAGGCCCATGGAAATGGATAGCGCCATCAGGCCGCTGGTTGCTTCGGCTGGGGAAGCGCCGGCTGCTGTCAGTCCTTGAATGACGATAGCGAATGAACTTGCAAAGCCGACAATGGCGGCAAGAAAGCCGGCTGATACCGGCTGAAGGCCGGCGAACCTGCCTGACATGATGCAATCCCCCAGTTAACAAGGGCGCACAATATCGGCATGCCTGGCAATCGGACTAGGACCCTACGGCCACGAACCGGATAATTTTGCGAAACATGTGATGAGCTGGGGCTCCGCGGCAGAAAACCCGGAGCGGCTCAGATCATCAACATGTCGTTGGTCAGGCGGCCTTCCTGAAGTTCCTGCGCGAAATGTCCGAACGCCCGGTAGGCTTCTTCCCGCGTTACGTCGGCAGGGTGGTCAAGCAGAGGGCGCAGCACGTCGTGCTTGGAAGCGGCCAGGCCATCGGTCAGATCCCGAAAGAACATCAGTGAATTCGGGAACAGCCGGAAATCCGCCGGTTCGTGAATGATGCCCTCGATGGCTTCAAGACGCGGATCGTTCATCACGCAATAGACGGTATCAAGCACCGGGCCGGTCAGGCCTTCCAGAACCTGGATGATGTGCTGATCGACCAGCAGAAGCGCACCGGTTACGCCGGCCTTTCTGTTGATCCGCCGAATACGCAGCAACGTCTTGTCGATTTCGTCGGGCAGGGGCAGACGCATGTTGCCCCAGTTGATCTTGCTTCGGTAGCAGGCGCGGTAAAGTTCCATGGCGTATCCATCCTTTTGCCGATGAAACCAGCCTGCGCTTCAATTCCTCACATTTGCTTAAAATTTGAATCAAATACGAAGAAGAGCTTTTCGTGTTACCGAAGCGTTGCCAAGTCCTCCGCAAAAGTGTGCTTTGCGGTCCGGTGAACAGAACAAGAAAACTGTGCAAAACAACGTGCGCACATCTTTGTGTGGATAAGGAGGTCAGGCACCAGCTTCGAGCTTGAAATCCAGACCGGCTCTTACGGCAGGCCACTCGTGAGGAAGAATCGAATAAACTGCCGTATCCCTGAGCGCTCCGTTGGGCGAGCGCTGGTGGGATCGCAGAACACCATCCAGTTTGGCACCTAACCTTTCGATGGCGGCGCGACTTTGGCGATTCATGAAGTGCGTTCGGAATTCGACCGCGATGCAGTCCAGTTCCTCAAACGCATGTGCCAGCAGCATGCGTTTGCATTCCGTGTTGAGGCGAGTGCGCTGCACGGCCTTGCGATACCAGGTCGAACCGATTTCGAAGCGCTTGTTGGCCGCATCGATGTTCATATAGGTGGTCATGCCGACGGCCTTGCCGGTTGGCGTCAACACGGCGAACGGAAGCATCGAGCCGGCTTCCTGAAGCGACAGCCGTCTTTCAATTTCCGCCCGAACGGCATCCGGCTTCGGGACGCTGGTATACCAAAGCTTCCACAGTTCGCCGTCGGCGGCAGCTTCAGACAGATCGGCGGCGTGGGATAGGCTCAAGGGCGCAAGTGTGCCGGTACTGCCCTTCAGGGTTACGGGGAGAGGCCAGGCCATCATGTGTCTCCAGTCGAATTGGCAGGTCAGAACGGGCGCTCTTCACCGCTCCATTTGAAGAACTTTCCGGTATCGGTAACAGACAGGGAACCGGCAATCTTCAGAACGCCCCGCGCCACATCCACCGGGTCATTGTCTGCCAACTGGCCGCCCATGTCTGTACGCACCCAGCCCGGATCTATCAGCGCGACCGGAATGCCTTCGGATTCCAGATCGGTCGCCAGCCCCTGCATGACCTTGTTCACTGCCGCCTTGGAGGCTCGGTAGGCGAGGGTGTCCGACTTCCGGTATCCCATCCAGGCCATCTGGCTGGAGATGGTCAGGATTCGACCGGATCCCGACCGGCACAAATGAGGTAGGAAAGCTTGTGAGACCGCCAAAGGTGCAAGGGTGTTGACGGCCAGGGTTTCGGCAAAACCCTCGAAATCCATATCGAGTGCGCTTTGACGTTCCGGAGTGATGATGCCCGCGTTGTTGATCAAAAGGTTCAGCGGGGTGGCGAGGTCGCCGGCGACCGCGCGAACGACGGCATGGTCTCTCACATCGAAAACCAGCGGATGAAAATCTTTGCCGAGCCGTTCCGCTGTCTCGTCAGCCGACTGCTGCGTGCGGACGGAGCCGTAAACGGTCCAACCACTGTCCAGTGCGGCGCGGGCAAGTTCATAACCGATCCCGCGATTGGCTGCGGTGATGAGGCAGGTTGGCATGTCAAATTCCTGAAGCTGGAATGTTTTGGGAAGGACGCTGTGTAGGGCCGTAACAAATTAACCGAGCCGTCTGGCTGTTCAACGAAAACATTGTCTCCCTTTTAGGAGAGGTAACAATTGCGAGATCCAGCAGCAACCATGGCCAATGCCATGGTTATGAAAGCTTCTGAAGCTTGCGGCTTTCAACTGCGCAGGGCTTGTGTCGGATTTTCACCCCTTCTATGACTCGCGGTCTGAAACCGGAACGCGCCGTGCTTCATTTTGGCAGGTTGCCTGAATGGAGCGGCGAACTAGAGTTCGCACCGGAAATAGCCGGTTGAACACAGTGGCCGGTGTACGAAACAGGACCGAAAGATGACCGACACCATAAAAAGCGCAGTCATGGAACGACTGAGGCAGATCAAGGGACCAGACCTTGAAGGCGATATCGTCTCGTTGGGCCTTGTCTCGGACGTGTTTGTGTCCGATGGCCGTGTTGTTTTTTCCATCACAGTTCCCGCAGAACGCGCAAAGGAGCTTGAGCCTCTGCGCCAGGCCGCTGAAAAGGTGGTCAAGGAAGTGGATGGCGTCGAAACCGTGATGGTCGCGCTAACTGCCGAACGCGCGGCGGGTGGCGCTCGCAATGCGGCACCACAATCAGCTCCCAAACCAGCCCCTCAACAGCCTCGGCGACCTGCGGAAGAGCAGGCGCCTGCAAAACCGGGCGTGCCGGGCATCAAGCACATTGTTGCGGTTGCGTCCGGCAAGGGCGGTGTTGGCAAATCCACCACCACGGCGAACCTTGCCTTGGCGATGGCCTCTCTCGGCAAGAAGGTCGGCGTCCTGGATGCCGATATCTATGGGCCCTCGGTGCCACGGCTGTTCAATGTTTCCGGCAGGCCGGAAGCTTTGTCGGGCAGAATGCTCAAGCCAATGGAAGGCTATGGCATCAAGGTGATGTCCATGGGCTTCATGGTGGAAGAGGAAACGCCAATGATCTGGCGTGGGCCGATGGTGATTTCCGCGCTTACCCAGATGCTGCGCGAAGTGGCCTGGGGCGAACTTGACGTCCTTGTGGTCGACATGCCTCCGGGAACCGGCGACGCCCAGCTCACCATGGCCCAGCAAGTGCCGCTGGCCGGAGCCGTGATCGTGTCGACACCGCAGGACCTTGCCCTGATCGATGCCCGCAAGGGCCTCAACATGTTCAAGCGTGTCGATGTTCCCGTGCTGGGGATTGTCGAGAACATGAGCTACTTCCTGTGCCCCGATTGCGGTGGTCGCCATGATATCTTCGGCCATGGCGGAGCGCGTGCGGAAGCGGACCGGCTGAACGTTCCGTTCCTGGGCGAAGTTCCCTTGACGATGAAGATCCGTGAAACCTCCGATGCCGGAACACCGGTGGTGGTGTCCGATCCTGAAGGCTCGGTCGCAGGCATCTACAAGGACATTGCCGCCAAGGTACTCGACAGCATTGATCGGGAGAGCGCGGAACCCACACGAGCGGCCCCCAACATCGTCTTCGATTGATACAGGGCAGGGTCGATCCCTGGGTAATTCCTGATTAGGCGACGAGACAAGTTTTGGCCACGGCGAGAGCTGTGGCCTTTTTTCATCCGGGTTTAGCTGGCTGCAGGACTGGCGGTGTTGATCGCAGATTTATCCGTGAAATGCAGCAGTTTCCACCCGTTGCGAAGGCTCGGGTCAAGCTTGCAAAGTTGAAACAATTTCAAAGCCAATGAGGAGAAACATTAGCGGTTTCTGCCGTCTTTCGATGTTGGGCCTGTAGCAATTCAGGTTTTCACGTCCGGATCACGCGGCCAATATATATTCGAACATGAATATATCGCCCGCGAGGGTGAAAACCAAAAGGTTCCTTCCCGGGCATGCTCACTAGCCGAACTCAGACTTCCAGCACCGATGCCAAACCATCCCTGGCGGTGCTTGTAGCGATTTCATCGGTCAGCCCGCTTGCCATGCAGATATACCTGCCGTCCCTGGCAGGAATGATGGTGGTCTTTTCCGCAACTGCGGGCGAGATCCAGCTGTCGATGTCCGCTTATTTCATCGCGGTTGCGGTTTCCCAGTTGTTCTGGGGGCCCTTGTCGGATCAGTTCGGCCGCCGGCCGGTAATCATTCTCGGCATGGCTTTGTTCGTAATCGGCAGCGTGTTCTGTCTGTTTGCACAAACAATCGAAGCCTTGATCGCCGCCCGGGTTCTTCAGGCAGCCGGTGGCTGTACGGGAATGGTCCTTGGCCGTGCGATCCTGCGTGATCTCTACAGCCCTAAGCAGGCGGCCAGCATGATCGGCTATGTCACCATGGGCATGGCGGTGATGCCGACAGTGGCACCAGCAATCGGCGGAATTCTGGATCAATATTACGGATGGCAGGGCGGGTTTGTGCTGCTGCTCATGTTCGGAGTGGCGGTTCTGTGGGCAAGCATTGCGCTTCTGCCTGAAACGCACCTGAACCGAAAAGCGGCCGGTGGGCGGCAGATCCTGAAATCCTACGCGACCCTCTGCCGTGAGCCGCTCTACTGGAGCTACAGTCTGACAGCGGCGTCCAACGCGCTTGCCTACTTCGCATATCTGGGCGGAGCGCCGTTTATCGCCGCCGATCTCCTGTCCCTGAGTGCGCAGGAAATGGGGTTCTACTTCATGTTCGTGGCGCTCGGTTATATCGCTGGAAACTTCATCTCCGGCCGGTTTGCCGAACGAGTTGGCCTGTTTCGGATGATACTGTCCGGCACTCTCATCGGCGTTGTCTGCGTGGCGATAATCTCCGGGTTTGCCTATTTCGGAGCGTTGAGCGCACCCAGCCTCTTCCTGCCGATGTTCCTTCTTGGTCTCGGCAATGGGGTTTGCCTGCCAAGTGCATTGTCCGGTGCTGTCAGTGTACGGCCTGAGTTGACGGGAGCTGCTTCCGGCCTGACGGCGTCACTTCAGGTCGCCATGGGCGCGCTGGCCGGATCCATTGTCGCCTCGCTGTATGCCGATGGCCTGCTGGCCTCCTCGCCCTGGGGCATGATCCTGATGATGGGACTGGGCATCGGGTGCAGCCTGATCGCGACCGTCTGCATCAGGTTCTACACCACGCGCGCCGACCTCGTTCCGGCAGAATAGTTTTGCCGGCTTTCAAGGTCGCTGAACTTGCTGTTGCCTGGGTAACTGAAGTTTTGGCTGTTTAACCGCCGGTGACGCTCATGTGCCGGGAAACTGCAGGCTGGTTGCGGTTCCGGTCAATCACGAAATCATGCCCTTTTGGCTTCCGTCCGATGGCCTCGTCAATCGCATCGTTCAGAAGGTCGTTGCCTTCCGAAGCGCGCAGAGGCGCGCGAAGATCCGACATGTCTTCCTGACCAAGGCACATGTATAGCTGGCCGGTGCAGGTGACGCGCACCCGGTTGCAGCTTTCACAGAAGTTATGCGTCATCGGCGTGATGAAGCCGAGACGACCACCGGTTTCCTCGATAGTCACATACCGGGCGGGTCCGCCGGTCTTGTAGGGGATGTCCGTCAATGTGAATTGCTCGCCCAGGCGCGCACGCACGGTCGAAAGTGGCAGATACTGGTCCGTGCGGTCGCCGTCGATCTCGCCAAGTGGCATGGTCTCGATCAGGGTCAGGTCGTGACCATGCTCATGACACCACTCAAGCATCGTCACGATCTCATGCTCGTTGACGTCTTTGAGAGCAACCATATTGATCTTGATCTGGAGGCCTGCGGCAGTCGCTGCGCGGATCCCGTCCATGACCTTGCCAAGGTCGCCCCAGCGGGTGACTGCCTTGAATTTCTGCGGATCGAGCGTATCGATCGACACATTGATCCGGCGCACGCCGCAATCGTAGAGTTCCTGCGCGTAGCGGGCGAGCTGCGAGCCGTTGGTGGTCAGGGTCAACTCTTCCAGAGCGCCACTGTCCAGATGCCGGCCAAGGCTGCGGATAAGGCTCATGATATTCTTGCGGACCAGCGGCTCACCGCCGGTCAGGCGCAGTTTACGGACGCCTTTTTCGATGAAGGCAGTGCACAGGCGGTCGAGCTCTTCAAGGCTGAGCACTTCGCGTTTGGGCAGGAAGGTCATGTCTTCCGCCATGCAATACACGCAACGGAAATCGCAACGATCGGTCACGGACACGCGAAGGTAGGTGACGGCGCGGCCGAACGGGTCAATCATCGGACCATGTGATTCCGCTGTTCCGATTGCCGCTTGTGCCGGGACCACAATCTTGCCGTCTGTCACGTTTCGCTCTCCCTCGATTTTTATCTTATCCAGATCATATGGCGTCGATGCGGGCAAGATCAATTGAAACCGGACTGCAAATGTCCGGTTTACGGCATCAGGTAAACTCGTGAGTGTACTCTTGTCAAATCAATTGGAAAGATGCCGGAATTCGCTCACCTGCGCGACCAGGAACCCGCATCGAAGCGCCCACTGACGAGTGCTTGGTCCGGTCACAATCCTAGGAGCTCCACTTTACTTGCCGCTCTCCCGGAATTGGAGCCAAAAAATCCGGCACACCATTGATCCGATTGTGTTTTGCGGCGTATCTGAGCTGTAGCAAGCGGCAGGAGCAGCATGACAACACTTGTTTGGTTTCGACAGGATTTGCGCATCAAGGACAATCCGGCCCTGTTCGAGGCGGCCCGCAAGGGACGTGTCCTTCCGGTCTTCATCCTTGAACCATCAGAGCAGGCCGGTGAAACGCACCCGCTTGGCGGGGCAAGCCTCTGGTGGCTGCATCACAGCCTGGCGTCCTTGAAGGCGGATCTGCCGGGTCTGATCTTCCTGCGGGGGAGCGCGAGACACCTGATCCCACAGCTTGCAAAGGAAGTCGAGGCCGAGGCCGTATTCTGGAATCGATGCTACGAACCACATGCAATCGAGCGGGACACCGATCTCAAGAAGGTGCTGAAAGAAGACGGGTTTGAAGTCAAAAGCTTCAAGGCGTCCCTCTTGTTCGAACCCTGGGAACTGGAGACAAAATCCGGCGGCCCCTTCAAGGTGTATTCACCGTTCTGGAAGGCTGCTCAGCAAAAGACCATCGATGACGCCTTGCCAGCACCGGAGAAGCTGGAATTTGCGGACTACGATGGCGGTGAAACGCTTGAGAGCTTTGACCTCTTGCCCACGAAGCCTAACTGGGCAAAGGGATGGGAGGATTGCTGGCAGCCCGGTGAAGCCGGTGCTGCGGAGCGGCTGGAAGGCTTCTTCGAGGAAGGCTTGAAGGGCTATGGCACATTGCGCAATCGCCCTGATCTTCCGAATGTGTCGCGCTTGTCGCCGCATCTCCACTTCGGCGAAATCTCACCCCGACAGATCTGGCATGCAACGCAGAAGGTAATGGACCGGAAATCGTCGGTTGCCGGTGACGGTATGAAATTCCTGTCCGAGATTGCCTGGCGGGAATTTGCGTACCACTTGCTCTACCATTTCCCGAAATTGCCGTCGGATAACTGGCGTTCAACCTTTGATGCCTATCCCTGGCAGGAGCCGGGCGACGCGTTGGAGAAGTGGCAGAAAGGACAAACGGGATATCCGATTGTCGACGCCGGCATGCGCGAACTCTGGCAAACCGGATACATGCACAACCGGGTGCGCATGATCGTGGCGAGTTTCCTGATCAAGCATCTGCGTATTCATTGGCACCATGGCGAGGCCTGGTTTCGGGACACGTTGGTGGATGCGGACCTTGCCAACAATTCCGCAAGCTGGCAGTGGGTCGCAGGATCAGGCGCTGATGCTGCTCCCTATTTTCGGGTCTTCAACCCGATCACACAGGGAGAAAAATTCGATCCGGACGGTGTGTACATCCGCAAATGGGTTCCAGAGCTGCGCGATCTGGACACGCACTATCTCTTTGCGCCGTTTGATGCCCCGGCCGAAACCCTGAAAAAGGCCGGTATCGCGCTTGGCGAGACCTATCCGAAACCGCTGGTCGACCATGCCAAGGCCCGCAAGGCAGCGCTCGACGGCTATGAAGCGGTGAAGCAGGCGGGACAAGACGCCGCTTGACGGTGCCGGTGCTACCGGTATCGTCCGCGCGCAAGTCCCGGCGACATGTGCCGGGTGGAATCAAAGGACCCGGAGATGACCGACCCGACTGCTCCCTGGCCGACGGAACTACGCGTATCGAAAGACAAGAAGAGCCTGACTGTTGCTTTCAACACGGGTGAACGGCACGAATTGTCTGCTGAATATCTCCGGGTGTGTTCACCTTCGGCGGAAGTGAAGGGCCACAATCCATCCCAGAAGCAGACCGTGCCCGGCAAACGCAACGTCGAGATCATGAAGATCGAACCTGTCGGCAACTATGCTGTCCGTATCCATTTTGACGACATGCATAACTCCGGGATTTTTACCTGGACGTATTTCCTCGAGCTAGGCAGAGATCCGGAAGCACACTGGGGTGTCTACCTGCAGGAACTGGCGGACAAGGGCCTGACACGGGATCGTTGATTGAGAGCAGGCCGGGCTGGCTGAAGCCAGCTGGAATCAGCTATAAAGGGCGTGGCTCGACCCAAGCCATCCCCCTCCATCAGGAGCAGCAGCCGAACTGCAGGGTCGTTTCATACTGGCAACCAGACGATCGTGCGTTCGCATAAGGAGGGACTGCGGCTGATGCACGCGATCTGGAGGTCGCACCATGAAACTCACTGCACCCGTTTTCCGCCTAAAGCGTGAAGCCCGAACACTCGCCCGCAACAAATCCATCGCGTTGAGCCGCGCATTGGACGCAATTGCTGTTCGCGAAGGTTTCAGAAGCTGGAGCCATCTCGCGTCTGCGGTACGCGACCAAGGCCCGTCGGTCAGGCTTTTGTCAGCGCTTGAACCCGGCGATATGGTCATCCTTGGTGCACGGCCGGGGCACGGCAAAACAGTGCTGGGGCTCGAGTTGCTTGCAGAAGCGGCCAAGGCCGGTCGAACGTCCGTGTTCTTTTCGTCAGAATGTTCTTATCGCGATGTTCGTATGAAGCTATCCGCCAGCGGATACCGCGATCCGGAAAAATCGGGATCGTTCCGGATTAGGCTTTCCGACAACGTCTGCGCCGAGAATATTGAAGAGACGCTGGCTGACGCTGTGCCGGGCTCCATTGCCGTCATCGATTATCTTCAGGTCATGGACCAGCATCGCTCGCAGCCACCGCTCGGTGCGCAGATCGAGGAGCTGAGACAATTTGCAAACAAGCGGCGTATCACGCTCGTCTTCCTGTCGCAGGTCCACAGAAGCTTTGATCCCGAGATCCGGTCACTGCCAGGGTTCTCCGATATCCGCACAACCAATCCTGTCGATCTATCGCACTTCGACAAGGGCTGTTTTCTGCACGACGGCGAGATGATGCTGTCCGGACATTGAGTTGCCCTTCCGGTCTTTTCGATCACCGGCCGGTGTCCTGCTGAACGCAGGGCACCGGTTGCTTGAACGTCTTGAAACGTTCCGGGCTTTCGCGGGCTAATTAGAGTTGTGGCTGGCTAAAGTCCGAGTTCACTCAGGCCAGGATGGTCTGCCGGGCGCGGGCCCTGAGGCCAGTGCATCTTGCGATCATTCGTGGAAATGGCGAGATCATTGATGCTGGCAAATCGGCGATGCATCAGGCCATTGGGTGCGAACTCCCAATTCTCGTTGCCGTAGGAGCGGTACCATTGTCCGGCCGCATCGTGCCATTCGTAGGCAAAGCGAACAGCGATCCGGTTGCCGGCAAAGGTCCACAGTTCCTTGATCAGGCGGTACTCCTGCTCCCTCTGCCATTTGCTGGTGAGGAATTCCACCACTTGCTCCCGCCCAACCGGAAAGTCCGACCGGTTCCGCCAAATGGTGTCCGGTGTATAGGCTAGCGAAACCTTCTCCGGGTTCCGGCTGTTCCAGCCGTCTTCCGCGGCACGCACCTTCTGGCGGGCGGTCTCAAGGGTAAAAGGCGGCAGCGGGGGTCGCTGTTCTGTCATCGCGCAAGCTCCAGGGTCTGAATTTGAGGAGACGAGGCCAACCCCGCATGAAGGCGGGCGTCCAGCGGCTGGGGGGCCGGGGTCAAGGCTGATGTGATCACAAGTACCCCGGCAACAAGTGCACCGAAGAGATAGAAGCCGCGCGGATATGCAGGTCTTGGTGAGAACATGGGTTTGCCTCGCAGTGTTAAACAGATAAAAGTGTACCGATCTGTTCAGTTACGAGTTATATATGTACCGATCTGTACATGATGGCAAGGCGCTAACTTCGTGCCTGAGATCATTAAACCGTGAGGAGATCGTGTTTCGGCAGTTTGGGCAGCACCTATTTTGGGCATCTTGAACGATCGCAGATGTTTGACTATTTACAAGTCAGTACAGAAAGGAAGCTCATGCGACCAAGCAAACGCGATGAACTGGTACGCAAGTCTCTGGCTGTCTTTTACAGAGACGGTTTCCATGCGACCGGCATGGATACGCTTGTTGCTGAAACAGGCATCTCCAAGACGACGATGTTCAAGCATTTCAGAACCAAGGATGATCTGATCCTGGCGGTGTTGAGATACCGGGACGAGACTTTCCGGAACTGGTTCCTGCGCAGGCTGGATGAACGCGATCTTTCGCCAAAGCAAAAGCTCCTCGCAGTTTTTGATATTCTGAAAGAGTGGTTCGAAGAACCCGGTTTCCAGGGATGTATGTTCATCAAGGCATCGGCTGAGTTTCAGGACCCCGTACACCCTGCATATGCCCAGTCCACCGAACACAAGCGCCTGCTTCTGTCGGCACTCAGGAGCCTTGCGGAAAAGGCGGGGGCTCGCGAGGCGGATCTGCTGGCACGTCAAATCCTCCTTCTCAAGGAGGGGGCAATCGTTGGCGCTCAAATGGGGTTCGACCCGGATCCGTCAGGTGCGGCAAAGAACGCGGCAGCGGTGCTGATCGATGCCCACATCCCGGAAAATTGATCAAGTCTGTCATTTTGAAGTGAGCATCAAATAAAAAAGCCGGGCAGGGCCCGGCTTTATTTCTTGATAATTGGTGCCGCAGTTTAGCGCTTTACGATGACCTTCGAACCGACAGTCACGCTGTTGTAGAGGTGGATCACGTCTTCATTTGCCAGACGGATACAGCCGGAAGAGACAGCCGAACCGATGGTCCACGGCTCAGTCGTGCCGTGAATGCGGTAGAGGGTCGAGCCGATGTACATCGCGCGAGCACCCATCGGGTTGTTCGGTCCACCCGGCATGTAAGCCGGAAGGATACGGCCTTTCGCACGTTCACGAGCACGCATCTGTGCAGGCGGGGTCCAGCTCGGCCATTCAGCCTTGCGGGTGATGCGGTGCGTGCCGGCCCACTGGAAGCCATCCTTGCCAACGCCGACGCCATATTTCATGGCCTTGCCACCAGGCAGGACATGATAAAGACGGCGCTCGGAGGTATCAATGACGATCGTGCCTGCAGGGTACGGGCCATCATATTTCACGCGCTTGCGTTTGACCGGGGACGGGCCGCCCGGGTGATATTTCGGAGTGACCCAGGTGTTCGTGCTGTGGTCAAAGTAGCCATATCGCGGAGCTGCCTGAGCGGTCAGCGCAAAAGCGCCCGCCAGAACCGCAACCATTACAAAAAAAAGTTTCTTCATTCCGATCCCCCATCAGCATCGGGCTGGTGCCTCAACGATGCGATTCTCAATCAAAGTGACGTTACGAAAATGTCCTTGCCGCACTCTTAATTATTATGTCGCAAAACGGCGTTCGGGAAAATCTCACGTTGATGTGACCACCGACCATGTCCTGCGTCTGTGCTGAAATTGCAACGGATTTTTCGTGAAAAACGCGATGAAGACGCGTTCGCTCGCTGAGATTGTGGAATTTGCCCGCCTTGGCATAAATCGTCAGCTATCTTTGATCCGGATTGGGCGATTCTGCGCCTGTTTCCGAATCGTATGACCGCGATTCAGATCGCGCCAAAACGGCGCGTGGCTACTGTTGTTGGTCTGTCGACAGACAAAAAAGAACCCGCGGCAAAAGCCGCGGGTCTGGTGTTTTCAGCTGAAGCGGCGTTCAGCCGAGGTTCAATTCCTTGAAGAAGTCGTTGCCCTTGTCATCAATGACGATAAAGGCCGGGAAATCCTCGACTTCGATTCTCCAGACGGCTTCCATGCCCAGTTCCTCGAACTCGACCACTTCCACCTTTTTGATACAATCCTGCGCAAGGCGAGCGGCCGGACCGCCGATGGAGCCGAGATAAAACCCGCCATGAGCCTGGCAGGCGCGGCGCACCTGAGCGGAACGGTTGCCTTTGGCCAGCATGACCATGGAACCGCCGGCTGCCTGGAACTGATCGACGTAAGCGTCCATGCGTCCTGCGGTTGTCGGACCGAACGAACCTGAAGGCATTCCCTCCGGTGTCTTGGCCGGGCCAGCGTAATAGATCGGGTGGTTCTTGAAATAGTCGGGCAGGGGCTCGCCGCTTTCCAGCCGGTCGCGCAGCTTGGAATGGGCAAGGTCGCGGGCAACGATCAGCGGTCCGGAAAGCGACAACCGGGTCTTGATCGGGTGTTTGGAAAGTTCGCCCAGGATTTCGGACATCGGCCGGGTCAGGTCGACCTTGACCACATTGTCGGACAGGTGGTCGTCGGTGACCTCCGGCAGGTATTTTTCCGGGTGCATCTCGAGCTGTTCCAGGAAAATACCGTCTTTCGTGATCTTGCCGACGGCCTGCCGGTCCGCAGAGCAGGACACGGCGAGGCCGATTGGCAAGGACGCGCCGTGACGCGGCAGGCGGATGACACGCACATCGTGGCAGAAATACTTGCCGCCGAATTGGGCGCCGACGCCGGTTGCCTGGGTCAGTTTGTGGATCTCGGCTTCCAGCTCAAGGTCACGGAAGGCATGTCCGAGTTCCGACCCTTGCGTCGGCAGACCGTCAAGATAGCGGGCCGAAGCCAGTTTTGCTGTCTTGAGGTTCATTTCCGCAGACGTGCCGCCGATGACGATCGCAAGGTGATAGGGCGGGCAGGCAGCAGTACCGAGTGTGAGGATCTTTTCCTTGAGGAATTCCACCAGCCGGTCATGGGTCAGCAGGGATGGTGTGCCCTGGAACAGGAAGGTCTTGTTGGCCGAACCGCCACCCTTGGCCATGAACAGGAACTTGTAGGCATCTTCACCTTCTGCATAGAGCTCGATCTGTGCCGGCATGTTGTTGCTCGTGTTCTTTTCTTCGAACATCGAAATCGGCGCGAGCTGGGAATACCGCAGGTTCTTCTTGAAATAGGCGTCTCGGGAACCTTCGCCGAGTGCGGCTTCGTCCGACCCGTCGGTCCAGACCCGGCGGCCCTTCTTGCCCATGATGATTGCGGTGCCCGTGTCCTGGCACATCGGCAGAACACCGTGGGAGGCGATGTTCGCGTTTTTCAGGAGGTCAAACGCAACGAATTTGTCGTTCTCGGTCGCTTCCGGATCTTCCAGGATCTTCTTCAGCTGTTCCAGGTGGCCTGGACGCAGGAAATGGTTGATGTCCTTGAAAGCCTCTTCGGCAAGAAGGCGTAGACCTTCAGCTTCGACAACCAGTACCTCTTCGCCGTTGAAATCGGCTGTCTTGACGTGGTCCGACGTCAGTTTCCGATACGGGGTCTTGTCTTCTCCCTGAGGGAAAAGGGCGCTGTGCTGATAAGCTGGAGGTGTGAGCGGAGCGTTCATAGGAGGCTTTCCTGATCTGGCTGCTTCCCGTCACATCGGGAAGCGCTGGAACGTTGAGTGCTGTTCTCATACGGCAAAAAGGCTGCGGACGCCAAGTGCCGCAGCCTGATCAAATGGTCGGAGCCGGAAGTCTTGTTTGCCGAACGCGATGTCAGCGGATCGCCGTAAGATCCAGGGTAACGGTGACGATATCTCCGACCGTGTCGGTGCCGACGCCGCTGCCAAGCTGATAGTCGAGCCTGTTGACAATGGCCGTCCCCTTGGCTGTGGCGGTGTCGCCCGCGATGTCCAGAGTGAAATCCATCTCGACCGGCTGGGAAATTCCCTTGATGGAGAGCGTGCCCTGTGCCCGGTAGCTGTTGCCTTCGACAAGTTCGACAGTGTCGGACGTGAATTCGGCCGTCGGGAAGTCCCCGGCGTTGAACCAGTCCTTGCCAGGCAGGGTGCCATCGAACTGGGCGTTGCCGGTGGTGGCGCTCATGGGTTTGATTTCAGCGCTGATCTTGGCGGTCTCAGGGGCCGCAGGATCAAAATCGATGTCTGCTTCCCACGACGCGAAGACGCCAGTCAGCGTGCCGCC
The DNA here is from genome assembly GCF_001999245.1 of Roseibium algicola. Taxonomy (NCBI): domain Bacteria; kingdom Pseudomonadati; phylum Pseudomonadota; class Alphaproteobacteria; order Hyphomicrobiales; family Stappiaceae; genus Roseibium; species Roseibium algicola. The sequence goes on along the minus strand of NZ_CP019630.1, from coordinate 6,064,240 downwards.
GCCCTGTTTGACTTCAAAGCCGAGCTTGCTCTTGTCCGGATCGACTTTCCAGGTGTCGGCAAACGCCGGTGCGGTGAAGGTCGTCGCCGACAGGACTGCAACGGCATATGTAAAATGCTTCAATGTCATCTGCGGATTTCCAGTTCGTGTTGTCAGCTATCGGCCTTGGCGGGTGCGGTTGAAATCATGCGTTTCAACGTGGCGTCGCGGGCGATGAAGTGGTGTTTCAGCGCAGCTGCGACATGGACGGCAATCAGCGCAATCAGCAGATAGGCGCCGTATTCATGCAGCAGCTTGAAGAAGGTTTCCGCCTGTTCCTGCGAACCAAGCACACCTGGAACCGGCAGATGCGGCACTGGCCAGGTGTTGAACAGGATGGTCGGAATGCCCCACGGCGAGGCCGATACCATGAACCAGCCGGTCAGTGGCAGAGCAAACAGAAGCGCGTACAGGCCGACATGCCCCAGATGCGCCCCGGCCTTTTCCAGCGGGTGCATGTTGTCAGGCAGTTTCGGCGAAGGATTGAGAAGGCGCCAGACAAGACGGAGCACGGCAAGCGTCAGAACCACAAAGCCGATCGACTTGTGCAACTGATAGAGCTCAAAGGTTGCCTGTTCGGTCGGGGGAAGCTGGTGCATGTAGAGGCCGAGGCCAAGCATGCCGATGATCAAGACTGCCATCGTCCAATGGAACGCAATGGCGATTCTTCCATACCCGGTTGAAGTGTTGCGCAGCATGGCGGCTCCTGGAAAACGGAGGCCGGTCTGTCCGGCCTCCGAGGGTGTTCACTTAGTTGGTCGCGTCGGACTTGAGCGCTTCGGAATGGAAGGTCACGGTAATGTCGTCACCTACATAGGGAACATACATGTCCATTCCATAGTCGGAACGCTTCAGAACTGTGGAAACGGCAAAACCGGCAGCTTCCTTCTTCGCCATCGGGTGCTCACCAAGTGCTGTGACATCAACGGTCAGGGTCACCGGCTTGGTGATGTCCTTGATGGTCAGGTCGCCGGTCACTTCCAGCTGGTTGTCACCGGTCTTTTCGACCTTGGTGCTCTTGAAGGTCGCCTTCGGAAATTTTTCAGCGTCAAAGAAGTCCGCGCTCAGGAAGTGCGCGTTGCGCTCTGCCCAGAACGTGTCGAGGCTGCCGACGTCGATCGTGAATTCGATGGAGGAATTGGCAGGCGTGTCCTTGTCAATCAGCAGCGTGCCTTCCCATTCGCCGAAACGGCCTTCGGTCGTGGAGTAGCCAAGGTGGTTATAGGAGAAAGCCAGGTTGGCGTGGGACTTGTCGAAGTCGTAGGCCACCGGTTCGGCAAGGGCGGTGCCTGCGACGAGGGACAGGGCAAGCGCAGAAGCTGCGAGACGGATCATGATCAAACCTCATAGATGTTACCAGAAGCGTTCGCTCATGAACGCTGCAGACTGGAACATAGGAAGAAAATTGTGCGGTGCAATTTGACTGACTGTTCGTAAATGCTGAACAATAATTCAGTTGATTTCTTCACCGTTAACTGTGTGGCTTTGGAAAGATTTTCAAGCGTCAGGGGGATAGAACGTCGACCCTGCGGTATTGGGGGAGAATCGCGATAGAGTTCCGAGCCTGAAGTGAATTGTCCAGTCATTCAATTAAGGGTTGTCGCGGCCAGTAAGCACATGAAATTGCGAGGGAAGTTGCAGTGTCATCATTTCATCAAGAATTTCAGGCACCTGTTTCATCGACTTCCCTCTAGAGTGGCCGTTTGCCAGCCCTATCCAAGCTCCGGATATCACTCTGGAGACACAGGAGACCTAACCGTGAAACAAGCCGTCGTTGTGTGCCACCGCGGAGCCAGCCTTCAGGCTCCGGAAAACACGATTGCCTCGCTCGAGGGAGCAATTGCGCTTGGCGCCGAGGTTGTCGAGTTGGATGTTCGACCGTCCAGGGATGGCATCCTCTACGTGATGCACGATGCAACTGTTGACCGGACGACGGATGGAAGTGGCCGAATTTCGGATATGACTTCCGACGAAATTGACCGTCTTGATGCAGGAAACTGGTTCAAGGAGACCTTCAAGGGCGAGCGAGTTCCAAGGCTCGATGCGTTTCTGGATACCTGCAAGGGCCGTATTGGCACCTATGTTGAGATCAAGGAAGGCGACCCAGCGGAAATTCGCGACATGCTGGCAGTCCGCGGCATGCTGAGTGACGCCTGGACGTTTTCGTTCGATCAGGCAATCCGCGCTGAAGCCCGTGCAAAGGTACCGGATCTGCGACGCATGGTTCTTTACGCTCACGTTGGTTCGGTCGAGCGCGCCGTTGCCCAGGGTGCGCATATCCTGGAATTCCATGAAGATGACCTGGAAGAGAACCTCATAAACGAGGCAAAGCAGGCCGGATTGATTACGCAGATGTTCTACGCCGGGTCTGAACGAGCCGTTTTCGAGAAAGCCGTGCGCTGCGGCGTCGAGCAAATGAACATCGACCAGGTCGAAATTTTCAAGTCCGTGGAAAAAGAGCTTTTGGCAACCGTCTGACGCTTCGGCGTGATGCAACTCGCATTCAGACGGAAATCATTGACTGGCGTGGCCGGGAACCTACGGGTTCCTGGCCGTTTTGTTTTGGAATGATAGAAAAAATATTTTGAGCGTCATACGCCATTTCGATCAGGCATCGCAGGTATCTATGATTGTGATTTTTCTCTAGTTATCCAAAAACACAATCTTAAATAGTTTTAATATTAAAATTTTATCTAATATGGGAAAAAGTTGGAAACGTTGGATGATAGAACAATTTTTACTAAAAGAATGAAATAAAAAGGTTTCCCATTATAATTCAAGTCTTGTTAACGGGGGCGGAATAGCTTGCCGAGCTTCTGAAGCCGGGCCAGGAGAGGGCTCCCATGTCCAACAAAATAAACGTCAATCGCTCAGGTCAGGCCAGTTGCATGGCAGCAAAAGCTGATGACGTTGGGCTGTTCTGGGATCGCCGGATGCGGTTGGCAGCGTCGCTTCTGCTGGCTGCCCTTATGGCCTTCTGGTTTTCTCAACAGGCATTGTCGCAAGACGTGGAGACGGGTGGCACGCCGTGGCACTGGTCGGTCGAACGCGTCAGCGGCCGGGTCATGGTGCAAACGCGTACCGGCGAGACCTTTGCTGTCAAGCGTGGCATGACGGTGCGCAAGGGATGGAAGATCAAGACCGGCGGTGGGCGTGTAGTCATCAATCGGGGTGAAGAAACATTCGTTGTTTCTCCAAATTCTGTTGTGACGCTTGAGCCGAAGGGCGTCCTGATCAAGCGAATGGTCGTCTACCAGGACCGTGGCCAGGTAGATGTGGACGTAAAGCGCCGGTGGTATCGGCACTTCAAGGTGGAAACCCCTTTCCTTGCCGCTGTTGTCAAAGGAACTCAGTTCAGGGTTAAGGTCGGCAACAGGACTGCGTCGGTCAATGTGGGTCGGGGCGTTGTCGGTGTTCATGATTTTGCATCCGGAGATCGTGCCGACGTGGGCGCCGGTCAGGCGGCCGCAACTAACCCTTCGCGCCGCGTCGGTCTATCCGTCAGCGGGAAGAACAAGCCTGCGGTGCGTTCTGGCCCCAAACGGGCCCCTTCATTCGAAACGCGCGTAGTGAAAAACGTGCCAGCTACCAAAGCTGAAGCAAGAGCTGCCAATGGCGGCAACCGGGGCAATGCTGGAAATTCCCGCTCGGGGAACAACGGCAATGGCAACTCCGGTGGCAATGGCAACGGAAATTCCGGTGGCAACGGCAATGGCAATTCCGGTGGCAACGGCAATGGCAATTCCGGCGGCAACGGCAATGGCAATTCCGGTGGCAACGGCAATGGCAACTCCGGCAGCAACGGGAATGGCAATTCCGGCGGCAACGGCAATGGCAATTCCGGCGGCAACGGCAATGGCAATTCCGGCGGCAATGGCAATTCCGGCGGCAATGGCAACGGCAATTCCGGTGGCAACGGAAATGGCAAGGGTCGGTAACGCCACTCCGTCTGCGAAAAGGCATCGCCCGGGATATTAAGTCTCGCTGCTGCTGAAGGCGTTCCAGGAATATGACGACAAGCAATCCGTATTGCCGGACGCAAGTCGTGGAGGTCGGGCTGGGTAACTCCGTATGTTACGGAAGATTACCTAGCTCCTTTCTGTTTTGAAGTAGTCGTTTATCGCAACTAGTGACGAGCATAGGCAATATTTTCCGCCTGTCTTCACGTTGGGTTAAACGCTGAAATGCTACACAGGATGTGTAGAGCTCAATAAACCTGTCCGTGGGTTCTGCGCACGGCGTTGACATTCAGTCGTAACGTGTTGAAGAGCAAGATGAAAAAAGACGCTATGTATTCAGTCGAGCGGAAAGCAGGAACACTTCTGCGGGTCCTCTTGCTTGCAGCTCTGGTCCTGTTTCCTGCTGCTGCGAATGCTTCGGACTGGGTCGTCAAACGTGTGTCCGGCATCGTTTATTTCGTTGCGCCTGGCGTGGAGGCTTTCCGTGTCAAAAAGGGCATGGTGTTTGAAAAAGGCTACACCATCGGAACCAGGGCAGGTGCCCGCGCTCTCATAGGCAGAGGCGGCGAAACCATCGCCGTTGGGCCAAACACAACCTTTGCCATGTCATCATTCCGCAGCAATGGAGCAAAGACCACACTGCTGCAGAGAAAGGGGACGATCGAGGTCGATGTTGAAAAGCGGCAGCAGCCGCATTTCACCGTCGAAACCCCGTTTCTTGCCGCTGTGGTGAAAGGTACGCGATTTGAGGTCAATGTCCAGGGCAAGCAGGCTCGCGTTTCCGTCGAACGAGGCGTTGTCGCTGTGGAAGATTTCGCCTCCGGCGACAGGGTGGACCTGACAGCCGGTCAGGCTGCAGCCAGTGCACCGTCAAACCGGGTTGGCTTGTCTGTGAGCGGTCGTACCAAACCGACCGTAAAACCTGGAGCCAAGCGCGCGCCTGCATTTGAAACACCGGCCGTGAAAAACGTGCCATCAAATGCAGCAGAAGCGAAATCGGCGAACTCGAACGGGAATGCCGGCAAAGTCAACAACAATTCCGGCGGCAAAGGTAACAACAATTCCGGCGGCAATGGCAACGGAAATTCCGGTGGTAATGGCAACGGGAATTCTGGCGGAAACGGTAACGGCAATTCCGGTGGCAATGGCAACGGGAATTCCGGCGGCAACGGCAACGGGAATTCCGGTGGCAACGGAAATGGCAATTCCGGAAGCGGTAACAACAACGCAGGCGGAAACGGTAACGGCAATTCCGGTGGTAACGGCAACGGGAATTCCGGTGGCAATGGAAATGGCAATTCCGGGAGCGGCAACAACAATGCCGGCGGGAACGGCAAAGGCAATTCCGGAAACGGAAACGGAAAAAACAAGAATTGACGGTAATCAGGATGCCGCAGGTGCGAGGCTTTGCCTCTGACACCTGAAGTGCGGACTGAGAAAGTGGGCGGTGGGTGTGCTGATCGGAAGCTCTGAACAGCGGAAACGGATAGCGAGCGCGGTCTTGATCGTGGTCGGCGTGATCGCCGCTGTGGCTGTTCTGCGCACGGTTGCCCTGACCACGGCGTTCGACCGGTTTCTATGGGAGTTTCGTTTCCACACGATCGAAAGACCGGTCTCCGGCGACATCGTGGTCGTGGATATCGATGCCAGAAGCCTGAATGAACTCGGCGTATGGCCATTGCCGCGCCGTCTTTATGCCGACCTGACAGATCATCTGGCGGAAGCGGGCGCCCGCGACATCGTATTCGACATCGATTTCAGCTCAGCTTCCAATCCTGAAGATGACACGCTGTTAGCAGCCGCGATCGAGCGCGCCGGTAACGTCAGCCTTGCCGTGTTTCGGCAAGCTGCTTCGGCTGAACAGCACGCTGGGGAAGTCGTCAACCAGCCGATCGAACAGTTTCTGAATGTTGCCTGGCCGGTCGTCGTCATGGTTCCGATGGAAACCGACAGCCGCATCTGGCGAAATCTGTACGGTTTCGAAATCAATGGGAATTCGGAGATCTCTGCCGCGGCTCTCCTGGGTGAGTACACCGGAGACGCAGCCGGAAGTTTCGGCATTGATTACAGTATCTCACTGGAACAGATTGAGCGGGTATCGCTTGTTGATGTCCTGAACAAGTCAGCGGCTCCAGGTCTGTTTCTGGACAAGAAGGTGATCGTCGGTGCAAGTGCGCAGGAGCTTCGCGACCTGTTTCCTGTTCCCGTCTACGATGTTTTGCCGGGAAGCGTAATCCAGGCTCTCGGCGCCGAAACGCTGTTGCAGAACAGGGCCATGGAAGTCAGGGGTGAGGGGATTGCGGTCCTGTGGGCACTCCTTGTTTTCTTCGCTCTGCTTCTGACGAAAATCGAAGGCTGGTCCCTCAAGATCAGCATTCTGGCACTCTGTGCGATCATGTTTGAAATTGGTGCCATTGCCATCCAGAAGTCGGCTCCCGTTCTTGTGCCGACCGCAAGTTCGCATCTCATTCTGCTTTTGGCAGCCGCAAGCATCGTCCTGCGGGAACTGGGCTTTCACAAGTTCCTCTCGCACATCGCCAACGTCAGACGCCGCAACAGCGAGCGTATGCTCGGTCTTGTCTTCGACGACAGCTTTGATGCAATCGTCGTCCTTCAGAATGACGGTCGTGTCTCCGCTGCAAGCCAAATGGCCCGATCGTTGTTCCAAAGCGATGCTCTTGTCGGTAAGCCTGCCAGGAATGTACTGCCGCTGGAGCTGGTTGAAGAAGCTTTGTCAGTTCTTGCCGACCCCGGAAACCGTCAGCCGGTGGCCAAGATCCTGGACATGCGCCTGGATGACGGAAGACGCCGGTTTATCGAATATGTCGTCACGCGCTCGGAGCGCACGGTCGCGAAATCTAAGAAACTGCGCGATATGGAAATCGAAGCGGTCGCCTGTCTGACATGTCGGGATGTGACGGAAGAAAAGGAATCCGCGGAACGCCTTGCTTATCTCGCACGGTTCGATCCAAGCACCGGGCTTTTCAACCGGAACGGTTTTGAAGAAGAAGTTGCCGCAACGCTTAAGCTGGCTCGCGGCACGGGCCAGGAAGTGTGTCTGGTTCAGTTCGCGATTGCCAATTTCGATCAGATCGTTGCTTCGCTCGGATTTTCCTACGGTGACCAGCTTCGTGAAACGGTCGCGATGCGTCTGAAAAGCCATCTTTCCGCTCGCACGACATGGGCAGCCATTACAGCAGATGTTTTTGCAGGCGTATTTCGCTGTGAGCCGGATCAGGATCTGGCGCTGATCGAGTCACTCCAGGAAGTGATCGGCGAGGATTACAAGATCGAAGGCGCCAGGATCTCGGTGCAGCTCAAGTTCGGGTACATCGTTTCCAGTGGAGACATGACACCCGAGCATCTTTTGAAGAAATCCGGCAATGCCCTTGCCAAAGTCCGGCGAAACAACCGGTCGCCGGTCCTGCGTTTTCTGCCGGAGATGGACGCAGCGCTGCAGCGTCGGCGCCAACTGGAGACGGAACTCTTCAAGGCAATCGTCCGCGACGAACTGCACATGGTCTATCAGCCACTCACCAACCTGGCCGACCGGTCGATCTTCGGTGTGGAGGCATTGCTGCGATGGGACCATCGGGAACTGGGACCGATCTCACCCGCCGAGTTTGTTCCGATTGCCGAGGAGAATGGTTATATCGTGGAATTGGGTGCCTGGGCATTGAACAGGGGAATGAAGGAAGCGCTGACCTGGTCGAGCCACCTCCGTCTGTCCATCAATGTGTCGGCCATACAGTTCAGTCGCGGCAATCTTGTTGCCACTGTCGGCGAGGCGCTGCAAAGAACGGGCTTTCCTTCGGACCTACTGGATCTGGAAATCACGGAATCCCTGTTCATCGATGAAACGCTCGACCTGAAGTTTGCCATGGAAGAAATGCGGGCGTTCGGCTGCAGCTTCTCACTGGACGACTTTGGGACCGGCTATTCTTCACTCGGCTACCTGCCCAAGTATCCGTTCTCGAAGATCAAGCTCGACAAGACGTTTGTTCGCCAGTCGATCGCCAGCAAACAGGACATCTCCGTGATCGAGGCAGTGCTGCATATGGCGAAGGGCTATGGAATGTCCGTCATTGTCGAGGGCATCGAAACCGGTGAACAGGCAGAGCGGCTTCGCGAACTGGGCTGCAAGTACGGTCAGGGCTACCTTTTCGGGCGGCCCATGAGTTCCGCCAATCTCCAGTCGACATTGCTCAACGCAGCGTAATGCGTCCCGGCGTTGGGCCGGGACGCAAGGCAATTACATGCCGAGGCCGCCGATGCAGCTGTATTTCACGTTCAGATAATCGTCCAGGCCGTACTTCGAGCCTTCGTTGCCCATGCCGCTGTCCTTGACGCCGCCAAAGGGGGCAACCTCTGTCGTGATGACGCCTTCGTTGACCCCGACAAGACCGTACTGAAGCTGTTCCATGACGCGGAAAGTGCGGCCAAGATCCTTGGTATAGAAGTAGCAGGCGAGGCCGAATTCGGTGTCATTGGCAAGTCGCACCGCTTCTTCTTCAGTGTCGAACTTGAACAGAACGGCAAGCGGACCAAAGGTTTCTTCGCGCGCCACCTTCATATCGGACGTCGCCTTGGTGATCAGTGTCGGCTCGAAAAACGTTCCCGGGCCGTTGGGGCGATGCCCGCCAGTAATCAGTTCACCACCCTTGGACAGCGCATCCTGCACGTGATCGGCGACCTTTTCGACAGCAGCTTCGTTGATCAGCGGGCCTTGGGTCGTTCCGGCTTCAAGACCGTTGCCGACCTTCAGCTGCGCTGCCATCGCGTCCTTCAGCTTCTGGGCAAAAGCGTCGTAGACGCCGGCCTGCACATAGAGCCTGTTGGCACAGACACAGGTCTGCCCGGAGTTGCGAAACTTGCTGGCAATTGCTCCTTCGACGGCCTTGTCGAGGTCGGCATCGTCGAAAACGATAAAAGGCGCGTTGCCCCCGAGCTCCATGGAGATCTTCTTCATGTTGCGGCCAGCATTCCCGGCCAGCAGCTTGCCGACACGGGTTGAACCGGTGAACGTCAGTTTCCGCAGCACGGGGTTCTCGCACATCTCCTCGCCAATCGCCGGAGCGTCACCAGTGATGATGTTGATCACGCCATTGGGAAGACCGGACTTCTCCGCCATCACCCCGTAGACCAGCGCCGAATAAGGGGTGAATTCTGCAGGCTTCATCACCATTGTGCAGCCGGAGGCCAGGGCTGCGCCAAGCTTGCGGGCAATCATCGAATTCGGAAAATTCCAGGGAGTGATAGAGCCGACGACCCCGACGGGTTCCTTGGTCACCAGAATGCGGCGGTCTGCCCAGGGCGAGGGGATGGTGTCGCCATAAACCCGTTTGCCTTCCTCGGCAAAGAAACGGATGTATTTCACACCAAGCGCAATTTCGCCTTTGGCTTCTGCAAGCGGCTTGCCCATTTCCGTGGTCAGGAGGGCGGCCAGGTCGTCCAGGTCGGCCATGATGGCATCGCAGAGAGCGTGCATATGGTTGGCCCGTGCCTCCGCCGTCAGCGCTTTCCAGGCAGGAAGCGCGGCCTCGGCAGCCGCAATCGCCCTTGCGGTTTCAGGACGCCCGCAAAAGGGAACGGTTCCGATCGTCTCTCCGGTCGCAGGGTTGGTTACGGCGACGGTCTGTCCGCTGTCCGCATCGCTCCATGCGCCGCCGATAAACACTTTTTCCTTCAAGAGTGCAGCATTCAATGACATGGGTAGTTTCCTGAACCGTGAGAGGGGCAGACGCTGGTGGTCTGACGGATCGCCCGGCAGAGAGTGCATTCTGACGAACGCGAGGAGCGGAGCCAGAAAGGCTGGAGGGTCCAGCTTTCGGGCCTTCGCTCGATTCCGGCCAGGAAATCGTTGACCTAGAGATAGGGGGGAGGCGCGAGGTCTGGCAAGCGCTTTTCCCAGTCAAGCGTACTAGTGCCGGAAAATAGCGGGCAGACAAACAAGCAGTCAGGCCATGGTCTGGCGACCCAAGAGGGGCGGGGATGCGGATGATGCACTTAACGCCTGCGCCGAAGGACGCCAGTCCCCTTGCTTTGCAGAATTTTGAGCCAAGCAAATCAAGCGCTTGAAAACGGCCACCTTTTTATTGGCGGCCGTCACAAGAAGATTGGTTAGTCAGCGAAATGGATCAGCCTTCAAGACGATCCTGTAGCGTGGCAATCTCGTCGGCAAGTGCCTGAGCCTGGCGTTGAACCCTGTCGAGGGCAACACGCATGCTGTCGAGATCGGAGGTCGTGCTGCTTTCCGAAACCGGCGGTGTCCCCCGGCCAACCAGCAGCCACGTCGGGCTTACATTCAAGATACCGGCAAGCAAAACGAGTTTGTTGGAACGCGGCTCGGACCGGTCACTTTCCCAGCTCTGCAGGGTGGATGTCTTGATGCCCAGCCGACGTGCAAGCTGGGCGGTCGAAAGATTGGAGGCATCGCGCGCCTTGCAGATCCGTTCACCCAGAGTGTAGTCACTGCTGTTCACCGACATGATTGCACCCCCGTCATTCACGGCTGTCTCCGTCACCGAAAAAACGGTTTCCTCCGGATGGGACGGAGTATTTCTCATAAATTGTTTGGTCATGGCGGGCACACTCGCACGAGACACAAGTGCACCGCAACCGTTGGCGGGCAATTTGTCGCAATCGCGGTTTCCAGCGGCGGCTACACGCTTCGCCCCTGTCAGATTTGCCGGGAACGGGAGTAGGCTCAATACTCGCGTTCAAAAAAGATACCGGCCTTAGAAGATCCGTCCGCACCGACTTCACCACGGACCTTCAGGCCGCGGTCCAGGTCAATGTCGACCTTCACCCGGCTGGAACCGGTACCCGTGCCTTGTTCAACGCCGACGTAGATGTTGTCATTGATGTATTTGCCGACAGCGACAGAAGGGCCGTTGTCCCCGTCCGTGTTGATGTCGATGGCATCCAGGCCCAGAGACTTCCGGATCGTGGCAAGCGGTCCGTTGTCGCTGCCCCCGGTGAGGGTGGCTATGGCCGCCGCAAGCCGTGCCACCTGTGTGGGCGACAGGTTGCCGACGCTCTTGCCGAACAGAAGCAGTGCCAGAACTTCATCTTGCGGAAGTTCGGGGGACGAGGAGAACGCGATCTGGGGATCGTCTGCCTCGCCGCTCACGGTAACGGTGATGGTGGTGTCGCTCACGACTGTCGTCGCCGCAAAGTCGAGGACAGGCGTCAGTGAGCCCTCGAAAGTGGCGTTGCCGCGAGAGAAGATCAGGCGGCGTGTGAGAATGTCGAGCTGGCCACGCTTCAGTCCGAAAGCTCCGATTGCCTGCGGCGAGGCCGTTGTGCCGACGATCTTGAGATTGCCCTGTAGTTCCGCATCAAGACCACGCCCGCGAATGAAGATCCGTCCCGGTGCGGACAGGACGATGTCCAGACGCGGCGGGAAGGTCTTTTGCTGGGTCTGTGTTTGGGAGACTTCGCCACCAAGTTCTGCAACCTGCTGCTGGATCGCCTTGGAAGCATTGATATGCCGAACATCAACGGGAGGTATCGCACCGGGCAGATACTCGGGAATTGAGACGTCCGCCTTGTTGATCGATACCTGACCGCTGATAAGGGCAGATGCGCTGGTAGAAGCAAGCGGACCGGAAACCTTGAGATCCGCATCCACTTCCGCAGTCACCAGGCCAGGATCGACGTAGCGCCCATTGTCCAGTTTCAGGCTGAGATCCGCCGGAAATCCGTCCTTCATGCCAACAGTGCCTGACGCAGACATGGAGCCACCCGTCGCGAGGTCACCGGCAATGCCGTTCAGCGACGCTTCGTTCTGGCTGACAGAAGCCGTGCCGCGAATGTTCTGAACAGTGATACCTGTCGACAGGCTGGTGATCTTCAAACCGTTGGGCGTGGCGGTGATCTGGTAAGTGGGGGCTGCTGCCGAACCGCCGACATTGCCGCTCAGGGCGATTGTACCTTCACCGCGCAAACCTGCCTCGATCATGGGGCGTCTAAGAGCCGCAGTCGGCACGTTGCCATTCAGGGTAAGAGCAATCGGATTGGGTTTCTGCAGCCCGACCGTTCCCGCAGCCGTGAGGTTCAGTCCATTCGGATCGCTGACCTTGGTCGTCTGGTCGATCCGGTTGTCCTTCAATGTGCCTGAGGTCGACAGACTGAGTGCGGCCAGACCGTTGTTTCGCAACTCGTTAGCCGTCAGACCTGTTCCGGAGATCGACCAGGTCGCTTCGGGAGCCGATGAGCTGCCTGAGGCAGATACTTTCCCGGAAAGAGCACCGCCGAGACCAAGTGAGGGTACAAAGGCGTTGGCAAGATTGAGCGGAATGGATGTCAGGTTGGCGTTCAGGTCAAGCGTCTCGCCGGCCTTGCCGGACACCGCAAGCGAGCCATTGCCAAGCTGAAGCTCCAGTGGTTCGATCGTCGCTTCACCGGCCGCATAGGAAATGGTTGTCGGCTGCTTCAACTGGCTGGCGATACCCTGATATCGCATGGCAAGCTCGGACAGGGCGACAACGTAGGAGCCAGCTTCCGGTTCGTTTACCTGCGCTGCAAGCGTCACGCCATCCTTGCCGTTCTTGTCCAGCTTGACGTCTGCCGTGATTGCGGTGCCGCCATTTTGAGGCTGGGCTTGAAGGCTGACCGCATGAACCGGGGTCGCATCTGTCAGGATGTCTGAAAGCTGAATGTCCGCAGTAACGGTTTCCGGCTCGTATGGGGCAGTAAGATTGGCCTTGAGCTTTACGCTGCCGAGACTGACTGCGGGCACGCTGATATCGCTTCCGGTAACGTCGAGTGCGAGTTGCCGCGTTTCCGGATTGGCTGTCACTGTGCCTTGAACACGTCCGGCGATTTCCGTCAGAAGGAGCGGAGAGAGCGAAGCAAGGTCCGGAGCATCGATGTTCAACGTGCCCTTGAGCGTTTCAACAGGCTTGTCGAGGTCTGCCAGAGAAAGTTCACCGGTCACGGTGTTGCCGGCCAGTTTGACGGAAAGCGGGCTGACACTTGCCCCACCGTCCTTGCTGGTAAGCTCGACATCAACGGCAATGGGTTGGCCATTCAGGCTGGCACTGCTGGTAATCTTGGCTGTAGGCGCGGCGGGGTTGGCCGTTGCCTGTGCAGAAAGCTTCAAGTCATCCAGTGGTGTGCCTGCAAGCATGATCTGCTTTGAAGAGGCGACCGCCTGCACTTCAAGCGCGTCGATCGGACCTTCCGTGCTCGCTTCGAGTTCCAGCGAACCGGCAAGTTGCGGATCGACCTTTGCGAGATCGGCAAGGCTGGTCGTCAGGCTGGAACTGAGTTCATTCTGCTGGTAACGGGCATTCCCTTTCGCATCCAGCGCCTTGTTCGAAACAGCGAGACTGGTGACGGAAATATCGTCCACGCCTTGAAGATCGACAGATACGTCGATGCGTGTTTCACCTTCAAGAAGCGCGTCGGCCTGAGGAATTGCCGTCCCGACATCCCTGGTGACGAGAGCGCTGGTGATCGTGCCCGACAGTTGGCTTGGATCAAGATCCAGCGAAAATGTTCCGTTCAAAGCACCGGCCAGATCGCGGCCTGCCAGGCCCGCCAGACGGGAAAGGTCGGCGAGCGAAAGCCTGCCCGATCCGTTGACAGCGTCGGCTGACAGGTTCGTGTCCGACAGAGCAAGCGAGGCGACAGCGGTTGAAAGGGTCAGATCCTTGATCTGGGCCGATTGGGTTGAGCCGTTCACGGCGCCCGTAGCCTTCAATTCAAGTGAACCGGTCAAAGGCTCTGTTTGCGGGGTAATGCCTTCCAGCCTGTCAATGGCGAGCGACAGCGAGAAGGGTGACGTCAGCGTTCCTTCGGAGAGATCTGCTCCATTTCCGAAGGACGACAGCGTGATGGCTCCAGTCCTGGCTTCCGTTGTCTGCAGCGACTTCAGGTCAATCTTGGTTTGCCAGTCGACCGCGGAGCGTTGTCCGGAAACACGTACCGTTCCGGTCAACGGACCAAAGGCAATGCGCCTCTCGCCAAGGTCGAGCGCAATCAGCGCGTCATTCCCGGCACTTACGGCAAGATCCGCCGTGGCGTTGACGGCATCGTTCTCAAGATCAGCCTTTGCTTCCAGAGAAAGCGTTTGTGTTTTCAAGGTCAGGTTGGCCGAAAGAGGGGCGAACTCCGTAGAGAACCTGGCAGCTCCTTTGGCATTTGTCGTTCCGAGCAGAAAGGCTTGTGCCGCGGGAGGTGCAAGCGGCGCGAGATCGCCGTCCAGATCGAAGGCCAGATGCCGTTCGGATGCATTTTCCTCGATTTTTGCCGAACCGGTGACGGTGGTCCTGCCATCGAGAGCCACACTCAGGTTGGCTGCCCAGTCGGTCAGGGGACCATCACCTTTGAGCGACAGATCCAGCGCGGGAAGGTCGGGAACTTCAAGAAGCCGTGCGGCAAGGCCCCCGCGCGGTTCGGACACTTCAATATCGAAGGCAAGCGTTTCGGCGGCGGGTTCAAACTGTGCCTTGGCCACAAGACCGGCTTCTATGCCGTCGATCCGGTGCAGGTCGAGATCGGCAGTGACAAGTGCCGGGTCGAGCGCGAAAGAGCCTGATCCTGCGGCCGTCAGGGAGACAGGTACTCCCAGCAGGGGAGCACCGAGGTTGATTTCGTCAAAGCCCAGACGTTCGAGAGTGACGTTAAATGGCAGCGATACACCGCCCGATGAGTTGCTCTCCTCGGTCACTGCCACCTCTTCAGCCGGTGGCTGGACAGGTGTTCTTTCCAGATCTATCCGGGATGCGGTGAGAGAAGAAATATCGAGATTGCCGGCAAGGAGCCGCATGGGATGCCAGTCGGCGGCAACGTTCTCGACGTTCAGCCAGGTTCCTTCCTTGTCGGCCAGGGAGACCTTGCCGACTTCAGCCTTCAGCCCAAAGCTGATGTACAATTCTTCAATCGTGATGGTCTGATTGTCGGACGAGGCAAGCGTGCTGACGACGCTGGACACAAAGGTGCGGCCCGCCGGCACTTGCAGGGCACAAAGCGCGAGGACGGGAATAGCAATCGCAACCGCGATCAGGAATCCGAAGATTCGCAAGGAAAGTTTCAGAAAACGCATCTGCGTTAGAACGCCTGGCTCAAACCTACATAAAGGGCGAAGTCCGGGTCATCCTGTCCCGGATCCAGCGGCACCGCAGCATCGACTCGCAGCGGGCCTATTGGAGTAAAGTAGCGCAGACCAGCGCCAACGCCCACCTTCAGGCTCTCGGAAAAATCGGGAATGCTGTCTTCGTATGCATTACCTGCATCAACAAATCCAACGATTCCAATGGTTTCGGTTACCATGACGCGAACTTCACCGGAAAGCTCGATAATTGAGCGTCCACCGGTAACTTCACCATCCTTGCGTGGACCGACGTTGCGATAGGCGTAGCCACGGATGGACCCGCCACCACCGGCGATGAACCGCCGGCTGGCGGGAACCGATTCCACGGACGGCGCCAGGATCGACCCTGTGGAGACGCGGCCCGCAAGAATGAAACGCTTGGCCTGATCGAGCGCATAGTAACTGGAAACAGTGCCTTTGATGAAACCCATCGCGTTGCTGTTCAGGGTATCGTAAGCGGGCTCCGCAAACAGGGCTGCGAAAATCCCCTTGGACGGATTGAGCTTGTCATCACGGTTGTCGAAGGTCAGGTCCGCCGGCAGTCCAACCAGCAGATAGTCGCCATCGCCGAAGGCGTCTTCTTCATTGGCGTAAAAGACCTCGGCGCCCGCGCGGCCTTTCAGCTGCTCGGAAAATTCCCTGTTGAGATAGGCGTCATAGGTAATCGACCGGCTCTTGTAGGCGTCGGGATGTTCCTGGCGTGCCTGCAGGCTGGTCGAAAAGCTGGTAAGCGGGCCGAAAACGCCTGGCTTTTCAAAGGCAATCCGCGCCGAGTACTCCATGTCGAGGACGCTCTCGTTGCCGATCCTGCCAACGGACCCTTCAACAGAGAGCAATTCGCCCCGGCCGAAGAGATTTCTTCTGCGCCAATAGGATTCGACACCAAAGCCCTCGGTACTGGACCAGGAAGCACCGGCACCGATCACGTGGCGCTTGCGCTCGCTCACCTCGATGGTGACCGGCATGGTGCCGTCTGGGCCTTCGATTTCCCCTTCCACGAGCCGGATGGACGAGAAGATGCCGAGTTCGTTGAGCCGTTTGCGTGCACGGGCCAGGTCTTCAGGCGAATAGACGCCTCCGACCGGAAGCATTGCCTGCTGGACGACGAAATCCGGGTCAGTGACTTCCGTACCTTTGACCGAGACCGGGCCGAAACGTGCCTGATGGCCCGCATCGGCGATCAGCGCCACGGCGAGGGTGTTGGTGCTATGGTCCGCCGTTATCCGGCGTTCAGCAATCCGCGCCTTCGGATACCCGCGATCGCGCAGAACCGCGATCATGCGCTTTTCCGCCGTCAGGATCTTGCCGGAAGCAGCGACCTCGCCTTTCGCGAGGCCCCAGAAGGACGGGTCGGTGGACAGATCGCCGTCCTGGGACGAAACGTCGATATTGCTGAAGGTGAAGACCGGCCCCGGATTGACCAGAATCTCAACCTTCACCGGCCGAGCGTCAGGCAAATCACTTTGTTCAAGAGCGGTTTCAAGCGGAATGCCCGCAAGCGTGATATCGACAGTTCCACCGTAGCGGCCATCGGCATAAAGCTGGGCGATCAGCCGTTCACGATCAGAAAGAGAGCGTGCGAGCAGGCCTGCCTCGCCGGAGGGAGGCTTTTCCTGTTGCTGTACCAGCAGCGAGGCGTCTTTCAATTCCTTGGTGAGATCATCCGCACCATTGGAGATTGTCAGGTCTGCCTCGTAGGGCAGGGGATCGGGAACAGCGTTGGCTTCGTCTTCCGCCGATTCGAAAAACTTCCAGCCGAATATTTCAAAGGAATTTGCGGGAAGGGGAGCAGCAAGAAGAAGGGCACAGGCCAACCCAGCACCAGCCGGGCGCAAGGCAACAAAAGAAACACCGCCAGCCAACCAGGCTGCCAATGAGGAAAATGCGTTGAAACGCTTGCCGGCGAACCTGCCGGACTTGCAAGACGGTAGACCCTTCACTCACTGCCGCCTGTTTAATTGGTCAGCCGAATTGCATCTGATAACAGCGCAATTCAACCATCTGCGTTTGCAGCCCCTACGTTACGCACCTTAAAGGGCCATGGTTAAGCGAATACAAACACGATAGACCATGGCGCCGGAACGAGTTCAAGAGAGAAGGTGGCACAAGACTTTAGTGAATGTGCCGCAAGAACGCGCGAAAATATTCTTGCGCGCGCTTTCGTGCCGGCCGGTTATTACTCAAAAAAGCGCTTCTTCCTCCGGAAGGTCAAGCAGACGGCGAGCAGCCGTCAAGGTGTTGACCATCAGCATGGCAATCGTCATTGGACCAACGCCGCCGGGAACCGGTGTTATGGCACCTGCAACCTCTGCTGCTTCTGCAAAGTTCACATCGCCAACCAGGCGAGCCTTGCCTTCACCCAGGTCCGGAGCCGGGATTCGGTTGATGCCGACATCGATAACGGTCGCGCCCGGTTTGATCCAATCGCCCTTGATCATCTGCGGCCGACCGACCGCCGCGACGACGATGTCTGCGGAACGCACGACGTCCGGCAGGTCTCTGGTGCGGCTGTGAGCGATCGTGACAGTGCAGCTTTCCTGAAGCAGAAGGCTCGCCATGGGTTTGCCGACGATGTTGGATCGGCCCACCACGACTGCGTTGAGACCCGAGAGCGTGTCGCCGAGTGTGCGCTTCAACAGCACCAGACTACCGGCAGGTGTGCAGGGCACCAGCGCACTGTCCCGTTCTCCGGCAGTCAGCAGTCCAACATTGACAGGATGGAAACCGTCGACATCCTTTTCCGGACGGATGAGGCGCAGCACCTTGCTCTCGTCGATATGTCCCGGCAAAGGCAGCTGCACCAGAATTCCGTGAATATCAGGGTCGTTGTTGAGCTGGTCGACAAGTGCCAGCACAGCGTCCTCGCTGGTGTCGGCAGCGAGCGTGTGTTTCACGGAGTGAAAACCGCAAGCTTCGGCGGCCTTGTCCTTGTTGCGTACGTAGACCTGGCTGGCAGGATCCTCACCCACCAGGACGACCGCCAGACCGGGGCGTTTGCCGCTGGTTTCCAGCAGCTTGGCTGCCCGGTTGGTGATTTCTTGCCTGACACTTTCCGCGATAGCCTTGCCATCGATGATCTGAGCCTTGGGCATTCGGCCTCCTCATTGGTCGCACGTCTTCTTTAACCGGCGACAAGCTATAGAGCTCTGTATCGAAATGAAAAAGGCCGAATGCGTCTTTTACTGCTCTGGTTTCGCCATGCACGCCTTTTTGACGCGGACTGCCCGGTCAAAGTGATTCTGCGAAATCGTGAAGTTCCGAGATGGCGCAAACGATGTGATAGAGCGAACTTGCCGGTGCGGGTTCATCGACAAAGGTTCCGTTGGGAGAAAGCTTGTCTCGCCACAAGCCGGCGGGGACATCTGCAAAATAGACCTTCAGTGCCTGGACGGCTTCCGGAATATCCGACAGGTAGGCATCCCTTTCCGCGCCGGTTGAAACTTCTGCCAGAGCGACGGCGGCCTTGATCCATTCCGTCTGTCCCCACAGGCGTGCCATGGGGTCACGGACGGAAAAATCGTCGTTCAAGGCCATGAAGGCGACACCGCGGCTTTCATCTATGCCGTAGGTCCATGCAATGTCATAGAGGCGCCGCGCTGCAATCAGGGCGCCCGCATCCATTCTCGATTGCCCCCATCTTGTCAGGAGCCAGGCCCATTCGAACTGGTGACCGGGCTCCATGACACGGCCCTTGTCACCGTCAAACGGGGTCCAGTCGCTGTTGAAGAATTCTCGAAGCCCGCCTGAAACCGGGTCGATGAAACGCGTCAGGGCAAGTTCGGCGATTTCATCAGCAAGGTCTGCCCAGGCCGTATCCGAAGAGACTTTTTCCCATGCGAGGCACGCTTCGAACATGTGCATGTGCGGATTGGAGCAAAGCGGTTTCTTCGCGGGAGAGGCTTCTTGAAATCCTGCTTCCGGATGACGATAGGCCGTCATCAGATGGTCCAGCAGCTTGTCGGCGTGTTCGCTTGCGCTGGTTTTACAGGCGGGAAGATCCGCTGCCAGCTTGGCGAAGCCAAAGAGGGAAAAAGACTGATTGTAGAGGTCGAAACTCGTGTCTGTGACGGTGTTATTCGTGTCAACACAAGAGGCGTAGTGTCCGTCCGGCATCAGGAACGTGCTCGTATACCAGCCATAAAGTTCGGTTGCTAATTCCTCGGCTGGTCCTGTCCACCCGAGCTTCTTGCCTTCCAGAAAGGAATAGATCTGCCTGCTTACGACCCGCGCGCGCCGCGTGACCGGAAGGCCGGCACCAGTTTTGAGGTCGATAACGTCAAGACTGGTTTTTGTTTGCGAGTCGATACCGGCAGTTGACCAGAGCGGCAAGGCCGAATCCCGCAGCCAGATTGTTAATTCTGACGAGAGAATTTTAATGTTTTTAATGTCGTTATGCCGGTTGCTGGCGGTCATAAGATACCCCGAAGACAGATGTTGGAAGCTCTGACGCTGAATTCGATTATCGACGCTCACATGCCGAACAGAAGACGATAAATTGGAAATTTATCAATTCACTAGGAAAAGACGGTGTAGTGTTACAGCAAAGTCACAGCTGGGAGGTTTCTCCCGGGGAAAGCTGCGATGCGTCTTGGACAACCTTGCAAGAGGGTGTTACCAGACTTGGCAGCAATTTGGGTGGATTGGGTACTAATGCGTTTTTTGTCAGTATTGGCGGCTGCCGGAGTTCTGTTTGGATGCTCCGCCCTGCCGGGCGAGGGCCCGGCTGCGATAAATATTTCGTCGCAAGATGTAGAAACCAGCGCGCAGACGGGGGATTACACCGTCGTCGTTGTCGAGCCGTCCAACATTGACACCATCAAGAATTACCGCCCACTTGCTTTCGCCAACCAGTTCCACGGAGTGGGGAGTGGCGGGTCTTCAACACTCCTCGGCGTTGGCGACACGCTGAATGTCACTATCTGGGAAGCGTCGCCAGACGGCCTGTTCAGCAGTGGCGGTGGCGGGTCGAGCAACATTCCATCCGTTGTTGACGAGAGCGGCTATATCTTCGTGCCGTACGCTGGCCGTATACGGGCGGCAGGCCTCAGCATTGAGGGCTTGCGCCAGTCGGTGCAGCAGAAACTCGTTGGCAAGGCCGTTGAGCCGCAGGTTCTGATTTCCCTCAGAGACAAGCTGAGCTCAACCGCGGTTGTCGTCGGCGATGTCGCCAAGCCCGGCGTTTATCCGTTGCCGCTGCGAAATACTCGCCTGCTTGACCTCGTTGCGCAGGCAGGTGGCGCGCGCGACGCGACCTATGAGACCGTGGTTACGCTGAAGCGCGGCAACCGCGCCGGTACCACCCGTCTGGAAGACCTGATCGATTATCCGGAAAACAACGTTCTGATCGCGCCGAACGACAACATTCTTCTGTCGCATCGCCCGCGTACTTTCTCTGCTTTCGGTGCCCTCAAGGCAAACCAGCTCGTTCCGTTCAGGACGAAGACCGTCACGATGGCCGAGGCCCTGGCGACGGTGGGTGGTTTGCGGGATGACCGCGCGGATGCAAACGGTGTGTTCCTGTTCCGCTTCGAAGATGCTGCGCTTGTGCGAAAGCTCAAGCCTCTTCTTGCGGACAAGCTGACGGGTCAGAGCGTTCCTCTTGTCTACAAGCTGAGCCTTCGCGATCCGAAGGGTTTCTTCATGTCGCAGAAATTCGAAATGCGGGACAAGGATATCCTGTTCGTTTCGAACCATCCGACTGCTGAGCTTGGCAAGTTCCTGCAAATCATCGCTCCGCTCATCAGCAACTACTCTGTGGTAAGTAACATCACGGATTAACAGTTGCCGTACGAAGATTTAACGGCTCAGATAAACATCGTGGGCCGTTAAAGCCGGTAGGTTGGCAGATTGCATGGTTTCAGTCAGTTCAATGGTGGTGCTGTTTCTGCAAGGGCCGCCTGGCGTTTTTGCGCGAACCATTGCCGACAGCCTTGAAAAAGCAGGGGCGTCCACACGCCGGGTGAACCTGTGTGCCGGCGACTGGATCGGTTGGCACGACCGCAGATGTACATCCTATCGCGGTTCCTTGCGAAACTGGCCCAACTGGCTTCGAGCCTACTGTCTCGACCAGAAGATTACCCACATCGTCTATTACGCGGATCGTGTGCCTTATCATGTCGCAGCGGCGGAAGTGGGAGCGGAACTCGGCATAACGTGTCTGACCTTTGAGAACGGCTATCTGCGTCCGGACTGGATAACGCTCGAGCATTGCGGAATGTCCGCGCACTCCCGGTTTCCGGATGATCCGGAACTCATCATGAAGGTAGGTAGCAGCCTTCCGGATATCGACCGGCAGGCACTCTACAAGTATCCGTTCATCAACGAAGCGGTGAACGAGGTAACCTACAATATGTCCAACGTGATCTTCGCGTTGTCATATCCCAGGTATGTCCGTGACAAGCTCTATCATCCGCTGATCGACTACCTGAGCAATATTCCGCGATTCTCGCTCGCCAAAAGCCGCAACAGGCACGCCCACCACGTGATTGACGACATTATTGCGACTGGCCTGCCATACTACGTCTTTCCTCTTCAGCTTCAGAGCGACTATCAGCTGCGCTATAACTCCCAGTATGACCATATTGCGGATGCTGCGGAGGAGGTTATCAAGTCGTTTGCAGAAAACGCACCTGCCGCGGCGCGCCTTGTCTTCAAGGTCCACCCTCTGGACAATGGCATGGAGCCTTGGGGGCGAATCCTGCGGACGCTCGCCAAGAAATACCGGGTCAAGAAGCGTGTGGTTCTGGTGGATGGTGGCAACCTGAACCGGCTACTGGAACACGCAGCAGGCTCCTTGACGATCAACAGCACCACCGGTCTTCATGCCCTCAGGGCGAATTGCCCCACGAAGGTTCTCGGCATCGCACTTTATGATATCGCAGGGCTGACGTGCCAGAATCCTCTTGATGATTTCTGGCGCAACCCGACGATGCCCGATCAGGATCTGCTGGATGCGCTTGAGCGGTTGCTTGCCGCGTCCATTCAGGTCAAGGGATGTTTCTACACCAAGGAAGGCAGAGAGGCGGCTGCCGACATGATGGCGGAACGGATGATTGCGGACACGGTTAATTTGCCGCAAGCCTTCTGTGAAATGCCGCCTCGTTTGCAAAAGGCTCAGGCGAGAGGGATCGCGACGACCTTCTCCGAACAACTGGAACGGCGCGGCAAAACTGAACGGTGGACACATGTCTGGCGCGGTTGAGCCGTCTGTGGCAACGGAAACTCGCCCAAACGTCGTAAGACGGGTCTTATTTCTGCAGGGACCGTTATCTCCGCTCTACAAGCAAACGGGTGATTGCCTCAAAGCCCTCGGGTTTGATGTTCACCGGATCAATTTCTGCGCTGGTGACTGGCTACATTGGCACGGAAAGGGTTGTGTCAGTTTCAAGGGGCAGCCATCCGAATGGCCGGCTTACATAGAAGACTATCTGCGCAAACACGAGATTACAGATCTCGTTCTTCATGGGGATCAGCGCCTTTACCATCGCCTTGCTATCGAAAAGGCAGTCCAGTTAGGCGTTTATGTTGCCGTGACAGAACTTGGGGCATTGCGGCCCGGCTGGATGACGCTGGAGCGAACCGGTTTGTCCACGCTCAGTCACTTTCCTTCCGAACCGGCTGCGATAAGGCGCATAGCCGAGACAGCAGGGCCGATGGATCTCTCCCCGCGTTATCCCTCCAGCTTCTGGCTCCAGACAGCGCCTGACGTGGTTTATAACCTGACGAATGTCTTCCTGAAGCCGCTCTATCCAGCCTATCAGCGGCACACGATCTATTCCCCGGTCGCGGAATATCTGCGCGGAGCAGTCAGGCTGTTGACGGAAAAGCGGAGGAACAGGGCAGCAGAACACCAGCTTGCGGAATTGCAGGAGAAGGCGGTTCGCTATTACGTGCTGCCGTTGCAGCTGGAGGGAGATTTCCAGTTACGCAGACATTCTCCGTTCCACAGTTTTGAAGAGGTTCTGGAAGTCGTTTTTCGCTCCTTGACCGAAGTGGCAGATGACGACGTTCATCTGGTTCTGAAGAGCCACCCTCTCGATGTCGGCTTCGAAGACTGGCCGGGTGTTGCCAATCAACTTGCAGACCGCTTCGGCTTGCAGCACAGGGTGCATTTTCTCGATGGCGGCGGCCTTGCAAAGCCGTTCGAGCAGGCGCTCGGGGTCGTGACGCTGAATTCCACTGCCGGGCTGGAAGCCTTGCAAGCTGGCGTGCCGGTGAAGACGCTGGTGCCGGCCCACTACGATATTGCCGGCCTGACCCACCAGGGTGATCTGGCGAGTTTCTGGAATAATCCAGATCAGCCGGATCGTGACCTTCTCCTCACTTACGTTCAAGCGCTGGCAGCTTCAACGCAGGTGAGAGGGTCGATCCACAATTCGGAAGGCGTCGCAGTTGCGGCGAAAAACATTGCCGAAAAGATTGCCAATAGAGACTTGAACGCCTTCGGAGCCTATGTCGATCCTCCTCCCAGGCTCGCCAGGGCACGTGCGCTCGGAGTGCCGTTGTGATCGGTTGGCTGAAGGGGCATAAATCGGCGTTGAAGATTGTCGACCCGGAGCTTCGGCCTTTGGAAGCCCGGCTTCAGGCGGCTCACGAGGGCGGGATCCTTGAGAGTTCAGATACCAATCCCTATCAGGCAGTTTGGCTGAAAAACGCTAATACGTTCAGCGGAATGAAGCCTGTCACAGGTAGCCTTCTTCTGGTCCTGGAAGGACCGACCCCTGCACAAGCCCGGCGGCTGCCCTCCAGCTTAATTCTTTTGCCAGTGAGCCGCACTGAGCTGAAAGAACGGTCTTTGATGAGCGTCGCCTGTGACACGTTAATCCGGCAGTTCGTCACACATGGTCGGAATATTGCGTCGGTTTGCGATTTTGCAGGCACCTGGCGTGAGCAGTCGCTCTCCTGTTCCGCGGCGGGCGAAACTGCGGTTGCTGGAGCCGAAGGTCTTTCGCTTCAAAGGCTTTTGGCCGGAGACGACGTCCGACAAGAGGGAGCGTTGTTCTGGACCGAGCTCAAAAACAGGGCCGCTCTTGAGCAGATAGCCACCGACGATCTGCTGAACTGGATATTGTCTTGCCGGACTGCATGGTTCTCACCTTATACAGGCGATCTTCTGCACCCAGGTGATGCGCTGGAGATCCACTCGCTTATGCAGGAGCAGTGGCAGGACAACGCCATGCCCGGCCATTGTTACGGCGCGCAGTATTGGAACCATCCTTCGATCAACGCCACCTTTTCCGGAAAAGGCGGGGCGGTCACGTTTCACGAAACCCAACAGGACGCTGTCTCAGCCGCACGGAGTGACGGCGGGCGGATATATTCCTGGGCAGGGCGCACCGATCCCGCGTTCGAGCAGATCTGCATACAAAACGGGATTCAGTTGTCGCGCATAGAAGACGGTTTCTTGCGCTCCGTCGGTCTTGGTGCAGGCCTTGCAAGAGGGGCTATGCTTGCGGTCGATGACCTCGGCATCTACTACGACCCCTCTCGGCCCAGCCGGCTTGAGGTGCTACTGAAAGAGTACGTGCTTTCACCGGAAGAACGGAACCGGGGCGAAGCTTTGATCGACCTGATCATTCGCGCCAGGGTCTCCAAATACAATTTCGGCAAGACGCGTTCATTTGCCTATCCGGCCAACAAGGATAAGATCCTTGTACCGGGGCAGGTTGCGGACGATGCGGCAATCAGAAAATCCAGATCTGCGACAATCGATTGCGCCAACACACCGAACGTGAATCTCGATCTGCTTCGCCTCGCCCGTGCCCGTCATCCCGAGGCGTTTCTGGTTTTCAAGCCACATCCCGATGTTGAGACCGGTTTGCGCAAAGGCAAGGTACCCCGTGAAACCGCGCTGGAATACGCCGATGAAATTGCCGAAGATGCGAATATCATCGACCTCATAGAGGCAGTCGATTGTGTCGAGACTTTTTCTTCGTTATCGGGGTTCGAAGCTTTGCTGCGGGGCAAGAAGGTGTGTGTCCACGGAGCGCCCTTTTATGCCGGCTGGGGCCTTTGTGAGGATTTGACCCAGATTGAAGGCAGGGGCACAAGCCGCACCTTGCCGGAGCTGGTCTATCTGGCTCTCGTGAAGTATGCCCGCACAATTGACCCGGTTTCCTTGTTGCCATGCTCACCGGAGTTTTTGGTTGCGCGGCTAGCGGAGCAGCGGACAGACAAGCGGCACCTTCTGGTGACCGCGATCAAGCGGCACTCGTCCTGGCTAGGCAGAAAACTTGGAATCTAACCCTCATGGGAGAGGCAAGAATGGCAGGCGAAACACAAAAGGTCATCGTGTTGACCGGTGCCAGTGGCGGCATAGGGCAGGCGCTTGCTCGTGAATACGCTGGTCCTGGCATCTATTTCGCCCTCATTGCCCGGGACGAGGCGCGTCTGGAAGCTCTGCTGAAGGAAATCCGCGAGCTTGGCGCAGACGGTGAAATCAGCGCCATCGATATTCGTGATCGCGAAGCACTGCATGGCTACCTCAGTGATCTGGATGCACGGCATCCTGTCGATCTGGTCATTGCAAATGCTGGTGTGACTGCAGGGCTCGGCCCCAACCGAACGCGCGAAACGAATGCCGACAGCGATCGGCAGATCGATGTGAATTATCGAGGCGTGGTCAACACTCTCACAGGCCTCGTCGACAACATGCAAAAACGCCGGCAGGGGCAACTGGTGCTTATCTCGTCTCTGGCCGGAATGCGTGCCTTGCCGGATATGCCGAGCTACAGCGCCACGAAGGCGGCACTCATTGCCTACGGGCATTCCCTTCGCGGTTGGTTGAAGCCCTTCGGCATATCCGTGACGATCATCTGTCCGGGGTTCATCACTTCACCGATGTCTGCGCGCCACAACGGTGCCAAACCATTCGAAATGCCGGCTTCAAAAGCAGCCACATTGATGCGACGGGCCATCGACCGTCGCAAGCCGTTCTATGCGTTTCCGTTTTTGCTGGCCTGGGGTATTCGCCTTCAAAATCTGTTGCCGACGAAAATCGGCGATCTCTTCATGGGCGGTTTTGATGTGACGATTGATCAGGATCCGCGTTATCGAGAGAACTCTGACAGGTAGGCTTCCGCTGATCCGGACACGACAGCATATCCGTGTCCGGCAATTGCGGGAGGCATAGTGCCCAAATCTGTTAGCGCGTAGCCTTGATAAGCCTGTCGACGGCAGTTCCGTCCGCGCGCATGGCGTCGAGTTCGGAAGCCGTTGTCTCTACAGCACGCCGAATCTGGTCTTCGGTATGTTCGCTCGTAATGAAGAACCGAATGCGCGCTGATTTTTCAGGCACGGCCGGGAAAATGATCGGCAGGGCATTGATTCCCTTTGCGAGCAAACGATTGGAAAGTGTTGCGGCACTTGCAGAATCGCCGACAATGACCGGAACCACCGCGTAGCCGGCACTGGGGCCAGTGTTCAGTCCGGCTTCCTTCGCGAGCTCCAGAAAGAGTGCTCCGTTCTTCTGAAGCTTTGCGACTCGCTCAGGTTCCTGCTCGAGCAGTTCGGCAGACGCAATGGCAGCGCCTGCGAGCGCGGCGGAAAGTCCAACGGAAAACACGAAACCCGGCGCAGACACTTTGAGGTAGTCGCACAGGACCTTGGATCCGGCGATATAGCCACCGCAGGATGAGAAGGTCTTGGACAGCGTCCCCATCCAGATCTCGACTTCAGTCGGGTCTATTCCGAAATGCTCGGCGATGCCCTTGCCGGTCTTGCCGAGGACACCGATGGAATGTGCTTCGTCGACCATCAGCCAGGCGTCATAAGCCTGTTTGAGCTTCACGACCCGCTTCAGGTCCGGGAAATCTCCATCCATCGAATAGAGACCTTCCACAACAACAAGCACCTTGTCGAATTTGTGTCGATGATCTGCGAGCATCTTTTCCAGAGCATCAAGATCATCATGAGGGAAGTTCATGCGGGTCGCGCCGGACAGGCGAACACCTTCGGCAATCGAGTTGTGCACGAAAGAGTCTGTCAGGACCAGATCACCCTTGTGGACCAAATGGCCGATCGTCGTGACGTTGGTGGCATGACCGGACACCATGACGATCGACGATTCCACACCGTGGATCCTCGCCAGCGCTGCTTCCAGTTCTGCGTGGAAAGGGCGCTCGCCGGCAACAATACGGCTTGCGGAAACGCTCGTGCCGAATTTGTCGACATAGGCCTTTGCGGCTTCGTTGACCTTGGTGTGCCCGTTCAGGCCGAGGTAGTTGTAAGAAGCAAAATTGTCGTAGTTGCTGCCGTTGATGACGCTTGTACCCGCTGCCAGCCCGTCGTGAGGCCGGAAAAACGGATTTTCGATCCCCATCATGTCTGCCGCAGCTCTGTGCATCTGCAATTGCTTGACCTGCGGCAGCTCCTTGAAGTCATAGACCTTGCGCTTCGGGGCTGCCGCTTGTGGACGCGCCGACGAAGACGTCGCCCGTCCACGCGCAGAACGGCGGTTGGCTTTCAAGCTGTCCATCAGCTTGGCGCGATCATCAGCGCCCATACCAGTCAATCCTTTTATGATGCCGCTTACAGGAAGGAACCAAGTTCGCGGCTCTTGTTCTCAACTTCGGCAGCAATGTCGGAAAGATCTTCCGTTTCCTGACGCTGGTCATCCACATGCAAGCTGGCGAGCTGCTGCGTTTCATCCGAAATTCCGGAGGCATTTTCTTCGCCCAGAACCCGGTTTGCAACACGGCTGGACAGGTCGATCAACGTCGCTCCGTTTGCGAGAGACATCAATGGAATGTCGATCCCCAGCTGCCGTTCCGCACTCATGCGCAGCTCGAGAGCCATCAGGGAATCCATGCCGATGTCCGACAGCGGCTTGTGCGGATCGATCTCTTCAGGTGCAATCCGCAGGATCTTGCCGATTTCGGCAGCCAGAAGCTTGGCAACAGTCTGTGCGGCAGTGACCTGATCCATGCCTTCCAGCATGGCTGCAAGGTCGATCGCTCCGTCCGCACCGGTTTCGTCCTCGTCACCAAGGCCAAGCAGACCGACCAGAGGTGTGCCGACCAGTGCCAGATCCTTGCGTGCCGCCTGCCAGTCGATACGCGCATATCCAAGCGCCGCAAGGCCAACGTCGTCCTGCGAAGGCTGCACCATAAGGGCCATGAGCCCGTCGAGCGCTTCCTTGGCAGTCAGGGCATGGCGTCCGAGCTTGCGGGACAGCATCTCGTTGACATCTTCGTTGCGGGCCAGATACCCGGCGTCGGAGATTGCACCCCAGGCGACAGCAAGGCCCGGCCAGCCTTCGGCCCTGCGTTTGCGTGCAAGGCCTTCCAGGTAGCCGTTGGCGGCGACGTAGTTGGCCTGACCAGGGTTGCCGACAATGGTCGTGGCGGACGAATACAACACGAAATGATCGAGCGGATCGTCGGATGTCAGTTTGTCCAGCAGTTCCGCGCCGCGGACCTTGGGCGCCAGCACTTTTGTCAGACCGTCATGATCCATGTTGGCGATCAGCACGTCATTCAGCACCATCGCCGTGTGGAACACGCCCTTGATCTGATGTCCTTCAGACCGGATCTCTGCAAGCGCTTTCTTGACTGCTGCTTCGTTGGTGATGTCGCAGGCATAACCCTTGATCGAGATGCCGCGCTTGGTCAGTTGCGCGAGAACCTCCTGGGCGTCTTCACTTGAAGCGCCCCGGCGGCTGAGAACCGCAAGCGACTTGGCACCGTGATCGGCAAGGCGGTGGAGCAATGCTGCACCGAAGCCGCCGAAGCCACCGGCAACGACGTAAACAGCCTCACCGTCAAACGAGATCTCGCGCTTGGTCGGCACGTTTTCGGGAACCGCGGGCGGGCGGATCACGATCTTGCCGATATGGCCCGCCTGCTGCATCAGCCGGAAGGCGTCGACCACATCTGCGGCTTCGAACAGGCGATGCGGCAAGGGACGTAGCGTGCCCGCTTCGAATAGCTCGACAAGTTTGACGAACAGGTCGACGGCCAGCTTTGGCTGACGGGTCAGAAGCTGGTCGGCATCGATGCCGAAGTAGGTCAGGTTCTGACGGAACGGACGCAGGCCGATCCGGGTGTTGCCGTAGTAGTCGCGTTTGCCCAGTTCCAGGAAGCGGCCGAACGGTTTCAGAACCTCAATGCTGCGTTCCATGGCTTCGCCGAACAGCGAGTTGAGAACAACATCGACGCCTTCGCCGGCAGTTTCTTCCATGACGGCGTCAACGAAAGCCAGACTTCTGGAGTCCAGAACAACATCTGCCCCGAGCAGCTTCAGGGTGTTGCGCTTGTCTTCGGACCCTGCAGTCGCAATGATTTTCGCACCACGCCACTTGGCAATCTGCAAGGCGGCCAGGCCGACGCCACCGGCGCCTCCGTGGATCAGGACCGTTTCCCCTTCAGAGAGAGCAGCCAGATGCACAAGGGCATAATAGGCAGTGAGGAAGGTGACCGGGATCGTTGCAGCTTCTTCCGCGGAAACTGTGCTCGGCATCGGCGCACAGCCACTTTCGTCGACCGTGACATGAGATGCAAAGCAGGCCGGGGCGAAGGTGATGACCTTGTCACCCGGTCGGAAGCGGGTCACGTCCGGACCACAGCCCACAACATGACCACAGCACTCCATGCCGAGTGTCGGTCCGGCAAAGCCATCTTCGAGAGCTTCTTCCGGCAACAGGCCAAGTGCCCACATCACATCGCGGAAATTGAGACCGCTGGCTTCAACGGCGATTTCCACGTCCTTGCCTTCAAGCGGCTTGCGCTCAACTGCGTGCCAGGAGAGCTGGTCCAGGGAGCCTTGGCGCAGGATATCCAGCCGCATGGCGGGTTTGGCGCCTTCCGGCAACGTGACGCTTGATAGGACGCCACCTTTTACAAGGCGGATACCGGAACGGGTTTTGCTGTCGAGAACGATTTCCCGCTCGCAATTGGCTACCAGGATTTCGTCGGCCACACGTGCAGCAGCTATCCCTGGCTCCAGATCCGGTGAGACGTCGATCAGCTTCAGGTTCGCGTCCGGGTATTCGTTCATGACCACACGGCCAAACGCCCAGATCCCGGCTTGCTCGGGAGCGGCTGGCTTGCCACCGGCTATATCCTGCGCGCCGGCTGGTGCCAGAACCGTGAATTCGCCGCCGTTTGGTCCCAACGCCTTGAGAAGTGTCATCAGGCTGAAGGCACGACTATCAACAGATGCGAGAGCGTCGGCCGGGGCAGCATAGGCGCCGAGCAAATGAACGACCCGGCCGTTATGTGCGGCAACAAGCGCGTTGAGCGCTTCGTCGGCCACCTGGGCCTCAACTTTGTCGCCAAGCGCAACACTCCAGATGTCGTCGCCGAGCTGTTCGGTAACTTCACCCGGAACAAGAAGGGTGGCTGTGTGCCCTTTTCGGGTCAGGCAAGCCTTCAGACCTTCGGCGAGGCGGTGAGACGCGCCCTCGGAGCTGGTCAGGAGAAGATATTTTTTCTTCTCGACTTCAGTTTCCGGTGCTTCTTCGTCGGTGTCCGATGCTTCTTCAGCGCGATCACCCGCACGCGCGCACAGGAGATCGGCTTCAATCAAAGTGCTCTTCAGCGGTACTGTCTGGACCTCGGCCAAACCGGCAGCTTCCAGCGTCTTGGTCCAGTCTGCCTGTTGCCTGGAAATCGGGAACTCGGCAGTTGCGCCTTCGTCCCACCAGGACGAGCCGACGCCCATGATTAGGTCGGTGAGCGGATGAGGCAGCGGTTCTGCGCCAAGCACCAGCCCGCCTGGAACCATGGATTTCGTAAACCGCTTCAGCGTGTCTGCATCGATTTCCGCAAGAGACGTATCGAACAGCACGATGT
The DNA here is from genome assembly GCF_001999245.1 of Roseibium algicola. NCBI lineage: Bacteria > Pseudomonadati > Pseudomonadota > Alphaproteobacteria > Hyphomicrobiales > Stappiaceae > Roseibium > Roseibium algicola. The sequence continues at coordinate 6,033,350 of NZ_CP019630.1, read as the reverse complement.
CGAAATGCCGGTCGAAGGTAAAGGATACTTCGCCTGGTTCAACAAACTCGGTCGCCGAACTGCCCTGCCACAGACGCTCGCCCCTGCCAACTGCGGAGGACGTTGCATCTGTTACGGTCAGCGCCATGTAGGTGGGATCAAGCGCAGCATCGATCGCCGCAGCGAGGCCACCGTTTGCCCCAACCAGAAGGACCCTTAGTGCCTGGTCACTTGGCCAGCTGGAAATCAGGCTTTGCACACCAGACTGCAGGGCCGACGACAGGGCCCGCTTGCCAGGAGAGGAGGAGCGGTAGGCGTCGAACAGGCTGGAAGAATATTCCTTGCCGGAAGCTTCCTGAAGGCCGAACTTCAGGATATCGGACAAACCCGTCCAAAGTCGCGCCAACAATGCTGCTTCGGCGATATGTTCGCCGCCGCCATCGGTCAGGGCTTGCAGAAGCGCCGATGCATCTGGATTGCCAGACGGGTCCGTGAGTTCAAAACCTTCGTCACTTTCCGTGCACAGCCCGCTCTCGGCCAGCCAGCCAAAGAGACTTGCTGCAAGCGGCACTGCCGTTTCATGCAGATCGCCGGTCGCGACAAGCGACGCCAGTTCAATTTTCCGATCTGCGAAAAGATCGAAAAGAGTCTTGTGCGCAATCGTGCGACCCAGCGCTTCGATCAGAACACGGCTGTCGTCGAGTTCCTGGTCGTCGGCGCCCAAAAGGTCCAGATTGCCTGCCAATGAAGGCAAGCCTTCGAAGGTTTCCTGAAGCGGCGAGATACGGTCCTGCGCAGGAAGAAGCGTCGCAATCTGGCGGTAGACCAGATCGTCGGGACGTGTGTCCTGTCCAAGGGTAACCGCCTTGAACCGGGTCTTGGTCAAGCGGGCGATCGTCAGGCCTTCGGCATCCAGGAACTCGAAGCTTGCTTCGATCGAGCGCGGAGACGCCTTTGTGACTTCGATACGCACGGAAGCCGGCAGGGTTTCCGGTGCCAGAAGACGCAAGGTGCCAAGTCGGATCGGCAGGAAGGATGTGTTTTGCGGAACGTCCTCGACACCATCCAGGAGCGCAAACAGGCCATGGAAACCGGCATCCACCAAAGTCGGGCAGAGCGAGAACGAGTAATCTGCGAGGCTCTCGTCCTGCGGCAACAGCATAACGGTCGCGCTGGTATTCGAGTGCTTGACCACTTTATCGGCACGGCGGAAAGCTGGACCGTAATTCAGGCCAAAGCTCTTGGTGACCGTGTAAAGCGTTTCGTGATCGAGTTCCGACAGAACGCTGTCGCCGGGTTTCGCCCATGGGGTCCTGGAAGTCGTTGAAGGCGTCAGGAATGTTCCCCGGGCATTCAAGGACCAGTCGTTGTCGGACAGGCGCGGTCGCGACAGGATCTCAACCACATGATCGTCAGGCGAGATACGGACCTGGGTTTCCCAGACTTCATCGCCTTCGATTACCAACGGACGAAGAATGTCGAAGTCGCGCAATTCGATCTGGTCGCTCCGGCTCCACCGGAGCGCTGCGCGCAGGCTCATCTCGATATAGCCCGCGGCCGGATAGACGATGCTTTCCTCAACCTTGTGATCCTGCAGGAAGGGCAGGGAACCGCTGTCGATGTGGTTGAACCACTCCGCAGTGTCCTGACGCAGACGGTATCCCAGCAGCGGCCAGGTCTGACCGAACATGAAATCGACGCGTTCAGGGCTGTTTTCCGGGCGATACTCGGAGTTCTGCCAGGGGTAGGATGGGAGCGGAACCAGATGCCCTGGGCGTTCGCCGACAAACCGGATCAGGTCGGTCTGGCCGCCATGTGCCACAACGGATGCGGCGATCCTGTCAAGCGGATTGCCTGCTGCGGCAGCTGCTTTCTTGGAAGGTTCCTTGAGCGTTTCAAGAACCTTGGCCTTCTTGCCTTTGGCCCGCAGGACGTCGTTCACATAGGTGCCGAGAACAGGCTTGGGACCGATTTCGATCAGGACAGAGAAATCATCTGCTGCCATGTTTTCCATGGCGGCGGCAAACCGGACTGGCTGACGAACGTTGTGCCACCAGTATTCTGCATCGACGCGGACATCGCGTTCATCCGGCGTAACCGTCGAATAGAATGGAAGCGACACGTCTGTGGGCGAAAGACCATCCAATGCAGCAAGCAGAGGCTTTTCGATCGGGTCAACCAGAGCGCTGTGGAATGGATACGCCAGGTTCAGGCGCCGCATGGCCCACTTTTTCTTGCGGGCAAACTTCGCAAAAGCATCCAGGCTTTCGCTGTCTCCGGAAATTGTGACGCTTCGCGGGCTGTTGTCGGCAGCGAGTTCAAGTCTCGGCAGTCCGCTTTCCGCGATGGCGGCAACTGCCTGATCTGCCGGCAGAAGCAAGGCAGCCATGGACCCGAGATCCCTGACGACTTCCTGTTCACTGGAACGGGCGCGAATGACGCGGACTGCTTGTTCGAGGTTCAGGGCGCCTGCACACCAGGCTGCGGCAACTTCACCGACCGAATGACCTGCGGTCCCGGCAGCAGTAATGCCGCGTTGGCGCAGTGATTCCACAATGCCGACCTGAATTGCAAACAGAAGCGGCTGCGCGATTTCGGAGCGCTCAAGATCGGCTTCAAGGTCTTCTGCAAAAAGCGTTGTGACGAGCGACCAACCGCTCAAACCCATGAAGATCTTGTCGACCTTGTCAAATGCGGTCCGGAATGGCGTGTCGGCCTGATAAGCTTCCTGGCCCATACCCGCCCATTGAGACCCGTTTCCGGAAAAGACAAACCCGACCTTCGCGTTCGACTTGATGACGCTGCCAGAAACGACATCTGCGTTTTCATCGCCGCTTTCTGCGAATGAACGCAGTGCGTCGAGTTTTTCCGCCTTGGTCTTGCCGAGAACAACAAGACGCTCTGAAAGCAGATCGCGGCCGTGGGCACTTGAGGCAATCACATTACCGGCTGTTTCATCCGCCTCGTTGTCGAGACGTTCGGCGAACTTGCCGGCAAGTTGCTGCAGGGCTTCCTTGGAACGGGCACTGATGACCAGCGGTGCGTCAACCGGTGCTGTCGAAGCTTCGGCGGTTTCAGGATCGGGATCGCCTATGACGGCGTGAGCGTTCGTGCCACCGAAACCGAAGGAATTGACCCCTGCAAGTCTGCGGGTGCCATTGCGCTCCAGGGAAACGGCTTCACCGGCAACCTTGAGGTTCAGCTCGTCAAACGGAATATCCGGGTTCGGATTTCTGAAGTGCAGCGACTGCGGCAGGAGGTCTTCTCGCAGCGCCATTACGGATTTCAGAAGTCCGACCAGACCGGAAACAGGCTCAAGGTGACCGACGTTGGTCTTGACGGATCCGATGGGCAGCGCCTTGTCGCGTTTCTGGCCAATAACCTTGCCAAGCGCATCCGCTTCTGCAGGGTCACCAACGCGCGTTCCGGTGCCGTGGGCCTCGACGAAGGCAAGATCCGTCGGGTTGATTTCCAGGCCTTCGTAAATTTCACGTAAGAGGTCTGCTTGCGCATACGGGGACGGAAGCGACAGGCCGACAGTGCGACCGTCGGCATTGATGCCGGTTGCAAGCAGCTTGCCGTGGCTCTTTGCACCTTCCGGAATGCCAGCACGCGCAGCACGCAGAACGACTACTGCGCCGCCTTCGGAGCGCACGTACCCATCGCCATTGGCGTCGAATGCCTGGCAGAGGCCTGTTGGCGACAGCATTGTGGCGCGGGAGAAGCCGACAAAGGCAAACGGGCTGAGCAGAAGGCTGACGCCGCAGACGATCGCGGTATCGATCTGGCCGGACTCGATGGCGGAAACCGCTTCGTGCAATGCGACGATGGAAGAGGAGCAGGCGGTGTCGACCGTGAAGCTCGGGCCTCTGAGGTCGTAAATGTAGGAAATGCGGTTGGAAACGATCGACAGCGTGTTGCCGGTCATGAACTGCATGTCGGCCATGGCCGGATCGACCAGGAAGCGATGGTGGTAATCGAGAGACGACGCACCTACATAAACGCCGGTGTTCGAGCCGGCCAGGTCACTGGGGCGGATATTGGCGTGTTCCAGAGCTTCCCAGACCAGTTGCAGCAGCAGCCGTTGCTGCGGATCCATCTGCACGGCTTCACGCGGAGAGACACCAAAAAAAGAGGGGTCAAATCCCCACACATCATCCAGCTGCCCGGCAGCCCAGGTGTAGGTCTTTCCAGACGTGCTTTGGACCGGGTGTCCGAAGCGGGCCAGCGGCCAGCGGTCTTTGGAGACAGACGTAACGGCGCATTCGCCGTTTTTCAGCAATGACCAGAATTCGGCAGAATCGTTGGCGCCGGGAAGGCGGGTAGAATAACCAAGAATATCGATATTTGATGTAAGCGACGCCACAGAACAACCTGTTTTTATTAGTTGGGTACAGTCAAGCTATTGATTTTCATAAGAAAACTTACAGTTTATAAACAGTCATTTCCGCATGCTCCCTCGAGATAAATCGCAGACCGGCGCGACCCAGTCCCAGTGCTGCCATGCGTAAGCTTATCCCATGCCAAACAGCGTTTCCAGCTACCTTGCAAACGCAGGGTTTGGCAACCTTTATCCCATGGAGAAATGCTGGAAAAGGCTAGATACATAAAAAATCGTATTTCTTCTGAGTGTTGTTAAGAAGCGTCGATGCGTTGCAAGAACAGATTTTGAAAATCTCTTGAAAAACAAACGCCCCGCACGAGGGCGGGGCGTTTTTTGGTGTTCGGCTGCGGATCAGACGTTGCTGTCCGGGAAAGACGCCTTGCGTTCGGTCATGAAAGCCAGCAGCGCCTCGTCGATGCCCGGGTCAAGTTCGGGGCCCGTGTAACCCGCCAATTGTTCCTTCCAGCGGGCATTGGCACGTTGTGCGGCATCCAGTTGCCCGTCTGCGAGCCATTGCTCGTAGGAGTTATTGTCGGCGATCGAGGACCTGAAGAAAGCGCTCTCGAAATTGCGCTGCGTGTGCGCCGCGCCGAGGAAATGGCCACCGGGACCGACTTCTTGAAGCGCGTCCATCGCCAGAGTTTCATCAGAGATTTCGATGCCCTTGGCAAGTACATGCATCATGCCGAGCTGGTCGGCATCCATGACGAACTTTTCGTAGGAAGAGCACAATCCGCCTTCCAGCCAGCCGGCTGCGTGAAGGCAGAAATTCACACCTGATTGCAAGGTGGCCAGAATGGTCTGCGCGGATTCCTGCGCAGATTGCGCATCCGGGCTCTTGGATGCGGTGAACGAGCCACCTGAACGGAACGGCAGGTTGAGCCTGCGGGCGAGTTTTGCTGCCCCGTTGAGAAGTAGGGAGCCTTCCGGGCTGCCGAAAGTCGGGGCGCCGGATTGCATGGAGATCGAACTGACGAAGGCACCGAAAACGACCGGAGCACCGGGACGAATCAACTGGGTCAGGGCACAGCCGGCCAGAGCCTCTGCCAGCACTTGCGACAGCGTACCGGCAACGGTTACCGGGCTCATGGCGCCTGCCAGGATAAACGGCGAAACGATACAAGCCTGATTGTGCTTGGCATAAACCTTGAGAGCACCAAGCATGGTGGCGTCGAAAACCAGAGGCGAATTGGCGTTGATCAGCTGGATCATGACGCAGTTCTGATCGACGAAGTCCTCACCGAAGGTGATCTGCGCCATCTTCACGGAATCTTCGGCGCGTTCCGGTGCGGTGACCGACCCCATGAACGGCTTGTCGGAATATTTGATATGGGAATAGACCATATCGAAGTGCCGCTTGTTGACCGGAAGGTCGACAGGCTCACAGACGGTGCCGCCGGAATGATGCATCCACGGCGACATGTAGGCAAGCTTCACGAAGTTGCGGAAGTCCTCGATCGTGCCGTACCGCCGGCCCTTGTCGAGATCGGTGACGAAAGGGGGGCCGTAGACCGGAGCAAAGACAAGATTGTTGCCGCCGATTTCAACGTTGCGCGCAGGGTTGCGGGCATGCTGGGTAAATTGGGAAGGGGCCGTCTTTACCAGCTCCTGAAGCATGCCCTTTGGAAAGCGGACACGTTCGCCGTCGACTTCCGCACCGGCTTCTTTCCAGATACCGATAACTTCGGGGTCGTCACGGAATTCAAGGCCGATTTCAGCGAGAATGCGGTCGGTATTGGCTTCGATCCGTTCCGCGCCTTCATCGCTCAAAATGTCGAAGTTCGGAATGTTGCGCGAAATGTAGGGAATGGCCAGGCCGGCAGGTCCGGCTTGCCGGCGCTCGCGGCGGGCGCTTCTTCCTCGACGGCCAGATGGGGCGGCGTCTGACATCTTATGCTCCCAAGATGATTTTGGTTGCGCGTAGTCTTTATCAGGAGCCCTGACAACCCGGCTCCATAACCGTCGCACAATACCGTAAAAGCGTCATGGCGCTTTGTTGCTTCATTTTCGCCGGAAAGTCCATTGACTTCGCACAGTGAAAAGTGGTTTCGGAATTGGCGACCAAGTGAAGGTCGAGGTCACCTTGCCGTACAGAAATACCACCTTTACGCCTAACCGCGCAGGCCAGGGCTTCGTAGAAGATAATTTGCGCACATGGATATCCCGGTGCGGTCTGCTATTGCAGAAACAGGCCTGAAAACGGGCGAAGACGACACCAACAAGACGAAAGACTGCTGAATGTCCAAGCTGGAAGAGCTCCTTGCCCAGAAGGGGGCGTTGCTTGCCGATGGTGCAACCGGAACGAACCTGTTCGAAATGGGTCTCGTTTCCGGTGACGCTCCGGAATTATGGAACACGGATGAACCGGAAAAGATCACTGCGCTTCACAAGTCGTTTGTCGATGCGGGATCCGATATCATTCTGACCAATACCTTCGGCTGCAATCGTCATCGGTTGAAGTTGCACAAGGCGGAGGGGCGCGTCAGGGAACTCAACATTGCCGCCGTCAAGCTGGCGCGCGATGTGGCCGAAGCTTCCGGACGGACCGTTCTGATCGGAGGTTCCGTCGGACCGACCGGCGAACTTTTTCAACCTCTTGGCGCACTCAGCTATGAAGAGGGTGTTGCAGCCTTCAAGGAACAGATGGAAGGCCTTGTTGAAGGTGGTGCCGACATTTTGTGGGTCGAAACCATGTCAGCCGTCGAAGAAATGAAGGCTGCCGCTGAAGCAGCGCAGAATTTCGACTTGCCATTGGTCATTACTGCCAGTTTCGATACAGCCGGCAAGACGATGATGGGTCTTTCCCCCAAGGGTCTTGGCGACCTTCAGAGCCAGTTTGCCTGCACGCCCGTCGCGATCGGGTCCAATTGCGGTGTCGGTGCGTCGGATCTGTTGGCAGCGATCATGGACATCACCGAAGCCTATCCTGATGCGATAATCGTGGCGAAAGCCAACTGCGGCATCCCTCAGATCAAGGGCGATGAAGTGGTCTACACCGGAACGCCGGAGCTGATGGCAAAATACGCACATATGGCCCTTGATGCAGGTGCGCGTATTGTCGGTGGCTGCTGCGGCACGTCGCCGATCCATCTGGCTGCAATGCGCGCAGCCTTGGATGCCCACCAGGCGGGTGCCCGGCCGACGCTGAACGAGGTGATTGCCGAAATCGGTCCGCTTGTTTCGCCTCCGAACAAGGAAGCTGATGCCGCCCGCGCAGAAAACGACGGTTCGGGCTCCGGCCGACGCAGAGGGCGCAGGCGCAGCTAGATCTTGCGCTCAAGCCACAAGTCAGGGTTTTAAAAAGGCGCCAATAGGCGCCTTTTTTCGTCGATAGTCCTGCAACAGTGTTGCAGCTGTCACGTAAGCCCTCTAACGCATCCCGATCGTTTTGCGGAAGGTCGGCAAGTCGCGATGCTGCATGAGCAGGAACTGCGCGCCGTCCGATCCGCAAGCTAACGGAACCGCTTCGAGCCTGAAGCCAGAAACGGACACATGTTTTGCGCCCTGTTGGACTTGCACTGATTGCTCTGGCTGCCCTGATCCCTCTTTTCTGGTTCGCCCCGTTGGCTGCATCGCGAGATCCGGTGGCGCTTTTCAGCCAGTATCTTGGAACCGCTGCATTGATCGTGATGGGCATCAACCAATTCCTGGCGACGCGCGTACCGGGGCTGGAATTGGTGTTCGGGCCGCTCGACCGGATCTACGTTTTGCACAAATGGCTCGGTATTATCGCGATGGTGGGCCTGGGACTGCACGACATCATTGATGCGGATATGGACGGTTTGCGTGGTGGGCCGCTGGCCGACGCTGCTGAAGACATAGGTGAGGTTAGCCTTTACGGTCTTCTGATCCTGGTGCTGGCATCCGTCATCACCTTCATTCCCTACCACTTGTGGAAGTGGAGCCACCGGCTGATCGGCGTCTTCTTTTTCATGGGAGCATTCCATTACTTCTTCATTGAAAAGCCGTTTGCGAACGCAGACCCGCTCGGGCTTTACGTTTCTGCGTTCTGTATACTCGGCCTTGTTTCCTATGTCTGGATGTCTGTTCTGCGGCCGTTGGCACCACGTGGCCACGCCTACAAGGTTGCCTCCGTTCGTCACATCAATGGCCTGACGGAAGTGCTCCTGGAGCCTAGGGGGCGAGGGCTGAAACATGTGGCCGGACAGTTCGCCTTCCTTTCGGTAATGGGAGGAGGCTTGACGGAGGAACATCCGTTTACACTCAGCGCCGCGCCACGCGATGACAGGTCGCTGCGTTTCACGATAAAGGATCTCGGCGACTACACCAGCCGCCTGTACCGCGAGCTGAAGGTAGGTATGGAGGCTACGGTTTCCGGTCCTTATGGCAATTTCTCGATGCCGTCTGGACGGGATCCTCAAGTCTGGATTGCCGCCGGTGTCGGAATAACACCCTTCCTTGCGTTTGCGCAGACGCTGAAACACCGGGAGAGCGGGCCGATAAAGCTCTACTATTGTGTGCGCGAGCGTGGCGACATTCCATATGTGGCTGACCTTCAGCATTTGGCCGAAGAAACCGGCAAGCTTGAGCTGATGATCGTCAATTCGCTTGAAGGCGTCAGGCTGACGCCCGAACGGATTGTCGAAGACCTGAAGGGCGATCTACGCAATGCCCACGTTTTCTTTTGCGGGCCTGCGCCCCTTCGCAAGACACTGAAGAACAGCCTCGTGCTGAAAGGCTTGAGAGCCAGCCGGTTTCACTTCGAGGAGTTTCAGATGAGAACCGGTATTGGCCTGGGCAGACTGGCGGTCTGGCTTTGGGATCGGGGAATTTACGCCATCGAAAAACGCCGCGCCGAAAAGACACAGCCAGCAGAATAGGGCCTCCGACCTGCGATAGCCCGCTTCGTGCGGGGCGGGCTTATTGCAGCCAAGGGGCTGACGCACTCCAGAAGATGATGTCAACGCCAAGATAGTCGGTGGCAAACTTGATAAATTCGGAACGGGTAAAGGTCTTGCCCGTTTCCGGATTGATGTACTCCAAAGTGGGCTCCTGGATCGCCATCGCGATGACCGGCAATTTGTCCCGGTACCGGTGAAAGAAGGGGTAGGAATTCTTCATCTGTGCCTTTCGGTGCGGAACGATATCGGGACCGCCCAGACCGATTCCGAGTTCGGCTGCTTTTTCGAAACTGCGCTGCATGTAGCCTTCACTGTTTTCCCACTCGCATGGCCAGAAGTTGACGTATTGAACGACTTGGGACGCCTGGAACGCATTGCGCGCATGGACCATGTTTTCCAATGTCGCGTTGAAATAGGCGTCGCAACTGAAGCCCGTCTCGTCCTTACGTCTGTCAACGTCGATCGAGCTTTCCGGCAGATTGAGGCCTTCGATGCGGCCATCGAACTGGTCTGCCAGAGCGATCAATAGAGCCTGGTAACGGGAGCGAACCGAGTCGTTCCATTGAACGGCTACCCAGCCTTCTGGTGTCGGGGTTTCGGCTTCACTGTCGTCCACCTGCCGGGCAAGGCCGCCTGCATAGAGCGGATCCTTCAGCAAATAGTCCGGCACAAAGCGAGCACCTTCCCAGAAGAAGCGGTCCTGAAGTTGGAGAAAAAACGCCTTGTCGATTTTTTGGGCTACAGCGAGGTCCCGCTCGATTGCGGAAAAGTCATAACGACCTTTTTCCGGTTCCAGCATTCGCCAGTTGTAGAGGATCTGAACGCCGGAAATCGCTGGATTGTGCAATAGCTCACGTGTCTCGGAAAACGCACCTGTACTGGTGTAGAGGTAATGTTTGACGTCGGCCACGGCGATGCCGGGGAACGTCATTATCGAGGCAGCCACAACAAGCGGCGGCAAGGGGCGAAGGCTGCGAGCGGAAAATACTTTGCACAAGGCTGCAATCAGTCTGATCAATTGAAGACCCTCACTATTCAAAAACGAAAACCTGACAGAGGACTGAAGTGAGGCCCTTGTGTGTCTGGATCCGCTTTTGCCCAAGAAACGAATTGACGTGAACGTAAGATGAAATCAGATTATGGATTGAAAAAGAAAGTGGTAGGGGAGGCTACATGACACCGGTTATGACTGAGACCGAAATCATGGAAATGCTGGACAAGGAATTTCCGCAAATCCATGCAGGTGGTCGTGTTTATGCGATCGACAGCGTCTCACCCGGGAAAGCGGTCCTGCGCCTTTCCGCCAACGAGCTGCACCTGCGCCCGGGGGGCACAGTCTCCGGTCCTTCCATGATGGCGCTTGCCGACCTGGCCGCTTACGTCGTGATCCTGGCTCATATTGGCCCGGTTGCGCTTGCCGTGACCACAAATCTCAACATCAACTTTCTGCGGAAACCTGAGGCGGGAGATCTTCTCGCCACGTGCCGCCTGTTGAAACTCGGCAAGCGTCTTGCCGTTGTCGATTGCGAAATTGCTGGTGAGGGACAGGAAGAACTCGTGGCTCATGCCACGGCGACCTATTCCGTTCCTCCCCGCTGATAGTATCCGGACTGGCGGCCTCGATGTCAGGCTGATTGCCTGCTGCGCCTTACGGCATTACGAGTTTCTCCTTCGGGACTGCTGAAATGGAGGCCCGGTTCATTGTGCCGGCCAACTGATCGAATCTTTTTAGATCGGGAAGCTTTTGGCCATTTTTCCTGATCTTGTTGGGGCGATAGACATTGGCTGATACGGGGAATGCAAGCATCACCGTTGTCTGGATGATCAGCACCTTGGCCAGGTTTGGCACGAATTTATGGGTTCTAATTTGCGGTATTATAATACCGTTTTTTTAAGTTATTGAAAAATATAAGGAAATAAGAGGAGTGGTGAAAATATCGTGCTTGACGCTTATTCTGCGTGAGCGTATAAGCGCCCCCGAACGAAATTTCGGTCCGTTCGCTGGCTTGTTACAGGCCGCGCGGGCCTTTTCTTTAACCGACCAGTACGGATCAATCTCATGAAGACCTTCTCTGCCAAGCCGGCTGAGGTCGAGAAAAAGTGGATCTTGATCGACGCAGAAGGAATGGTTGTCGGCCGTCTCGCCGCATTCATCGCCAATCACCTGCGTGGCAAGCATCTGCCGACCTTCACGCCTCACATTGACACCGGTGACAACGTCATCGTCATCAATGCCGACAAGGTTGTGTTCACCGGCCGCAAGTACGACAACAAGAAGTACTACTGGCACACCGGTCACCCGGGCGGCATCAAGGAGCGCACAGCACGTGCAATCCTCGAAGGTCGTTTCCCGGAGCGCGTTCTGGAAAAAGCCGTTCAGCGCATGATGCCGGGCGGTCCTCTGTCCAACAAGCAGCTGAAGAACCTCAAGGTCTACGCTGGTCCGACCCACCCGCATGAAGCTCAGTCGCCGGAACTCGTCGACGTTAAGGGCCTCAACGCAAAGAATGACGGCAAGAGGGCTTAACGATGGCTGAGCTGCAATCCCTGGAAGAACTGGGCGGTGCGGTCGAAACCGCTGCCCCCGAAGCTCCGGTCCATGTCCAGAAGCTGGACGCCAATGGCCGTGCATATGCAACCGGCAAGCGTAAAGACGCTATTGCCCGCGTCTGGATCAAGCCGGGCACCGGCAAGATCGTGATCAACAAGAAGGACTACACCGAGTATTTCGCTCGCCCGGTTCTTCAGATGATCCTTCAGCAGCCGATCATGCTGACCGACCGTGCAGGCCAGTACGACGTTATCGCAACGGTTACCGGTGGTGGTCTGTCCGGTCAGGCTGGCGCTGTGCGTCACGGCCTGTCCAAGGCTCTGACCCACTATGAGCCGGAACTGCGTGCGGTTCTGAAGAAGAACGGCTTCCTGACCCGCGACAGCCGCGTTGTCGAACGTAAGAAGTTCGGTAAGCGCAAGGCACGCCGGTCGTTCCAGTTCTCCAAGCGTTAATCGCTGGATCTGGAAGTTACCAGTTCGAAAAACCCGCCGGAGCGATCCGGCGGGTTTTTTGTTGGCATCAATGCCTGCTATGGCTTTGGCACGTTTGCAGCCACCCGTGAGGAGGACAATCCGCTGAGTTCGAATGTGAAAGATCAGGCATCTGCAACCCAGGCAAAATTTCTGTCTGGAAGTCTGTTTCGCCATGTGACCGTGATGTCCCTGACCGCGTCTATCGGTCTGATGGCGATCTTTGCTGTCGATTTTGTCGACATGATCTTCATTTCCATGTTGGGCAAGGCGGAACTGGCGGCGGCAGTCGGATATGCCGGTGCGATCCTTTTCTTCACCACCTCGTTCAACATTGGTGTTGCCATTGCCGCCGGTGCGCTGGTGGCCAGGGCACTGGGGGCAGGGGACAAAGAGGAGGCACGGCAACAGGCTTCCAACGCTCTTACGGCGGGTTTCCTTTTCAGCGCTGTCTTTGCACTGGCCGTCTGGGTTTCTCTCGGGCCGCTTGTCACGTTGATCGGCGCTACAGGTCAGACCCATGATCTCGCGGTTCATTACCTGGCAATCATCGTTCCGACGTTGCCTCTTTTATTGCTCGGCATGGCAGGCGGAGCCGTGCTGAGAGCGCATGGCGATGCCCGGTGGGCGATGATGTCGACCATTGTCGGCGGGCTGGTGAATGCAGTGCTTGATCCGATTTTGATTTTCGGCTTCGACCTGGAACTGACAGGGGCAGCAATAGCCAGCGCAGCATCCCGCGTCGCCATTGCCGTATTCGCGCTGGTACCGATCTTCCGCTACCACGGCGGCCTGACATTGCCGCGCTCGAAGGCTCTTTTCAGGGACATGTCGCCAATTGCCGCGATTGCCTGTCCAGCAATTCTCACCCAACTCGCAACACCGGTGGGGCAGGCCTGGGTAACCCGGTCAATGGCCGAATTCGGTGAAGAGGCCGTCGCAGGCATGGCGGTTGTCGCGAGAATGTCGCCTCTGGCCTTTGCAACCATCTTTGCGCTGTCCGGAGCCGTGGGCCCCATCGTAGGGCAGAACTATGGGGCGGGACGGTTCGACCGGGTGCGTGACACGCTGCGCGAAGCGCTTCTGTTTACGGCACTTGTGGTCGGCCTGGCCGCGTTGGTCCTGTTCATGCTTCGTGAACCGATCGCGCATCTGTTCGAGGCCGAAGGCGTTGCCCTGACCCTGATTTTCCTTTTCTGCGGTCCCTTGGCGCTGGCCTTCTTTTTCAACGGCGCCATCTTTGTTGCGAACGCCTGCTTCAACAATCTAGGCCGGCCTTTCTATTCAACCATGCTCAACTGGGGACGGCACACGGTCGGCACGATTCCCTTCGTCTGGATCGGGGGAGCGCTGTATGGGGCGCCTGGTGTCCTGATCGGTCAGGCAGCCGGAGGCGTCTTGTTCGGTGTCGCTGCCATCCTCATCGTGCGTGGTGTCATTCGCTCCGTCGAGGAGCATCATGAGAAACCGAGAGAACCGGGGCTCTTTCAGCGTCAGGCGCGTCAGGTCATTCTGTTCTTTTCAAGAAGGTAGCTGGGCAATCACATTCGACCCGGTTTGACCGGAGGCAACTTCTGTGTGACGCGCTCACTTCGGCTTCTTCGACCACTGATACGGATCAGTTGCTGGAACTTCGGGCATTCCATGTGTGACGGTGCAGGACAGTCGGCGACGTGACGGATCATGTCGCGAAGTGCTTCCAGCGTGTGGATTTGTCTGTCGAGTTCATCTGCTCTCATGTGAAGACCGGGCCGTGAGAGGGCAGGGCGGCCGTCGGAGCCGAACATTGACTTGATCTCTTCCAGCGAAAAGCCACCCGTCTTGCCAAGCGTGATCAGGGCAAGCTGGTCCAGTACCTCCGGTCCGAACAGGCGCTTCAGCCCCCGGCGGCCGACGGACGTGATCAAACCCTTTTCCTCGTAGTGGCGAATGGCCGATGCAGCGATGCCCGTTTGCTTCGATACTTCGGAAATATCCATTAATTTCATCTATTGACCTCAAGTCGACTTGAATTTGTAGGCTGTGCTCCTGGCTTTCAAAAGGCAAGGAAAAACCACTATGTCTTCTCAACCTCGATCAACAGGTCGACCGCTCTGGCTGGAAACAGCAGCAATCGCGCTGCTGATGACGGCAACCTTGAAAATCATGGCAAATGCGACCATCAGCCCGGCGCTTCCGGCGCTCGAGGCAAGCTTTCCGGATGAACCCGCGGCGGCCTATCTGACCCGCTTCCTGGTCGCGGCGCCGTCGCTGTCCGTTGTTCTGATCGCACCGTTCGCCGGGCTGGCGGCAGACAGGTTCGGAAGAGGTCCGCTGCTGCTGGCTGGCGTTCTTCTTTTTGCCTTTGCCGGCAGCGCTGGAGCCTACCTGCCGGACCTGCAGTCGATCCTGGTGAGCCGTCTTTTGCTGGGTGTTGCGGTCGCCATGACGATGACTGCGCAAGTTGCGCTGGTTGGGGACCTGTTTTCCGGTCAGCGCCGAAGTGCCTTCATGGGATGGCAGACGGCGGCGATCAATTTCAGTGGCTTCCTGTTCATCGGCTTTGCCGGTTGGCTTGCAGGCCTGTCTCCACGTTTGCCGTTCCTGGTCTATATGTTGCCTGTTCTGCTGGTGCCGCTGTTGCTGCCGATCCTGCAACAGGAAAGAAACACTCGGCGCGAGAGTGCGGCCAGCACAGCCGAAAATGCAGACCTTGCCCCGCAAAAAGGATGGCTTGTGCCCGCACTGGCTGTTGGCCTGCTGACCATGGTCACCGTCATGTTCTTTTTCCTGATGCCCAGCCAGTTGCCGTATTATCTGGATGAAAACGGCATCGATAGCGCTTCTGGAACGGCAATGGGGCTAGGTGCATTGACACTGACCGGAGGCCTGGTTGCGATTGCCTACAAAAGGATCAGCTCCCTTGTCGGCCTGTCTGCGTCTTTCGGCATCGGCTTTGTGTTGATGGGGCTGGGGTTCGCCATTCTTTCTATCGACGCGGTCTGGCCGCTCATCCTCGGCGGTGCTGCGCTGGTCGGGGCGGGTTATTCTCTCGTGCAGCCGTCGTTTCTGCTGCTTGCGTTGCAAGTCGCACCGGAAGAACGGCGTGGCAGCGTTTCGGGCATCGTGACGACAGCAATGTTTCTGGGCCAGGTCGTTTCGCCGCTAGTCCTGACAATGCCCATTCAGGACTTCGGTTTTGCCGCTGTCTACCGGGGAACGGCGCTGGCGTTGGTCCTGTTTGCCGCTGCGGGGTTCAGCTTGTTGCTGTTTCGCCCGTTCAGGCCAAGGCACGCTGGCTGAGGCGGCCAAAAGCCGGGGCATTTAGGTGTGCCCCGGCCAAGGTGTCAGGACTTCAAGGCTTTACCCGCTGCATAGGTTTCAACGACAGCACGATCGTCGCCAAGGGTTTGCAGCACGAAAAGCTCTTCCGATAGAGATTCGGCGGTTTCCATCCGCAAGGCCATCGGTTGGGTCGCACGCGCATTCAGGACCACAAGGTCTGCATCTGTGCCCGGCTCCAGTGTGCCGATCCTGTCTTGCAGTGAAAGCGCTTCGGCGTTGCCGAGCGTTATCCAGTGGAAACAGGCGAGCGGGTGGAGTCGCTGGCGCTGGAGCTGCAGAACCTTGTAGCCTTCGTCGAGCGTGCGCAGCATGGAATAGTTTGTGCCACCGCCAACGTCGGTGGCGATGGCCGTGCGAACGCCAGCCTGCTCCAGCCCGGCCTTGTTGAAGAGACCGCTGCCAAGGAAGAGATTGGACGTCGGACAGAAAACGGCAACGGAGCTGGTTTCCCGCATGACACCCAGTTCCCGGTCGTTCATATGGATGCAGTGACCGAGCAAGGTCTTGCGGCCGAGCAGGCCAAACCCTTCGTAAACGCCAAGATAGTCTGCCGCTTCCGGGTAGAGTTCGAGCGTGTAGGCGATTTCGTTGTGGTTTTCGTTGATGTGGGTCTGCAAATGGCAGTCCGGATATTCCCTCAACAGTGTTCCAGCAGCTTCAAGCTGCCCGGGTGTCGACGTGATTGCAAAGCGCGGGGTGACGACATAATGCGCCCGTCCGCGTCCATTCCATTTTTTCAGCAAAGCCTTGCTGTCGTCATAGGCGCTTTGAGCGGTGTCGCACAGATCGGCAGGCGCGTTCCTGTCCATCATCGTCTTGCCACCCAGCATCAACATGCCGCGCCGTTCCGCCTCTTCGAAATAGGCGTCGACCGAGGCGGGGTGGCTGGAACAATAGGCGGAGGCCGTCGTGGTGCCGTGGGCAACCAGCGCGTCATAAAAGGCCTTGGCGATCCGTTCCCCATGAGCCTTGTCCGCAAACTTCATTTCTGCCGGGAACGTATAGTCGTTCAGCCAGTCCAGCAGTTGGTCCGCCCAGGACGCAATCACCTGTGCTTGGGGGAAATGGATATGGGTGTCGATGAAACCGGGCAGGATCAGATGTGGCCGATGATCGATGATGGCCGTTCCTTCATCTGCGGAAGCAGCAACGTCCGCAAACTCGCCGCAAGCAGCAATCTTGCCGCCACGAAGCAGAAGGGCACCGTCCTCGATATAGCTGTAAGCGTCCGTGTCATCCGGCCCTTTGGGGGCGGTGGAGAAAGAAAGCAGCCTGCCGCGCAGGATCTTCGGGGTCATGTCTGCCAAGGCAGGAATTCCTCATGGAGATGGACCGGCAATTGCCAGTTTGTTCCTCGTTTTAGTCCCGGAGGCGCAAGGCGACAACGGTCCCGTGACGGTATCCCGTGGATCGCCGCGCAATCCGAAGAAAGACGGGAAATAATCCCGAGGACAAAATCTGTGTGTGAGGCAAGCCGACTTTATTGCCCGGATCCTGTTAGGGAAAATAGCGCTCCACCCAGGGCTGCCAGTGTGGCGAGAATGGCAAGACAGGCATAAAACGTGAAAATGGTGGCCGCACCTTCCGGAGGTGCAGTGTTTTCGTTTCTGGCGTTCCAGGCCGTTGGTGCCGGGTCCTGCGCCGAATTTCTGTCATAGCCAGCCATCCTGACTTCAGGCTAACCGGCAAGAGATAATCTCGCGTAAACGGTTGGGGACTTCAAAACAGCGGCAATGATCGGGAAGGGTGTCCTCAGAAATCTCAGAAACTCAGGAGCCTTCAGTTACCTCGATCGTCACGTGGCCGATGCCATGCCTTGTCCTCAACCGTTCGCGGATCTGCTGCAAAACGGCATCCGGACTGTCTTCCGGTTTCAAGATGGCATGCATGGTGGCATTCACCTTGCCTTCGGCCAGCGACCAGAGATGGATGTGATAAACGTCGGCGAGGCCAGGGACTTCATTCAGCAGATCGGTTTTCAGGGTGTCCCTGTCGATGTCTGCCGGTGCACCTTCCAGCAGGATATGCGCGGACTGGCGCATTACCGCGACCGCAGAACGAACAATCAGCACAGCGACGAAAACCGACAGGATCGGGTCAATCGGATACCAACCCGTGAAATAGATGACGATAGCGGCCGCGATGGCCGCAACTGAGCCGAGTAGATCGCCGAGCACATGCAGGATCGCAGAGCGCATGTTGAGCGATCCGTCACCGCCACGCTGCAGAATGAAAAAGGCGCCGATATTCACCAGAAGGCCGATAACGGCAATGATAAACATCGGGCCTGCAAGCACGGTCTCCGGCTCCATGAAGCGCCCGGCAGCTTCCACGCAGATCCAGCCTGTCACCACCAGCAGGAATATGGAATTGGCGAAGGCAATCAGTACCGGTAACCGGTCGCGGCCATATGTTAGCCGGGCATCTGCAGGTTTCTTGGATTGCTGAAAGGCCCACCAGGCCAACCCCAGCGATGCGGCATCCGTAACCATGTGGACGGCGTCCGCCATCAGCGCCAGAGACCCTGAAAGCCAGCCACCGATCAGCTCCGCAAACATGAAGGCAGCAATCAAAAGACCTGCCCACGCAACAGCGCGGGCGTTCTTGTCCGTCACTTCAGGGGTGTGATCATGGTCATGCCCTTGACCATGATCATGGTCGTGAGAATGGCCGTGCGCACCGCCGCCGGCATGGTCGTGATGGCCGCTGTCGCTCATGGCTGTGATCCTTCCTTTGCACGGAGAGGTGGGCGCCCCGATCTTTCGACATATCCCCACGGTTGACAAGAAGCGGAACTGGAACAGCACCAAAGACATGGGGGACAAGTGCTGGTTCAGCACTCTGTAGCGGGCCTTGCGGCTCGGGATTGGCGGGACGATCCATCACTGGTAAAACCTGAAAGACCGTCCTCGGGTGTCCGGTAAATGACACACCCGGCAGTCCGTGCCGCTTGATCCGGAGCGGCGCAAAAATCCTGCCACACCAGACTTCAAGGAAATTGTCATGTCAGCAGAATTGCCGCGGGAAACCGACAACGCATTTCTGGGTAAATCGGTCAAGGGCGGTTCGCATGAACCGACCTATGCAGGCGCGCTGTCCTTCATGCGCCGCCGCTATAGCCGCGATCTGACCGGGATTGACCTGGCGGTTTGGGGCATCCCGTTTGATGCCTCTGTTTCCAACCGTCCGGGGGCTCGGTTCGGTCCTCAGGGGGTGCGCCGCGCATCCGCCATTTTCGACGGCGACCCGCAATACCCGTTCGAAATGGACCCTTTTGAGGTTCTTGCCTGCGTGGACTACGGCGACTGTGTATTCGACTATGGCCGCAACGCTGATATTCCCGGACACATCCAGTCTCAGGCCTCTGATATTCTGGCTTCCGGGGCGCATCTGTTTTCCATCGGTGGCGATCATTTCGTCACCTATCCGCTTCTCAAGGCGCACGTGGCCAAACATGGCCCGCTCGCCCTGGTGCAATTCGATGCCCATCAGGACACCTGGAACGATGAAGGCGACCGGATCGACCACGGCACCTTCACCGGACGCGCCGTGCGAGAAGGCCTTATCGACCCAGACCGTTCAATCCAGATCGGCATCCGTACCCATGCTCCCGAAACTTGCGGGCTGGAAATCATTCATGGATACGAGATGGACGAATTGGGTATCGGCGGCGTGACCGACAGGATCAAGGCCCGGGTGGGCAATGGCCCGGCCTATATGACATTCGACATCGATTGCCTTGACCCGGCGTTTGCGCCCGGTACCGGTACGCCTGTTTCCGGTGGCCTGTCCTCTCGCGAGGCATTGTCGGTTCTGCGTGGGCTGGGGTCATTGAACTTCGTCGGCGGTGATGTCGTCGAAGTCGCACCGGCTTACGACCATGCCGATATCACCTCGATTGCCGGCGCTAGCGTCGCGCTGACCTACATTGGCCTGCTTGCCGAAAAGCGGAAACAGGCAGGCTGAGGCCAGAACAGGCGCAACATGGAAACGAACCTCAGCTTCCGATTTGTCAAAACGCCGGGCAGCATGCCGTTGCCGCCCGGTGTCGCCAGGCAGTTCAAGGTGTTTGGCACCGGGCAAAGTCTCGAGGAAGCACCTGCCATGGTGTTCGAACTGGACAAGCCGCACATGAGAGGCGTTACAAGCATTCGCATCGGCCCACAGACTGCCTGGGCACTCGAGTGCAAATCCAGGTCCGGTACTGGCAGCTGGCAACTGAGGACCGATGCGGACGTCAGCATCGGACAAATCGGGGGACGAGGACCTTTGAAGCAGGGCTGGCAACTGGAAGTGCCTGGAAGCAATGTTCAGTTCAGCCTTGCCAACCCTGACAGTGTTGCCAAACAAACCGTCCGCACGATGCTTGGTGGCGACACGGAAGCTCTGGTGCTGTTGGCAGACGGCAATCCAGTGGGGACGCTGGTCCGCAAACATCGGGATCAGGCAGAAGGCAAGAAAGCCGGTTTGCTGTCAGGTTTGAAGAGATTCGTGACGGGCAGGGATTGGGTGCTCGACATTCACGAGCCGGATTTGCGCAGCAAGATCGCGGGGCAGGAGCAGCAAGTTGCGCTTGCCGCACTTGGTCTGGTCGCCATCGTGAGTCTGGAGTTGAGCACAGCCGACTGAACAGCGACCCGCTTCAAGGAGACATTCAAAGGAAATCAGCCGTGTTTGCTGCGCACTGCCTTCCCGGGAAGGTTGTCGTTGTGCGGAACAGCAGTCCAGAAACGGTAGAGCGGGGTTTTGTCCTTCATGGTCTGGTAAAGCTGGATCAACTTGCCGAAGCTGACGAACTGGGCCGCATACGCAACGGCCAGACCTGTCAGCGACAGGATTGGCGATGACAGGAAGCCGCCGAGCAACGCAATCAGCCCACCCATCCAGAAAACGAGATAAAGCGTTGTAATCCGGGCACTGTCGGTGGCGGGAACGGGGAGGAACAATCTGTTGAGCCAGATCTTTTCTCCAAAGCTCACGCGTTTGGCCCAACTGGAGGCCTTGCCGGTTTCCCCGACAAGCCTGGGGACAGCGATCACGCCTGCCAGTACCGCAAAAGCGAGCAGAAGTGCGCCCCAGACACCAAGCCAGGCTTGCGTCCACAAGGCACCGGTCAACATGCCGGGTGCGAGTATCTTCATGAAAGTTGCCAGCGCAGGCGCTGGCTTGCCGGTCGCTGCTTTGGGCAGAAGAACGGGAGCTCTCAGGCCATTGGCATCTTTCAATGCCGGACGGGCAAGGGGGCTCGGGTGACGTTGCGTGGTTTGCATATGCTGAAGCCAGCCTTTCGGATATTCGGCAATCTTACCCGGCGAAACGGGGACTTGGCAAACAACATTCTGTCGCAAGCAACAGTAAAGATCGTGAAAAATACCTATGTCAGAGATCGGTATCACTAAGTATTTGAATCGATATCTCCTGGAGATTTTGGTGTAGTTTCAATGTGTTTGCCCGGATGGGCTAGTTCGTTCGATGAATAATAAAACACTAATGAGTAAAAAGGCCTGCGTTCTGTTCAGTTCATTGTTTTTTAGTTTGAAATCGGCAAAAATAGCCAAATACTTGAGAGTGATAAATCCAATCAATTGGACTGGAGCATGGTCTTACAAACAAGCCAGGATGATGGGGACGCGGAAAATAGCGAAATAGTTTCGTCCCTGGCCTCCGAGCTGGATCGGCTTAACCACATCACGAAGCTGTCAAGAAGTGACGAACTTCGCCTCAGCGGCGACTGGCTTCATACACTGCTTAACGAGGTTTCCGATTATCTCTATGTGAAGGACCGCAGCTCGCGCTTCGTCATGGCGAACTTGCAGGTCGCGCTTGATGTCGGTCTCGATGATGCTTCGCAATTGATCGGCAAGACCGATCTGGAGCTGCATCCAGAAGAGACCGGGTCCAAGTTCCATGCGATCGAGCAGGAGATCATGGCCTCGAATATTCCGCGTATCGATTTCGAGGAGCCGTCAATTCTGGCGAACGGCAAGCGGAAATGGTTCTCCTCGTCCAAGTACCCGGTCACAAACAGCAAGGGTGAAGTCGTCGGCATTGTTGGCCTCTCGCGGGACATCACCGAGCGCAAACGGGCGTTACTGCTGCAGCAGGGGCAGAACAAGGTCCTTCAGGAAATTGCTGCGGGCAGACCCTTGAACGAGGTGTTGACGACACTCGTATTGACCATTGAAGACCAACTCGATGGAGTTATGGGGTCGATCATGCTTGTGGATGACACAGGCGAGCATCTTCTGGCGACTGTCGGTCCCAACCTGCCGCAAGACTACCTGGACATCACCGACGGTATACCTGTGAGCCCGAAAATGGGTTCATGCGGAACCGCTGTGTTCCGCCGCGAGAGTGTCATCGTCGAAGATATCCAGAAGGACCGACTGTGGGAGGATGTACGCGACCTTGTTGCTCCTTTCGAATTGCGGTCCTGCTGGTCGGTGCCGTTTTTCGGCAAGGACAGCAAGGTTCTGGGCACGTTTGGGCTCTACACCAAGTCAACGCGCAGCCCGACGGATCACGAGCTGAAGCTTGCACTGGAAGCTGCCCGGCTTGCGTCCGTAGCGGTCGAGCGTGACCGAGCCGAACGCAAGATCCGCTATCTGGCCAATCATGACGTCCTGACAGGCCTGCCCAATCGGCAGGAGTTCAAGACCAAGCTGGAAGAAAAGGTGTCCGAAAGTGACAGGACCGGCGTGCCTGTTGCCGTCGTTTTTGTTGATCTCGACAATTTCAAGTTCGTCAACGACAGCTTCGGACATGCGATTGGCGACCAGGTGCTGATGATCGTCGCGGAACGGATCATGTCCGTCCACGACGGTGCACATCAGGCCATCCGCTTTGGGGGCGACGAATTTGTCCTGATTGTCGACCGAGACACGGCAGAGAAAGCTGCCCTCTACGAATTCATGGCAAGGCTCCGGGACGAGATCACCAAAACGATCCAGATCGATGACCTGTCGTTCCATGTTACCTGCAGCATTGGTGCTGCCTGTTACCCGCAGGATGCCGACAGTGCGGCACAGCTTTTACGGAATGCCGACAAGGCGATGTTCGAAGCAAAGTCCGCAGGACGTGACAGCTTCAAGGTCTATGAGCAGACCCGTCCGGAACGTTCGGTCAACAAGCTGACACTTCTGGAGGAAATGCGGACCGGCATCGAGAACGGCGAGTTTTTCCTGGAATACCAGCCGCAATACAATCTGGTTAGCGGCCGTATCGTAGGTGCGGAAGCGCTGGTGCGCTGGCAACATCCGGCACTTGGTCGCATGATGCCGGGCGAGTTCATCACTCTGGCGGAAGAAAGCGGCCTGATCGTGCCTCTGGGCAGATGGGTGACGCGCGAAGCCTGCCGGCAGAACAAGGAATGGCAGGAAAGTGGCCTGATGCCGATTACGGTTGGCGTCAATGTTTCCGCCCGCCAGTTCCGTGACGACGGTATGATTTCGGATGTTCGCGATGCACTCGAGGAAACCGGACTTGCCGCGACCTACCTTGAGCTGGAGCTGACCGAAAGCCTGCTGATCAAGAATGCGGATCAGGCCGTTGGACTGATGGACGATTTCCGCCGGCTGGGCGTGAAGCTCGCCATAGATGATTTCGGCACCGGATATTCAAGTCTCGCCGCGCTGAAAAGCTTTCCGCTGACAAGGCTCAAGATCGACCGCAGCTTCATCAGCGATCTGGATTTCGACGAAAGCGACCGGTGTATCGCAAAGGCCATCATTTCCCTCGGGCGGGAACTTGGGCTCTGTGTCGTGGCAGAGGGCGTGGAAACCGCAAAGCAGCAGGCCTTTCTTGCCAGCTGCCGTTGTGAAGTCGTCCAAGGCTATCATTTCGGTCGCCCGATGGCCGCCCGCAAGTTCGGCAAGCTGCTGGCCATGACATTGACGCCTCTGGACGCACATTTCGGTTGAGATATGCGCTTCGGAAACAGCCGTAGTCAGCGCCGGGAGAATGGAGCTCCGGGGATGTGTCCTGGCGCAGTACGTTACACCTTGGTCATCACATAAGAGCCGGGCGCATCCTCAAGGATTTTGACCCGGTTCGCACCCGGTTTGCGGGCCTTGACCTTGGCGTCGTCATGCGAGCGGATCCACTGATCCCAGTAAGGCCACCAGGACCCGGGGTGTTCCTCGGCATTCTTGAGCCAGTTTTCCAGCGTTCCCTTGGCTTCCGCGCCTGTCCAGAACTGGTATTTCTTCTTTGCAGGCGGGTTGACCACACCGGCAATATGCCCGGAACCGGCCAGCACGTAATCGACGGGGCCACCAAAACAGCCTGACCCCAGAAAGACCGATTTCGGCGGTGCGATGTGGTCCTCACGCGTTGCCAGGTTGAAGATCGGAATGGTTACCTTGGAGAGATCAAGGTGCTCGCCCGCGATTTCCATTTCGCCCTTGGACAGTTTGTTGTCCAGATAACAATTGCGCAGATAGAACGAATGGTTCGCGGCGGGCATGCGTGTGGAATCCGAGTTCCAGTAGAGCAGGTCAAACGGGAAGGGGTCCTGGCCCTTCAGGTAGTTGTTGACCACATAGGACCAGATCAGATCGTTGGAGCGCAGCATGTTGAAGGCGGACGACATCTTGGAGCCGTCCAGGTAGCCGTGCTCGGCCATCCTCTTTTCAAGGACCGAGATCTGTTCTTCATCGACGAACACCTTCAGGTCCCCTGCGAAAGTGAAGTCGACCTGTGTGGTGAAGAAGGTCGCGGTCTTGATGCGGTCGTCGCCGATCTTTGCCATATAGGCAAGCGTGACCGCCAGCAATGTGCCACCGACGCAGTAACCGATGGAATTGACCTCTTCCTGGCGCGTTACCCGCTTGATTACGTCGAGCGTATTGAGGATGCCTTCCTTCATATAATGCTCGAAGCTCTTTTGAGCCTGGCGTTCGTCCGGGTTGACCCAGGAAATGACAAACACCGTGTGACCCTGGTCGACCGCCCACTTGATGAAGGATTTTTCCGGATTGAGGTCGAGAATGTAGAACTTGTTGATCCACGGCGGAACGATCAGGAGAGGACGTTTCAGGACCTCGTCGGTAGATGGCGAATACTGGATTACCTGGCAGACGTCGTTCTGCGAGATCACCTTGCCCGGCGTGGTGCCGAGGTTCTCGCCGAGCTTGAATTTTGTCGGGTCGGTCTGGCGGATCTTCAGCTCGCCCTTGCCGGTTTTCAGATCCTCGACCAGGTGCCGCATGCCCTTGACCAGGTTTTCGCCGTTGCTTTCCAGTGTCAGACGTAACAGCTCGGGGTTTGTAAGCACGAAATTGGACGGGGAGACGGCATTGGCGATCTGGGTAACGTAGAATTCGGCCTTGTGGCGTGTGTGCTCATCCAGTCCCTGGGCGTCGTGGACCATGTCCTCCGCCCATTTGCTGGTGATCAGGTAGAGCTGCTTGATGAAATCGAAGAACTGGTTTTTTTGCCAGTCCGGATCGGCAAAGCGCTTGTCACGCGCCGGCGTTTCGATCGCCGGTGTCGACGGTTCGCCCATCATCCGTTTCAGCGAGGAATTCCAGAGATCGATATAGCCGCTCCACAAGCGCGACTGGGCCTCGACGGCGCGCTGCGGATCGGACGCCCAGTATTCGCCAACCTGAGCGAGGGTCTTTACGACACCAGTCAGTTCGTCGGTCGAATCGTGGGTGATCTTGCCCTGTTCCCGGGGCTCGATATAGGCCGCCAGTGCCTTGCCTGCCTGCTCGAGCGTCTTTGCAAGATTCTGTGCAAAGGCTTCCGGGTTGTTGATGATATACTGCAACATGGGATGGTCGCGGTCATCAGCCATAGGCAGGGATTTCCTCCGGTTATCTTGCCCCATTCAGCCCACGAAAGGCCTGTGAGCCCTTGTTGTTCAATCGCGTTATCTTGTTATTTTTTCGCCGATATTTTGAACTATCGGCTATTTATGACACAAGGTAACGTCTCCGTCGATTGGATTTCAATCCACGTTCAGGCCCTCTGGCTAGTGGAAATTTGTGACGATCGGATGGATGAGGAAACAAAGTGGTGGAGGATCGG
Organism: Roseibium algicola; assembly: GCF_001999245.1. Classification (NCBI taxonomy): domain Bacteria; kingdom Pseudomonadati; phylum Pseudomonadota; class Alphaproteobacteria; order Hyphomicrobiales; family Stappiaceae; genus Roseibium; species Roseibium algicola. The sequence continues at coordinate 6,007,745 of NZ_CP019630.1, read as the reverse complement.
TTGAGCTGCATGCGGAACGTGCTGGCACTGGGTGGGTGCCTGCTTCTCGCCTTTGGATTGTCGGCATGCGCCGTCGGGCCAGGGACACCCTTGCTTGATGCGCTGAAAACCGAACCCGGGCAGGGGAGGGGCAACGTCCCGGCGCCGAAAGGCTATGGTGCAATCGTCAATCCCGGCGAGTCTTCCGGCCTCATCAATCCGAAGGAGAGGCAAGAGACGCAGGCCTATCTGGAAACACTTGCGTCTGAGTGACGCAGGGGACGATGCCCAATACATATGCGGATGATGTGAGGTGGCTAAAGAAGATAAAATATTGATAAATATACGGATTAAATCTTTCCTTTACGACTGGCGGTCTAGGCTGCAAGCCTTGATCGCAAGGCCTTTGTTTTCATGACGCTCGATACACCGACACTGTTTACCTGCATTATGATTGCCGAGTTTGCCGGTAGCGTCATCCTGTTCCTTTTTTACATGTTCTGGCCAGGGCGGAGCGTTGCCTGTTCGAGAAGCCTCGCCCTGTGGTCTGCAGGAATGTTTCTGGCGGCTTGCGGGACGGTTCTCCTTGCATTTCGCGGAACAATTCCGGACCTTTTCAGTATCGTTGCCGCTAATTTCCTGGTCATTCTCGGGACCGGCCTGAGGCGAAGCGGCTTCGCCGTGTTCCTGGGCCGCAGCGGTCATGTCTGGGTGTTCGCAACGATAGCGTTTGCCTGGCTCGTTCTATGCCAGTTTCCCGAATTTCAGGACAACTTCCTCACCCGGGTGAATTATGTTCAGTCGGTGCTGATCCTGAGTGGTCTCTGGGTCGTGTGGATGGCGTTCTTCGAAAATCGGGAGAAACTCTATTCAGCCCGTATGCTTGGCATGACAACGCTGGTCGAAACCGCGGGCTTCATGTGGTTTACCTTTCACCAGAACATACTGCTCTTCCCGTCCTTCCAGTCGACTTTCACGGAAGGGTTCATGAGCACCTACCTGATCACCGTTCTGTTTTCGATCATCATGACGATCGTCCTGCCGGCTTCCATGGTCATCGAACGATCCTTGCACGGTTTCAGGGAGCAGGCTCTTCAGGACGACCTGACAGCTCTGCCGAACCGACGGGCGTTTCTCAACGATGCTGAGGACTGGATCGCTTCTAACTCCTCTCCAAAGGGCCTTTACAGCCTCATCCTGTTTGACATGGACCAGTTCAAATCGGTGAACGAGCGTTTCGGTCAGGCGATGGGAGATGCGCTCCTGCAGCTTTTCGCGCGCATCTTGAAGGATACGCTGGTCGAAAACGCCATTTCAGGGCGTGTGGGCGGTGCCGGATTCGCTGTGTTTCTGCCGGAGGGCAACAAGGAACTCGCCCATTTGACCGCCCAGAGAATTTGCAGGCGTTTCGGGTTGGAATGTCAGGAAGCGTCTGGCGGCCGGCTGATGGTGACCGCGAGCGTCGGTCTGGTCAGTGCCAGCGTTTCGACTCCGCTGGAGCGTGCGATGGAAGCTGCCGAAGGTGGCCTGCACAGGGCAAAGAAACAGGGCCGCGCACAAATCGTCACGATGGATCTTGCGCCCAATGGCCGGCTTATCAAGGACGCAAAAAGGACCGGTTTTTCCGTGCTTCGGAAAAAGGCGGCCTGATCTCCTACTCTCTTTGATTGTCGCGACGCGCCGGGCACAGTGGAGTGAGGGATCAGGCTCCGGAAGGCGGTCCGCTTACTGCTCACTTGCCATTCACTCCTCGCCAGATTTTTGCTCCTGCACACCGCGATTTGTAGGACATTTAAGTCGTTAGTGGAACTCTGGCAGGCGAGGACTACTGCCAAAGCAATCATGTTCTAAAAAACGCTACAAATTTAGTCGGCTAGCGACGCAAAGACGGGTGCGTATTTTTATCCGGACTGCTAAAAGAGCCCCGCTGCGCCGTCGCCGCGCCCGGCAAGGGAGCGCAGATGATACTGTCAACTCGCAAGGATTCGCGTCATGGAGGAATTCCATAAGATCAAGCGGCTGCCGCCGTATGTATTCGAACAGGTGAACCGTTTGAAGGCGAAGGCGCGCGCGGCGGGGGCGGACATTATCGATCTTGGCATGGGCAACCCTGACCTGCCGACGCCGAAGCACATTGTCGACAAGCTGACCGAAGTCGTGCAGGACCCACGCACGCACCGTTATTCCGCATCCAAGGGCATCGGAGGCCTGCGCAAGGCACAAGCGGCTTATTACGGTCGCCGGTTTGGCGTCAAACTGGATCCCGACACCCAGGTGATCGCGACACTCGGCTCCAAGGAAGGCTTCGCCAACATGGCGCAGGCAATCTCCGCACCCGGGGATGTGATTCTGAGCCCCAATCCCAGCTATCCGATTCACACCTTCGGCTTCTTGATGGCTGGCGCCTCGATCCGCAACATTCCGGCGGAACCGGGTCCGGCGTTCTTCGATGCGCTTGAGCGCGCGGTGATCCATTCCGTGCCGAAGCCGATTGCGATCATTCTTTGCTACCCGGCAAACCCGACGTCCTATTGCGCGGATCTAGACTTCTACAAGGATGTGGTCGCATTCGCTCGCAAGCACAACATCTTCATCCTGTCTGACCTGGCTTACTCCGAAATCTATTTCGGTGCGACACCGCCGCCGTCTGTTCTGCAGGTGCCTGGTGCCATGGATGTCACCGTCGAATTCACGTCACTTTCGAAGACCTTCTCCATGCCGGGGTGGCGCATGGGCTTTGCTGTCGGCAACGAGCGGCTGATTGCTGCGTTGTCGCGAGTGAAATCCTATCTCGATTACGGCGCCTTCACACCCATTCAGGTTGCAGCAACCGCGGCCCTGAACGGATCGGATGACTGCATCCGTGAAACCCGCGAAATCTACAAGAAGCGCCGCGATGTGGTGGTCGACAGTTTCGGCAGGGCTGGCTGGGATATTCCGGCACCGGAAGCCAGCATGTTCTGCTGGGCACCGATCCCTGAAAAGTTCCGGGCGCTCGGCAGTCTGGAATACTCCAAGCTGCTACTGGAAAAGGCGGAAGTGGCCGTCGCACCAGGTATCGGTTTCGGTGAACACGGAGACGAATACGTCCGCATCGGACTGGTGGAAAACGAACAAAGACTGCGTCAGGCAGCCAGAAATATCCGCCGCTTCCTTGAAACTGCGGATCAAAAGCTGCACAACGTCATCCCGCTCGGGACCAAAGGTTGATAAGAACTGGACTCATTTCCGTATGGCAGACGCATTGAAGGTAGGCATCGCTGGCCTTGGCACCGTGGGGGCGGCCGTGGTGCAGCTCCTTTCAAAACACGGCGGACAGATTGCAACGAAAACCGGGCAAGCAGTGACCGTGACAGCGGTCAGTGCACGTGATCGGACCCGTGATCGGGGCATCGATGTCTCGGCATTCGAATGGTTCACCGATCCGGTGGAAATGGCCCGGACGGCAGATGTCGATATTTTTGTCGAACTGATCGGCGGCGACAACGGCCCCGCTGAGGAAAGCGTGCGTGCTGCTCTGGCGCGTGGCATTCATGTCGTGACAGCAAACAAGGCGCTGCTTGCGCGCCATGGCGTTGAGCTGGCAGTGCTGGCGGAGGCCAACGACGCCTGCCTCAACTACGAGGCAGCCGTTGCCGGAGGCATTCCAATCGTCAAGACGCTGCGCGAATCCATGGCCAGCAACGACATCAGCCGCATCTACGGTATCCTGAACGGCACCTGCAATTACATCCTGACCCGGATGGAGGCAGAAGGCATCAGCTTTCAGGATTGTCTGTCGGATGCACAGCGCCTCGGCTATGCGGAGGCGGATCCGACCTTCGACATCGAAGGTAACGACACCGCCCACAAACTTGCCATCCTCACCAGTCTTGCCTTTGGCACGGAAATCTCGAGCGACGACATCTACGTCGAGGGCATCACCTCGATTACGACCGCCGATATTCAGGCTGCGGACGAACTCGGCTTTCGCATCAAGCTGCTGGGCGTTGCCCAACGCACTGATACGGGCATCGAGCAACGTGTTCATCCGACCATGGTGCCGAAGTCCTCTGCGATTGCGCGGATCGACGGCGTCCTGAATGCTGTGGCTGTCGACGGTGACTTCGTTGGTGAAATCGTGCTCGTCGGACCGGGTGCCGGCGGCAATGCGACGGCGTCATCCGTCGTGGCCGATCTCGCCGATATTGCCCGGGGCGACGAAACGCCTGTTCTTGGCATGCCCGCTGCAGAGCTTAACAGCTATCAACGTGCCCGCATGCGGCTTCATGAAGGCGGATATTACATCCGCCTGTCCGTATTCGATCGGCCGGGTGCTTTCGCCGAAATCGCCAGATGCATGGGCGATGCCGGCATTTCACTGGAATCGATTGTCCAGAAACGTCATGCAAATAAGGACGTTCCTGTGAAATTTGATGCGGACCTGCCTCAACCTGTCATCCTCATCACGTATGAAACGACTGAAGTGGCAATCAAAGAGGCATTGGACGTGATCATGTCCAAGGGGGTAGTTTCCGAACAGCCTCAGATGATCCGCATTGAAAAACTGAACTGACGAGTGAGTGCCCGCCGAGGCGTCCTGCGGAGGGAGAGACTGGAGATGTTGATGTCCAATACTGATAAACAACCGTCGAGCGGCCTGGACCGTATTCTGACGCTCGAGCTGGCCCGCGTCAGTGAAAGAGCGGCTGTGTCGGCAGCCCGGTTGCGCGGTCACGGCGACGAGATGGCCGCGGACCAGGCGGCAGTGGACGCAATGCGGCGCGAACTGAACCGCCTGCCTATCGACGGTACCGTGGTTATCGGTGAGGGGGAACGCGACGAAGCTCCGATGCTCTACATCGGTGAAAACGTCGGCACGAAGCAGGGGCCGAAAGTCGACATCGCTCTCGACCCGCTGGAAGGCACGACCATCTGCGCCAAGAACCTGCCGAACTCCCTGGCGGTTATCGCATTGGCACCGGCGGGCGATCTTCTGAACGCTCCGGACAGCTATATGGACAAGATTGCCATCGGGCCGGGTTACAAGGCCGGATTGATCGATCTGGACGCACCGATTGCCGAAAATATTGCTGCTGTTGCCAAGGAAAAAGGCGTCAAGGTCAGTGAAGTCACCGCCTGCGTGCTCGACCGTCCGCGCCACGCCCGCCTGATTGAAGAAATCCGGGCGACCGGTGCTGCAATCCGCCTGATCGGAGATGGTGACGTCGCCGGCGTTATTCACACGACCGATCCGGACGAAACCGGCATCGATATCTACGCAGGTATCGGCGGTGCCCCGGAAGGTGTGCTTGCAGCGGCCGCTCTTCGTTGTATCGGTGGCCAGATGCAGTCTCGCCTTGTGATCACGCGCGACGAGCAGGTCGAGCGTGCGCATCGCATGGGCATCGAGGACATCAAGAAGAAGTACACGCTTGAAGAAATGGCCGGGCCGGACGTGCTTTTTGCCGCAACGGGTGTAACCGACGGCAACTTCCTGCAGGGCGTCCGCTTCGGCCGTCATCACATCACCACGCACACCGTTGTCATGCGGTCCTCCACTGGGACGGTGCGCTACATCAAGGCCCAGCACACGGATCTTGAGAAGTTTCATCTGGACTAAGCGCGGCTGAATGCTGGGACAATCCGGGGAAGACGACAGGCGGCTCGTACTTGGGGTCGCCCGTTCCGCAAACGACAACGCCTGGCGCGAGCGCCTGAGCGGCGCTGACCTGCGAACCGCGATGGCGATTTCGCAGGTTCACGGACTGCCGGACGTGCTGGCGCGTGTCATGGCTGCGCGCGGCGTTCAGGCGGACGAGGCAACCGGCTTCCTGGAACCGTCACTCAAGCTGCTGATGCCCGATCCTTCCGGTCTGGTCGATATGGACGCCGCCGTGGCAAGGGTCGCGGATGCGGTCCAGGCTGGTCGAAAGATTGCGATCTTCGGCGACTATGATGTCGACGGGGCGACATCCTCGGCGATATTCGCCAAATACCTGCAGTGGCTCGGCCTTGACCCTGTGATCCATATTCCGGATCGAATCATCGAAGGATACGGACCGAACGGTCCGGCCATCGAACATCTACGCCATGGCGGGGCTAATCTGCTGGTGACGCTCGACTGCGGCAGCACGTCGTTTGAAGCTTTTGAAACTGCCCGGCAACTTGATCTCGACGTCGTGGTCATCGATCACCACCAGGTTGGCGAAACGCTTCCGGCGGTTGAGGCGCTCGTCAACCCGAACCGGCAGGATGATCTGTCGGGGCAGGGGCATCTGGCAGCTGTCGGCGTCACGTTCCTGTTTCTTGTCGGCCTGAACCGCGAGTTGCGACGCCGCGGGGTTTTCCAGGGCAGGCAGGAGCCGGACCTCATGGCGCTGCTCGATCTGGTGGCGCTCGGTACCGTGTGCGACGTCGTTCCCTTGCAGGGCCTGAACAGGGCCTATGTGACACGTGGCCTTGCGGTGATGCACCAACGCCGCAATTACGGGCTGACTGCGCTTGCGGACACTGCGCGCGTGAGCGGAAAGCCGGCGCCTTATCATCTGGGTTTCTTGATAGGCCCGCGGATCAACGCGGGAGGACGTATTGGCGACGCTGCACTGGGCGCGCGCCTTCTGACGACGGAAGACCCGCACGAAGCACGGGCAATCGCCGAGCGGCTGGACCAGCTCAATACCGAACGTCAGTCCATGGAAGCAGTGATGCTGGAACAGGCCGGCGCAGAAGCCGCAATGGCGATCCAGGCACGTGATCCGGCGGTTCTCCTGACCGGTTCCGACGATTGGCATCCCGGGATTGTTGGACTGATTGCCTCTCGGCTCAAGGAAGCTCACCGCAGGCCTTCCTTTGCGGTCGCCTTTGATGAAACCGGCAAGGGGACTGGTTCCGGGCGCTCCATCCCCGGTGTTGACCTTGGCAAGGCCGTTCGCAGAGCGGTTGACGAAGGTTTGCTCGAAAAGGGTGGTGGGCACGCCATGGCGGCAGGGCTCACGGTTCTGCGGGAGAAGACCGCCGACCTGGAAGCGTTTTTCAACGATGTGCTGAAGGACGACGTCGAGGCGGCAAGTGCGAACCGGGAACTGAAGATTGATGCCGCGCTGACGGCAACGGGCGCAAATCTCGATCTTCTGGAGTTGCTGGAAAAGGCGGGGCCCTATGGTGCCGGTCATGCTGAACCGGTGTTTGCCTTTCCCGCCCACCGGATTTCCTTCGCCGATGTGGTCGGTAAGGGACATGTCCGAGCCTCGATCACTTCTGGTGACGGGACTGCGTTAAAGGCAATCTGCTTCAAGGCGGACGACAAACCGCACGGTCAGATGCTTTTGCAGGGCCGGGGACAGTCGCTGCATGTGGCAGGTACGCTGTCAATCGACACCTGGCAGGGGACACCCAAGGTGCAACTGCGCATCCTCGATGTCGCGGATCCGCAGAAAACCCGCCTTTGATGCGGCGCAGGTAAACGTGAATTAACCAAACGCTAAGTCTCCGGGCATAAGGTTTGAACCCACGAAGGAATCGTGAGGATCAGGCATGCGTGCTCAGAATGAGCTTTCGCCCTATTTCGAAGAAATAGACAGGCGTACGGACCGGGCCCTGAAAGGGATTCGGGAAGTCAGACGTTCAGCAAAACTCACCGCCCTGCCGCAAGAGCCGAAAGCAGCCTTTGTCGGAACAGGATTTCTGATGGTTCTGGTAGGATTTCTCGGACTGTTCATCGATTGAACCTTCTGGAAATACCGGACGAGCCACGTTCAGGTGAACGAAAGACAGACAAGGGCTTGAAACGCTCTGCGTGCTGCCTTTAAGTCTTGCGTCTTAGTTATCGAGACGTCGGGCACCATGACAGATTATCCCATTGCACTTTGGTCCTTTAACCTGAGCCGCGCTCCAGCTTCGGTGGCAGCTTTTGCTGCACAGATAGAAGAGGGAATGCAGCGCGCCGCGGGAGAGGGCGCAAAGCTCCTGATGCTTCCTGAATATCTTGTGGAATGCTGCCTGGCGTTCAAACCCGAAGGTCTGCTGCCTGACCAGGAAATGGCGTTCCTGGCGGACGTGGGCACCGACTTGCTCGCGATACTTGCTCCGCTACCTGCCAGGTATGGTGTGTCGCTGTTGGCTGGATCGATGCCTGTTCAGGCGCCTGCGGGTTTCACCAACACAGCCGTTCTGCTGACAGCCGACGGGCGCGAGATCCGTCAGGACAAATTGTGCCTCACACCGTTTGAGCAGGATCCGGAGATCTGGCATCTGGTGCCTGGAGCTGATCTGAAGACGTTCGAGCTCGACGGATTGAAGATGGCGATCCTGATCTGTCTGGATGTCGAAATGCCGGCGCTCAGCAGCCTGCTGGCGAAGCTGGATCTCGATCTTCTGCTAGTGCCTTCAATGACGGAAAAACTCTCCGGCTATCACCGTGTCTTCGGCTGTGCCAAGGCACGTGCGGTTGAGCTCATGTGCGCGGTCGCCGTTTGCGGTCTTGTCGGCACATCAAAGGGCACAACGCAGAACGACACCAACGTTTCCGGGGCGGCGCTGTATCTGCCGTGCGAAGAGGAATTCGGTTTTACAGGTGTTGCCGCAGAGGTAGACGCGACCTCCGGAAGCAATGGAGAAGAACCTTTCCTTGTCGTTTCGGTGCCCCTTAGCGAACTTCGAGACCTGAAGTCCGGCAAAGCGGAAGTTTGGCCGGGAGCCTGGACAGCCGATCACGTTTCCGTTTCGGCGGCCTGAAGCGGACTTGTAATATTTGTAATAAAAATGTGCGCGCACCGAGTGCACTTTTCTCTAGACGTCCCTAAGGGAACTCCCTATACACCTGCTGTTCCAGAACAACAGGTGTGGAGATGGGATTCGCTAAGGCACTGACAGCGCGGGATGCATCGTGGCTGCACGGTATTGCAGGTTTGTTTGTCAAACCGCTCCGTCTGCAGATCGCGGCTCTTTGCGTGCGTCCGGGCGAGGCGGAGCCTGAAATTCTCCTGGTCTCGACCCGCGAGACCGGCCGGTTGATCTTGCCGAAAGGCTGGCCTGAAAAGGACAAGCCTGCATTTGAAACGGCGTTGATCGAAGCCTATGAGGAAGCGGGTATTGTCGGCACGGCCGACCCGCGGGCCATTGGCAGCTTCCGGTCCTACAAGGGCCTTGCGGACGGATTGAAGATCCGTACCAAGGTGATTGTCTTCAAGATCCGTTTTGAAAAACAGTTGAAAGACTTTCCTGAACTCGGGCAACGCAAAAGGGTCTGGCTGCCCTTCTCGAAGGCAATCGAGGCCGCCGAAGAGCCGGCGCTGAGACGGTTTTTGCGGCAGCACAAATCGCAAATCTGTTAGACATTTCCTGAGGGATAGCGAGGCGTGTTCGGGTGCTCACCAACAAGGACCTGAAAAAGAAGGCTCTGGACAAGGATCTCGACAAGATCAGCTTTGTCAGTGAGGCGGCGGAGGCTATGGGCCGGCGTCTTGTCGGACCGGGTCTTGCCCTGGTGTTCCTCGTGATCTGCGCCTGCGTGGCCGCATTCCAGGTGTCTTCCAGCGGTTTTTCCAACATGCTCATCCTTGTGGCCGCCAGTGCAATTGGCGGCTACATGGCGCTCAATATCGGCGCCAACGACGTTGCCAACAATGTCGGTCCTGCCGTGGGCGCGCGCGTCGTCAGCCTCACCGGCGCCTTGCTGATTGCGGCCGTTTGCGAAAGCGCGGGCGCATTGCTTGCCGGAGCGGATGTCGTCTCGACCGTTTCTGGCGATATCTTGAGCCCCAGCGATGTCCGAAACAGTTCGGAATTCATGCTGGCAATGCTGACGGCCATGGCTGCCTCAGCTTTGTGGATCAATTTCGCGACTGTGATCGGCGCACCTGTTTCGACCACCCATTCGATCATAGGCGGTGTTGTCGGCGCCGGGATCGCGGCAAGCGGCTTTGCAGCCATCAACTGGACAACCATTTCGACAATTGCTGCTTCCTGGGTTCTGTCTCCAGTGCTCGGCGGTCTTGTCGGGGCCGGGATCATGGCCTTTATCAATTCAAGGGTCGTCTATACGCCGGACCGGCTGAAAGCTGCCAGATATTGGTTGCCGATACTGCTGGGCCTCATGGGGGCGACCTTCACCGGCTACATTCTGCTGAAAACGTCCGACCGGCTCATCTCTGTTCCTGAATGGCTCGCCATCGTGCTGTCGCTCACCGTCGGCTTCGTTGTCTGGCGGATCTATTGCCGGGTAATCCACGCCCAAACGCTTACGCTGGAAAACAGTGCGCGCGCCTTGCGCAACCTGTTTGCAGTACCGCTTATGGTCGCGGCAGGTTTGCTTTCATTTGCCCATGGTGCCAACGACGTTGCAAACGCCATCGGGCCGCTGGCAGCCATCGTTCTCAGCCAATCGAATGATTTTCCGGATCTCGTATTTTGGTATCTGGGGGCGCTCAATCCCGAAGTGCCGATCTGGGTGAGCGCAGTCGGCGCATGCGGGATTTCCGCCGGCCTTTTGCTGTTCGGCAGACGGCTTGTCACTGTTGTCGGCAAGAAGATCACCAAACTTAGCCCCGTACGTGCCTTTTGCATCACCTTGGCAACCGCCGCGACCGTGCTGACGGCTTCTGGTGCGGGGCTGCCGGTATCGTCCACCCATATCGCGGTTGGTGCGCTGTTCGGCGTGGGTTTTTACCGGGAATGGTATCGCAACAAGTATGTTGCGGAAGGCGGGGTCATGAAACCGCGCAAGATGATGAAAAACAGGGAAGAGCGTCGCAGACGCCTCCTGGTGCGTCGATCCAGCCTGATCACCATCATCGCAGCATGGGTTGTCACTGTTCCCGCCTCTGCCTTGCTGGCCGCCGGCCTTTTTACGGTGCTCAAGCTTGTCCTCTCATGAGAACTCCGATCGAACCTAATAAGTTCGACGGATAACAAGCAGCACACAGTGCGCATTTTCTGGACAAGCCTGAGTTCCGGCCTTATCTTCCGAGTGTCACCAGTATTTCGGAAAGGGCACCATGGCGCAGCTTTATTCAGCAATCGACACCCGGACTTCCTGGTTTCAGAACCTGCTTCTGTTGTTCCGGCGCCCTTCGAGATTGCAGATCGCAGCGTTGTGCCATCGTTTGCGCGACGGGGAGCGGGAAGTTCTGCTGGTGACGACCAAATCCACGCATCGCTGGATTCTTCCCAAAGGCTGGCCGATCATGTCGTTGAAAGCACACCACACCGCAGCGGTAGAGGCTTTCGAAGAGGCAGGCGTTATCGGAAATGCGCAGAAGAAACCCTTTGCCAGCTTTCAGTCGCACAAAGGCGGCGAAGGCGGCTTACAGCTCAGGACGGAAGTTCTTGTGTTCCTTGTCGACGTGGAAAGCACGACAAGCAGTTTTCCCGACAAGGACGAGCGAGATGTCCGGTGGCTTCCGATACAGGAAGCCATGCGGCTTGCCGGCGATCCGGGCCTCGTGAAGGTGCTTCGCAAACTGGAAAATTTACCCAACTAAGAAATTTTGGCCAATGAGGGCCGTTTTGGTTGACCTTTTCGGACGATTGTTTAAGGCAGGCGCCAGATGACGCTTGGCTTGCAAGACTTGCCTTCAAAGGACTTCCCGACTGGAACGCCCATGCCGAATTTGAAAAAGCCGACCCTCGACAAGGATCTCGACAAGCTGAGCTACATGGAAGAGGCCGCCGGGTCTCTTGGACGTGGCTTGATTGCACCGGGTATCGCGCTGGTCTTTATCGTCTTGTGCGCCCTTGGCGCCGGTGCCTCCATGTCGGGAGCACCGGGAACGGTCATCATCGTCGCTGCGGCAGCCATCGGCGCCTATATGGCACTCAATATCGGTGCCAACGATGTTGCCAACAATGTTGGCCCCGCCGTCGGTTCACGGGCCATGACTCTGCTGACGGCGCTGATCATTGCCGCCGTCTTTGAAAGTGCAGGGGCCCTGATCGCAGGTGGGGATGTCGTCAGCACCATCTCCAAGGGCATCATTGATCCCGCTTCGGTAGCCGATGCCAATGTCTTCATGGCAGCGATGATGGCGGCTCTGGTGTCCTCCGCCCTCTGGATCAACCTTGCCACCTGGATCGGTGCGCCGGTTTCGACAACGCATTCCATCGTTGGCGGCGTCATGGGAGCTGGCATTGCGGCGGCAGGCTTCAGCGCGGTCAATTGGGCGACAATGGGCGGTATCGCAGCAAGCTGGGTCATTTCGCCTTTTCTCGGCGGTCTGGTTGCTGCAGGTTTCCTGGCCTTCATCAAGACTTTCATCATCTATCAGGACGACAAAATCGCCGCTGCCCGCAAATGGGTTCCGGTTCTGATCGGTGTCATGTCGGGAACCTTTGCCAGCTATCTGGCACTCAAGGGCCTGAAGAAGATCGTGCATATCGATATGCCGATGTCATTGTTGCTTGGGGTTGTTGTCGGGCTTGCGGTCTGGGCAATCGTGCGACCGCTGATCAGGCGTCAGTCTGAAGGGCTGGAAAATCGCAACCAGTCTCTCCGCATCCTGTTTTCCGTGCCGCTTGTCTGTTCGGCGGCTCTTCTGTCCTTCGCCCACGGAGCCAACGACGTTGCAAATGCTGTGGGACCACTTGCCGCCATCGTTCACACGGCGGAACTCGGAGACGTCGCAGCCAAGGTGAGCATTCCGCTCTGGGTCATGGCAGTCGGTGCCTTCGGCATTTCATTCGGTCTTTTGTTGTTCGGCCCGCGCCTGATCGAAATGGTCGGCCAACAGATTACTAAGCTCAACCCGATGCGGGCCTACTGCGTTTCGCTGTCAGCTGCCATCACAGTGATTGTTGCCTCGGGTTTCGGATTGCCCGTGAGTTCCACGCACATCGCCGTGGGAGCTGTCTTCGGTGTTGGGTTCTTCCGGGAGTGGTATACGGAACGTTCAAAGCGCCGCCTGGATTTCGTGAACCAGAAACAAGGCAATGGCAACGTGGTGCGACCTGTCCGCAATCGCGAGGAGCAGGCACGCCGTCACTTGGTACGCCGGGCGCATTTCATGACCATCGTCGCCGCCTGGGTCGTCACCGTTCCGGCTGCTGCCGTCCTGTCCGCCGGGCTTTACTTCGTCATGGTCAAGCTGATTGCCTGATAAAGGCGATCTCTAACCGGGTAGATGTCCGGCTGGCTCCAGGGTGAGGTTGGCCCAGACCGGCAAATGGTCCGAAGCAACGCGTGCTGTCTTCGATTTATGGACGCCAGCCTGCCTGACGATGAATTCCGGGCTGGTTATGATCCGGTCCAGGCTGCCGACGGGAAGGGGACTGGGAAAGCTCCGTCCCGGCGTCGTCACCTCATAGCGTTCTTCAAACAGCTTGATGCTGCCTGCCGTGTCTCGCCATTCGTTCAGGTCTCCGATCAGCACTGTCGGCAGATAATCCAGATGCTCGTGCAGCTGATGCATCAGCGAGGTTATCTGCTTTTTTCGAAAGTGACCGATCAGGCTCAGGTGCATGGCTGCCACACGGATTTTTTCACCGGCAACTTCAAGGTCGACAGCAACCGCACCACGTGGTTCCAGCGTCGGCAGATCTAGTCGGCGATGGTCGAGAATGCCGATGGAGTTTCGAACAAGAATAGCGTTGCCGTGCCAGCCCAGGCTCTTGTCGCCCGTCGCGAACGGGACGGGGCGGTAATCCGTTTCCTGAAGAATCGTGTCTCTGTCGAGGGTGCTTTCCCGTGGTCCGAAGCGCTTGTCTGCTTCCTGCAAGGCCAGGATGTCGCAGTCCAGTTCTTGGATTACCTTGAGCGTCCGGTCAGGCCGCCTGCGCGCATCGACGCCTATTGATTTTTGTATGTTGTAAGAACCGATTTTCAGCATGGGCGCAGAGTGAAGGCCTCACGTTAAAAGTTGCAAGGGGAATAGGTTGATTTGGTCGCCTTTGCGACCAATTTAGGCAGCCTTGGTCTGCTCCATGCGCTCCGTCGCCCGTTTGAGCGCAGCAAGGCATTTTGCATCCAGGGCTGTGCCGGCTTCGCTTTCCATGATGCCGAGTGCCTTGGGCAACGGCATCGGTCCACGATAAGGCCGTTCTGCGGTCAATGCGTCGAAAATATCCGCCGTCGTGACGATGCGCGTTTCCATCGAAATCCTGCTTGTGGTCAGCCCGTCCGGATATCCGCGGCCGTCCAGTTTTTCATGATGCCCCCTCGCGATCGGCGACAGGTCCTTGAACGTATCGATCCTGGAGAGGATCTCGTCGGAGTAAACGGGATGCATGCGGATTTGTTCCCACTCCAGGTCGTCGAGCTTTCCGGGTTTGTCGAGGACAGAGTTGCTGACGCCGAGTTTGCCGATGTCGTGCAGGAGAGCCGCCCGTCTCAGCAGCTGCCGGTCACGCATTCCGTAACCCAACTCTTCTGCGATCATGTCGGTGTAAAGCGTTACCCGCTCGCTGTGTCCGGCGGTGTAGGGACTTTTGGAATCGATCACCAACGCAAAGCCGTGGGCTATGTCGTCGAGCTGCTCCTCATCTGCAAAACGAATGTTCTGCGCTGGCTCGAGGCCGTAGACGATCTTGTCGAGGTTGTCCGACTTCAAGGTGTTCCAGAACTGGGGACTACTTGCGACGGTTTCTGCTGCAGCCACTAAGGCGGGGTCGAACCAGCTGCCAGCCCGTTCCTTCAATTCCTGCAAGGCCCCCTGTACGCCTGCATTGATCTGAAAGACATCCATGACCTGTGCCAGCAAGGCGATCTGGGAAAATACCGGGATGGTGGAGCCCACGATGCCGTGAGGCCGTCCTTTGCCGTCCCAATGTTCATCCAGACTGTAAATTCCGGATACGACAGTTTCCGAGAAATGCATCTGGCGGGCAATGTCGCCGCCGCGTGTGCAGCGTGTTTCGATCATCTCGTTGGCAATGTCGCCGCCATTTTGAAGAATATTGACGATGGCGCGCACACGTTCTGCAAAGCCGTGCTTCAACCCGGTGTGGGAAAGCACGAAACGCAGGGCCGCAGGCAGACTGTCGCTGATCGTCTTGAAGTCGTGTTTGAAGGTCAGGTCGTCGGTGAGATAAAGCTCGCAGATCCTCGCTGCATTGCTTGAACAGCCAAGGTCCTTCAAAAGCAGCGTGTAATAGAGATCGCTGAGTTGCGCTTCAGTCAGCCCGACTTGCCGTCCGATATGAATGCCGATCCAGCAACAGCGAACGCAGTGACCACGCGGCTGGCCTTCCGTGATGTCCAAAGCGTGACTGAGTGCGCCGAGCAGCTCCGCCAGCCGGAGTTTTCTGGAAACCTGTTCGGACATAAGAGCGAGCCTCGCGCAACGATGTGTTCCGCGAGGCTCGCAAAGTTTCGTTAAAATCAGGTGTTTTCACCGACCCCGGTCAGGCTGCTTCCAGCTCTGTAGCCGATTGGACAAGCAGACCTGCCACGTAGTCCATGAAGGAAACCCAGGCTTCCACCACAAATGTGTCCGCACCTGTCCGCCAGATCATCACCGGAGACTTGTGAAACAGGGTCCTTGTCACTGTGCCGACCGGAAAGACCTCAAGCGAGAAATCGATGAAGACCCCGGTGTTGAGCAACCAGGCAGCCTTGTCGCCACTGACGATGATCGCTTCCGAACGGTCGGAGATATCAACCAGGGCGTGGGGATGCGTTGAGAGTTTTTCCTCGATGCCGTCGAACACCGCCCTGAGGTCTTCTTCAGGTGCAAGCAATGTCCACTCGTCCGGCCCCATCCAGAGCGCTGCCCGCTTGGCGGAAGTGGAGTTCGACAAGGGAGAAAGCGGCAGTGAGGCGCCAAATGCCGAGCCTGCTTCCTTTTGCGCAGCTTCACGGCAACGCAGGGAAAGTCGCGTCATGGGCGCAGCTTTCAGGATGGAGACCGACGGTAGGCTCAGAAGCGGTGTTTCACCTGCGTCCGGCGTGATCAGATCGTTTGCCAGAAGTTCAGACATTGATCCGTGCTCCTTCCTTGTCATAGAACACCGTGCTCGTGACCTCGACCGGAATGCTTCCGGTCGGCATCGGCACATAGAGCGTTTTGCCTTCCAGTGCGTGCCCGTTCTTCACGATCGCGAGGGCAATCGTACGGTCGAGCGCCGGACTGTAGTAGGACGAGGTGACATGACCTTCCGCAGGCGTGCCGGTGGCGGGGTTCTCGGCTGTCGTGATCTGGGCACCTTCTTCCAGCTTCACTTTCGGGTCCTTCGTCAGAAGGCCCACGAATTGCTTCCGACCTTCTGCAACAAGGTCAGTACGGGCCAGGCCACGCTTGCCGACGAAGTCGAACTTGTTCTTGCCGATCGCCCAGCTCATGCCGGCATCCTGCGGGGTAACCGTACCGTCCGTGTCCTGACCGACAATGATGTAACCCTTCTCGGCGCGCAGAACGTGCATGGATTCCGTTCCGTATACGGTGCCGTTGTGCTTCTCGATTTCCTTGGCGAGCGTTTCCCACATCATCTTGCCATGACGGCGGGGAACGTTGATTTCGAAGCCGAGTTCACCGGTGAAGGAAATCCGGAAAAGCCGGCAGGGAACGCCGCAGAAGGTCGCTTCCTTGACGCTCATGTGCGGGAAGGCATCGGCGGAGAGATCGACACCTTCGATAAAGGGCGCAATTACCTCCCGAGCCTTCGGCCCCTGAACCGCGGCGACCGCAAACTGTTCGGTGGTCGACGTGATCCAGACATCGAGATCCGGCCATTCTGTTTGCAGGTAGTCTTCCATGGTCGCAAACACACTCGGCGCGCCGCCGGTCGTGGTGGTTACATGGAAACGGTCTTCCGCAAGGCGTCCGATAACACCATCGTCGGTGATGAAACCGGCGTCATTGAGCAGCAGGCCATAGCGGCAGCGGCCGGGCGCCAGCTTCTTCCACGGGTTGGTGTACATCCGCTCCAGGAATTCGGCCGCATCCGGTCCGACAATTTCGATCTTGCCGAGCGTGGAGGCATCGAACAGCCCGACACTTTCGCGGACGGTTTTGCATTCGCGAGCAACCGCCGCATGCATGTCTTCACCGTTCTTCGGGAAGTACCAAGTGCGCTTCCACTGGCCAACGTCCTCATAGACGCCGCCGTTCTCCACCACCCAGTCATGGGAAGGTGTCTTGCGAACCGGGTCGAAGAAGTCGCCACGCGATACACCGGCAAAGAGACCGAATGTCGTTGGAGTGTAGGGCTGGCGGAATGTGGTGAGCCCGACATCCGTTACCGGCTTCTGCAAGGCCCCTGACGCGATCTCCAGGGCGTTCATGTTCGAAAGACGACCCTGGTCGGTGGCCATGCCGGTGGTGGTGTAGCGCTTGATATGCTCGATGGACTGCATGCCTTCGCGCACGGCCAGCTTGACGTCCTTGGCGGTAACGTCGTTCTGATAATCGACGAATGCCTTGACCCGTGAAGCGTTCCGATCGTGGGGCAGGGCGCCGAGGATACCGCCTGTTCCGGCTTCTCCACCTGTTGCCGTGACATAGGTCACCTTGGCGGACTTGCCGGTTGCGGCCCTGGCTGCTTCTTCACCGGCCGCATAGCCGTCGTGAAGCGTTGCCTGCAGGCCGTAAAGGCCTTTGGAGCCGCCTGCCGAACGTTCCTTCTGAACGGAAATACCGGGAACATAGGCCCCCTTGTCCGCGTCCCAGACGACCTTGCCGCGGGACTGGGAATACAAGCTGACGGTCGGAGTCCAGCCGCCGGACATCAAAAGCGCGTCGCACGCAATCTGGCCACCGGAGGCAACCTGTCCCGATGTCATCATCCGGCCGAGCAAGGCGCCTTTGACACGCTTGCGACCGAGAGTTCCTGTTACAACGCATCCTGCCTCGACACGAATGCCCCTGGCTTCAGCGATTGCAACCAGGCTTTCAGGCGGCGTTTCGCGCATGTCCACGATGGCGGCAACGTCGACACCATGGTCCGCAAGGTCGAATGCCGCTTGCCACGCACTGTCGCAGGCCGTCGCCACCAAAACCTTGTGGCCGACTTTGACGCCATAGCGGTTGAGGTAGGTTCTTCCAGCTTCCGCAAGCAGAATGCCCGGTCGGTCATTCTCCGGAAACACCATCGGACGTTCTATCGCACCGGCTGCAATCACCACTTCCTTGGCGCGCACCTGCCACAGTCGTTCACGCGGCAGTTTGGGATCCGGGTTGGGCAAATGTTCGGTGATGCGCTCTGCCAGCGAAATGAAGTTATGCGCAAAATAACCGAAGGCCGTTGTGCGCGGCAGGAGTGTGACATTGTCCATCGCGGCAAGCTTGGCGATGGTTTCCGAAACGAACTCCGCAGGATCCTTTCCGTCGATGCTTGCGCTGACTTCAGAAAGCAGCGAACCGCCGAATTCAGCCTGCTCGTCGACCAGCATCACCTTGGCACCGGTCTCTGCCGCAGCCAGAGCCGCTGCAAGTCCGGTTGGTCCGGAGCCGACGACAAGAACGTCGCAGTGGGCGTAGATGTTGCCGTAGAAGTCGTGATCCGGGTTTTTCGGCGGTTTGCCGAGACCGGCCGCAGAACGGATGATCGGCTCGTAGACCTTGTCCCAGAAGGCATGCGGCCACATGAAGGTCTTGTAGTAGAACCCGGCCGGAAACAGCGGCGAAAGCAGATCGTTCACGGCGCCGATGTCAAACCCGAGCGAGGGAAAACGGTTCTGTGAAACGGCTTCAAGGCCCTGATAAAGCTCAACCTGTGTAGCGCGCAGGTTCGGCGTCTGATCGCCGTTGCGGTAAACCCCGACCAGCGCGTTCGGTTCTTCCGAACCGGCAGTCAGAATGCCGCGCGGACGGTGATACTTGAACGAACGACCGACCAGGTGAACACCATTGGCAAGCAGCGCAGAGGCAAGGGTATCGCCCTTGTGGCCTTGCATTTCCTCGCCGTCAAAGGTGAAGGTGAGTTGCTCGGCGCGGTCGATCCGGCCGCCTTTTTCAGTACGGAATGGCTGGCTCATTTGCCGGCCTCCTTGGCAATCGCTTCAAGATCCGGTTTCGGTTCGCCGGTCTTGTAGATTTTCAGGAACTTGTCGCTGACGGTATCGCGGACAGCGTTGAAGAACCGTCCGCAGCCGTGAATATGGCGCCAGCGCTCGGCGGCTACACCCTTGGTATTGTCGCGCATGTACAAAAACTCCACCCAGTCCTCGTCCGTGGCCTGGCTCGGATCGGCCGGTCGCGCGATATGGGCTTCACCGCGGCAGGCAAATTCCGTTTCTGCACGCTCGACCTGGCAGTAGGGGCAATAAATCAGCAGCATTCTTGTGATCTCCCCTAGTGGGCCACGGCCGCTGCAGCGGCTTCGTCGATGAGGCGGCCGGTCCGGAACCGGTCGATGGTGAAAGGTGCGTTGATCGGATGCGGCTCATCCTTGGCAATCGTATGCGCGAAGACATGGCCGGATCCGGGTGTCGCCTTGAAGCCGCCTGTGCCCCAGCCACAGTTGACGTAGAGCCCCTGAACCGGGGTTTTCGACAGGATGGGCGAACGGTCAGGCGTCGTGTCGACGATGCCACCCCAGTTGCGAAGCATGCGCATGCGCCGGAAATGCGGGAATAGTTCGCAGATCGCGTCGATTGTGTGGTTGGTGATGTGAATGCCGCCAGCCTGCGAATAGGACACGAACTGGTCAGTGCCCGCACCGATCACAAGCTCGCCCTTGTCGGACTGCGAAATGTAGGCATGGATCGTATTTGACATGACCACGCACGGGAAGGCGGGTTTCACGGGTTCGGAGACCAGTGCCTGCAGGGGGAAGGATTCCAGCGGCAGCCGGACGCCGGCCATGTCCATGACGACAGACGTGTGACCGGCTGCGACGACACCGACCTTCTTGGCCTTGATGAAACCTTTGACCGTTTCCACACCCTCGATGGCCCCATTCTGGCCGCGGCGGATGCCGGTGACGGCGCAGTTCTGGATAATGTCGACACCCAGGGCATCAGCACCGCGGGCATAGCCCCAGGCGACCGCATCGTGACGGGCGGTGCCGCCGACGCGCTGCAAGGCTGCGCCCATGACCGGATAACGGATGTTCTTTGAAATGTTCAGAGGCGGGCAATATTCCTTTGCCTCTTCCGGCGTCAGCCACTCATTCTGAACGCCTGCCAGACGGTTGGCGTGAATGTGGCGTTGTGCCACCTGAACGTCGTGAACCGTGTGCGCGAGCATCATCACGCCACGTGCAGAATACATGACGTTGTAGTTCAGTTCCTGGGACAGGTTCTGCCACAAGCCCATTGCGTGATTGTAGAGCCCGGCGCTTTCCTCCCACAGATAGTTGGAGCGCACGATGGTCGTATTGCGACCGGTGTTGCCACCGCCGAGCCAACCTTTTTCGATGACCGCGACGTTGCGGATGCCGTGTTCCTTGGCAAGGTAATAGGCAGTTGCCAGACCGTGCCCGCCGGCGCCGACAATCACGACGTCATATTCGGCCTTGGGTTCCGGAGCGCGCCACTGGCGGCCCCAGTTCTGGTGCGCGGAAAAGGCGTTTTTCGCCAGTTCCAGAAAGGAATATCGCTTCATGAAGCAGCGGCTCCGCACGTTGCCGGCAAGCAAATCGGATAAATCCGCTCGGCCGGCCGTCAGGGTCAATACGCAATTGAACGACGACTTTAGCGACACGGCCGGAGTCTCGTCCATTGGGAGGCATATTCGCGATTGGGGTCGAGGTTGCGTATAAGGTTTCAGTCGCATGCTTGTCTGAATGCGACATGGGTGTCTTACGGCCTGCGATGAATTGTGCCAGACTAACCAAACCCTCGGAGAAACAATGGATTTCAGCGCTTCCTGCAAGGTGTCGGGCGGGGTAGATTTCATCGAATAGCGCAATCCCGACAGCGGATGCCGCATCGGTTCTTGCATTTGCAGATATGGACGTTAACTCTCCCCGGGAAACACACATCAGGAGATCCTTCATGGAAGTTCGCGCCGCTGTGGCCGTTGGGGCCGGAAAACCGCTTGAAGTCACCACTGTAAGGCTTGAAGGCCCGCGCGCTTTTGAAGTGCTGGTGGAAATCAAGGCAACCGGCATCTGCCATACCGATGAATTCACCCTGTCGGGTGCGGATCCGGAAGGTCTGTTTCCCGCGATTCTGGGTCACGAAGGGGCAGGTGTCGTTGTCGAGGTTGGCCCGGGTGTGACTACCCTGAAGCCGGGCGACCATGTCATTCCGCTCTACACGCCGGAATGCCGGACCTGCGAATATTGCCTCAATCCGAAAACAAACCTCTGCCAGTCGATCCGCGCGACACAGGGGCAGGGCCTGATGCCGGACGGCTCGTCCCGATTCTCGACCCTCGATGGTGACCCGATCCTGCACTACATGGGCACATCGACCTTCTCCAACTACACGGTCGTACCGGAAATCGCTCTGGCGAAGATCCGTCCGGACGCGCCATTCGACAAGGTCTGCTACATCGGCTGTGGTGTTACGACCGGCATCGGTGCGGTGATCAACACCGCAAAGGTGGAAATCGGTTCGCGTGCGATTGTCTTCGGCCTCGGCGGCATCGGTCTGAACGTTCTCCAGGGTCTGCGTCTTGCCGGTGCCGACCAGATTGTCGGCGTTGACCTGAACCCGGAAAAGAAAGAGATGGCGGAGCGTTTCGGCATGACCGATTTCGTCAATCCGAGTGAAGTAGACGGCGACCTTGTTCCGTATCTTGTGAACCTCACCAAAGGTGGGGCCGACTATACGTTCGATGCGACCGGCAACGTGAATGTCATGCGTACGGCGCTTGAATCAGCCCACAAGGGCTGGGGCGAGAGCATCATCATCGGTGTTGCTCCGGCTGGTGCTGAGATCTCGACTCGTCCGTTCCAGCTTGTGACCGGCCGCGTCTGGAAAGGCACCGCATTTGGTGGCGCGCGTGGCCGCACGGACGTTCCGAAGATCGTTGACTGGTACATGGACGGCAAGATCGAGATCGATCCGATGATCACCCACACGATGCCTCTCGAAGACATCAACAAGGGGTTCGATCTGATGCACTCCGGTGAATCGATCCGCTCGGTGGTGGTTTACTGATCGAACGTCAGGCGTACCCCGCCGACATTTTGCCAAGGCGTCGTCCCTGCGAAAGCGGGGACGCGCATGCTGCGTCTCTCCGGTCTGGCAAGGCAAGGCCGGAGAAGTCCTTTTGGATAGGCGGCTATTCAGAGATTGGAATTGACTGACAATGAAAACCCTTTCCGAAAACAAGTCCTTTGGCGGCACCCAAGGTGTCTATAGCCACATGTCGGAAGCCTGTGGTTGTGAAATGACTTTTGCGGTCTACATTCCGCCGCAGGCCAAGGACGGCCCCGTGCCATGTCTTTGGTATTTGTCGGGTCTGACGTGCACCCATGAAAACGCCATGACCAAAGCCGGGCTGCAGGCCCATGCCGCCGAGTTTGGTATTGCCGTCGTCTTTCCGGACACCAGCCCGCGTGGCGAGGGCGTTGCCAATGATGAGGCTTATGATCTGGGGCAGGGGGCGGGCTTCTACGTCAACGCGACAGAGACTCCATGGGCGCCGCATTTCCAGATGGAGACCTACATTGCCAGCGAATTGCGCGATCTGGTGACCGAGAACTTCCCAGTTTCCGTGCATCACGGGATCACCGGGCATTCCATGGGCGGGCACGGCGCGTTGACGCTGGCAATGAAATATCCCGGGCATTATCAGTCATTGTCAGCCTTTGCGCCGATCGCAAACCCCACGGCTTCCGACTGGGGCCGCAAACAGCTTGGGGCCTATCTCGGAGCTGATGAGACACTCTGGACAGCGCATGACGCGACGGTTCTGGTCAAGGAAAAGGGCTGGGCCGGTGATGTTCTGATTGATCAGGGTGCAGGCGATCAATTCTACGAACTGCTCAAACCCGCTGCACTCATCGATGCATTGACCGAAACGAAGACGGCTCACACCTACCGCTTGCAGGCAGGCTACGACCATTCCTATTATTTCGTGTCAACGTTCGCGCGCGACCACGTCGCCTGGCATGCCGAGCGACTGAAGGGTTAATCTACCACTTTCGGACTTGGTTCTTTTCGCTCAAGGCTTTCGCGTAGGCGCTTTGGGCGAATTTTCTGGGCAATCTCAATTCGCCTAACATGTACCATTCTTCGATGTGTTCGAGAACGATCGGTTCGAACACATCGTTCATGGCCCGGATTGTTTCCTGTAGATCATAGCCGGTGGTTTCTTCAGGTCTTTGCAGAGGTGGCAGAAGGACCATCCTGAAACGGGCCGGTCCCAGTCGCACAAGATATGTCGGGATAATTGTGCCGCCGCAGGAATTGGCGATCTTTACCGCGACGGTCGCATTTCCTTTTTTCGGTAATGGTCGACCGAAACTGGGCAGATGGACCTGCTTGTCGCGAACTTCGTCCACGAAAATGGTCATGGAATACTGCCCGTTGTTCATCAACCGGTGCAGCCGATACGCGCTTCTTTGACCCGGTGGGAAAAGATACTGGTTTCGCTCCTTGCGGATCGCATGAACAATGCGGTTCTTGAACCGGTTGGGTTCAGGTTGAAATGGACCGATGCTCGGTCCGGCGAGCCCCTCGTGTATCGCCACGAAAAGTGCTTCCCAGGTGCCAAGATGCATGGATGTGAAGATCACTGGTGCGCCTTTGGCCTGCGCCGCTTTCAGATGTTCCAGCCCTTCAACTTCAATACGAGCACTTTTCCATAACTTGTTGACGATGCAGAACTCGGACATCGTTCGGCCGATGTTGTGCCACCATCGTTTCAGTCCCGCTTTCCGGCCCGTGTCGGTGTTCCAGCGGTTGACGGTCAGCGTTTCAAAATTACGGCTGATGCGCTGCGGAAACAGTTTGTCTCGATATGACCAGCGCATTACCGGCACGAGCAAATTGCCGAAAGCCGATGCGAATGCTGGTGGGCACAGCTTCAGCGAATGATGAAAAAGGGTGTTCAGGACACCGTCCTTGACATGAACGAACCAGTGAAGCCGAGCTGCCTCCCGCTCTGCCTCCTGTTGAGAAAAGAGGTCCCGTAGACGAGGAGCGGCGGGCTCTTCTGCAAGAGTTTCAGCGAAGGGAATATCTTCCAGCCGCGTCTGTTTGGTCATGAATGGCGCGGGTGCAGCGTCATTGGCAGGTTTTCACCAGGGCGCAAGGTCAACCGCGCTACCGGCTGGACGTCCGTGCCGTCTTTCAGCTTGAGTTCGAAATCCTGGGCGAGAATGGCCAGGCTGAGAATTGCTTCTGTCATGCCGAATTGCAGTCCGGCGCAAATGCGCGGGCCGATGCTGAAGGGGACATACCCGTATTTATTGGGTTTTTTCGATTTCGGATTGAGAAAACGGCCGGGATCAAAAACGTCCGGTTTCGACCATAGCACCGGATTGCGATGCATAAGCCATGGCACCACCATGACCAGCGAACCTTTTGGCACTGACTTGCCGCCGATGCTTGTGTCGGCCATTGCCTCTCGCGCAAGGATCGGGACCGGCGGATACAGCCGCAAGGTTTCCTCGATGACAGCCTTGGTGTAGGGCAGGTTGGGAACGTCCTGGAATGTTGGTGACCGGTCGGCGAGGACCGTGTCGAGTTCGGCCTGCAATTTTGCCCTACTCTTGTCGCATTGGGACAGCAGGAACCAGGCCCAGGCCAGTGTGTTGGCAGTTGTTTCATGGCCGGCCATGAAAATCACGGCAGCTTCGCTGATGATTGCCTCACGGCTCAGTGGTTCGCCGTTCTCGTCTCTCGCTTCCAGCAAACCGCCAATGACGGATGCTTCGCCTTTTTCCTTCTGCGCTTCGTAGTTGGCGATGATCTTGTCGAGCACCGTCATGATGCGCTCGACAGGTTTCTTGATCGCACGGCCACGAAAACGTGGCAGCCATTCGGGCAGTCCGAAGAGGGAGAGGATGTCGACCTGGTCGATATGGCGCTGATAATCCGAAAAACCCTGAACGACTTCGGCAGCATGATCCTTGCCCAGCTGGCGTCCAAAAATGGTCCGGCAAATGATCTCTGCTGTCAGGTGTGCCATATCGGCGAGCGCATCGACCTCAGCGCCTTCGCCCTGCGATGCCCAGTCGGCTCGCTGTTCCTCGATGGTTTCGATCATGATCGGCGCGAATCCTTTGACGCGCGAGCCGTGGATGATCGGTGCTACCACCTTGCGGCGTTTCGCCCAGGTTTCGGTATCACTGATAAAAAGACCGTCGCCGAGAAGAGGCTGCAAGGCATGACGCATTTGCGGGCTTTTGCGCTGCAAGACCTCGTGATTGGTCTGGAATGCTTCACGAACCACGTCTGGCCGGTTGCAGATCACCAGTTCACGAGTGAAGATCTTTTTGCTTCTGAGGCGGCTTTGAAAATCATCAACGCCCCAAATAGATAGAAAATTGCGCTTGGCCATGCCGATCAGGCTCCAGACCGGCGGCATCTTTTCATAGCGGAACGGGTAGGGCGGCACGAAGTCTTCAGCCTTGGTGGCTGTCGGTTCGGCCTTTTGGGTGTCGCCTGAAATTTGTGCGGAAACAGTCACTAAAAAAATCCGAATTGGTTCTGGTTTTACCGGAATAACCTGTCAGATGGCTTTTAGTCACTTGGGCCGAACACGTAAAGCACAGAGCGCGAGCATCAGCCATCCGAGGATCACCATCATGCCTCCGATTGGCGCCGACATCGCAAACAGGCGCCTTTCCAGAAAAGCCCGCATCAACAGGTCACCACAGAACAGGGACAGTCCTGCGGCAAGGAATATCAAAACGACGGGAAGGAGCGGCACTCTCCGCAATTGGGCGAGAAGGCCGATGCCCAGGAACACAGGCGCGTGAAACAAAAGCATGTGTGCAGCGGTTTCTATCAGGCTTGACGCGCTGGCGTGCGCGGACAATGCCAGACTTACGACGCCGGCTGCACCTGAGACACTGGCCATGGCCATGCCCGTTCTGAGAAGAGGAGCGGTCGGGGTCGCCTGAGGCTGCATGTGGGTCATCCGGTTTGTCCTGGAAACGTTTGACCCGCCGGCGCAAGCCGGCAGGCCTGGAGAAGGGGTCGGATCAGGCAGCAAAGCCGCGCTTTTCAAGAAGAGCATCGATCCGTGGCGCACGCCCCCGGAATGCGAGATACGCGGCTTCCGGGTCCTGCCGGCCACCGGCTGAATAGATGTAGGTCAACAGTTTTCCAGCCGTTTCCGGATCAAATACGTTGCCCTTCTCTTCAAATGCCTCAAACGCGTCCGCATCCATCACTTCCGACCACATGTAGCTGTAATATCCAGCCGCGTAGCCGTCGCCCGAAAAGACATGCTGGAAATGCGGGATACGGTGACGCATCGTGATGGCTTGCGGCATGCCGATCTTGCCGAGTTCTTCATTTTCGAAGGCTGCAACATCTAGTTCTGCCGGATCTTCCAATTGATGGAGTTCGAGATCGATCAGTGCGGAAGCCGTATACTCTACCGTCGCAAATCCCTGATTGAAATTGGCGGCAGCAAGCAGCTTGTCGAGAAGTGCCTCGGGCATCGGTTCGCCGGTCTTGTAGTGAACGGCGTATTTTGAAAGCACTTCGGGTTGAGACAACCAGTGCTCATACAGCTGAGAGGGCAACTCGACGAAGTCACGCGAGACGCTGGTGCCCGAGATCATGGGGTAGGTCACATTCGAAAGAAGACCGTGCAGGCCATGGCCAAACTCGTGGAACAGGGTCCGGGCATCATCGAACGTCAGCAGTGTGGCTTCACCCTTGGCACCTTTGGAGAAATTCATCACATTGACGATGATCGGCGTTACGTCGCCTTCCAGCCTGTGTTGCGACCGGAATGCACTCATCCAGGCACCGGATCTTTTTGACGACCGTGCGAAATAGTCTCCCAGAAAGAGACCGACGTGATTGCCATCCTTGCCGAGTACTTCAAACACCCGGACATCCGGATGGTAGACTGGCATGCCCTTGAGTTCTTTGAAAGTAAGCCCGAAGAGACGTGTTGCCGTGTCAAAGGCAGCCTGGATGATGTTTTCAAGCTGCAGGTAAGGCTTCAGCTCCGTTTCATCCAGATCGTGTTCGGCCTTGCGGACTTTTTCGGAATAAAAGCGCCAGTCCCATGCCTCGATAGAATGGTTTTCGCCGGCATTGCGCGCCATATCCGCCAGCTTGGCTTCTTCTTCCCGCGCCTGAGCGACCGCCGGTTCCCAGACCTTCACAAGCAGGCCTCTGACGTTGTCAGGCGTCTTGGCCATCGTGTCGTCGAGCTTGAACTCCGCAAAGTTCTTGAAACCGAGCATCCGGGCTTTCTCGTCCCGCAGTTTGAGGGTTTCGCTGATGATTGCCCGGTTGTCGGTCTGGCCGCCGTTTTCTCCACGGGCGGACCATGCCTTGAAGGCTTCTTCACGCAAACGCCGGTTCGTGGAAAATTGAAGGAAAGGTTCGATTGAGGAACGGGAAAGCGTGATGACGTGCTTTCCGTCAAGCCCTCGTTCGTTTGCAGCTTCGGCAGCCGACGTCAGCAGGAAGTCAGGCAGGCCGGCACGGTCTTCCTCGGTTTCCAGAACAAGCTGATAATCCGACTCATCCTTGAGTACGTTCTGGGAAAAGCTGGTGCCGAGGGTGGCAAGTCTTTGCGAAATGTCAGCCATCCGCGCCTTGCCGGCATCGTCAAGGCCTGCACCGGCCCGCTGGAACATTTTCTGATACCGCTCGAGCACGCGTGCGTCTTCGGAATTGAGTTCAAGCGAATCCCTTTGTTCCCACAATGCAGCAATCCGGCCGTATAGCTTGGAATTCAGCAGCATTTCCGAGGAATGTTTGGCAAGCTTCGGTGCAACGTCGCGCTCGATCTTTTGCAGGGCCTCATTGGTATGGGCACCGGTCAGGTTGAAAAACGTCCTTGCAACCTTGGTGAGCGTCTTTCCTGACGTCTCCAGGGCAACAATCGTGTTTTCAAAAGTCGGCGCCACCTCATGATCGGCGATCCTGTCAGTGTCCGCCTTGGCTTCCGCCATGGCGGCGTCGAATGCTTCCTCGAAATGCTCGGGAGAGATCGTTTCGAAGGGAGGCAGGTCGAACGGCGTGGTCCAGTCGGAAAGAAGCGGATTGACGGTCATTTGTGCCTCGGAAGGTATCTTGAAGGATGTCAGCGACATATGGCGCAGATTGGGATCGGTTCCAAGCACTCTGCGGCTAAATAGCGCCTTGAAGCCGGTCAGGCCGCAGAACGCGATATGGCAACCGGTGTTACTGTTTGGTGGGTAAGGAAGGCAACGGCAATCGCTTGCCTCATGATGTCTTGTATCGGTCGTTCGATGTCATTGGCATCCCTTGGAGACCGCTTACCACATCGAAGTCTTGGCACGCTCCGGCCATTCGCGGTCATAGGTTTCACCATCGAAACTTGCCTTGATTTCCTTCATGATTTCACCTGGTGACGGCAAGTCGCCCTTGCCGGTCCTGTTCTCGGTTTCCCAGAGGCCGGCACGCATGATGGCGCGTGCACACTGGAAGTAGACCGAGCCGATCGTGACCACGATCACCGAACGAGGCAAATGGCCTTCTTTCTCGAAGCTGGCAATAAGGTCCTGCTCGACGGAAAGTACTGCCTTGCCGTTGATCCTCAGAACGTTGTTCCAGCCGGGAATCATGAACATGAGCGAGACACGCGGGTCGCGAACAATATTGCGCAGCGAGTCGATCCTGTTGTTGCCCCGCCGGTCGGGCATCAGCAGCGTCTGGTCATCCTGTATCCTGACAACCATGCCGTCGTCGCCGCGCGGAGAGCAGTCGAGCCCTTCTGGTCCACAGGTTGCAAGTGTGCAGAAGTTGGAAGCCTCGACAATCCTGCGATACGCAGGGCTCAGATGATCGATTTCCTTGATCAAGGACGCTTCTCCGGCAGTACCGTAGTGTGCGTGAAGGTCCTCAAGGGAAGTGAGGATGCTCATTGAAATGATTCCGGGCGGGTGTACGGGGACGAAGGCGAGAGCCGCAGCTTATCCGCCCGTATCCGTCTCCGTCAATTTCGCCGCGGACGTCCTTTGAGCTCCGTCCGATCTTGCACTTTGGTCTAACGTTTTGAAATTCCGGATTTTTGAACCTTTACGTCAAGGTAATTTCGCGTTGCGGTATGCGTGAGAAGTAAGTGGCTGAAAATCAAAAAGAAACAAAATGACGCAATGCAATAAAAATCGCGAGAAAATTCGAAGATTAGCCGTGATTACTTCGAAAGTATAATGAGTTGGTGAGGGTGAGCGATCCGATAGTCGTATTGCTGTTTTGCAGATGATTTTTTTACAGTCGTTGCAGCTTGCAGTTTTGGTGCGGAGGAGCCGGGATCCCGGACGGGGAACAAGCCGGAATTGCTTGCAGCTGTACAGCTATTGCAGGCGTGCCCGAGGTGGGTACGCGACGCCTTTCTGGGAGGAAAGTATGAGCTTAATTCGTAAACCCCTCAATCGTCGTTCCATTTTGCGCGCTGGCGCATTGGGCGGTGCCGCATTGGCAACGCCGACCATTTTCACCAGCCGCGCATGGTCTGCCGGTTATCTCAACGAACCGACAGGCGCTGAAGTCGTTCTGGGCTTCAACGTTCCGCAGACCGGCGCATATGCCGACGAAGGGGCAGACGAACTGCGCGCCTATCAGCTTGCCGTCAAGCACCTGAACGGTGAAGGCGACGGCGGTTTGTTGAACACCTTCTCGTCGAAGGAACTCAAGGGCAACGGCGTCAACGGCAAGAAGGTCGCCTTCGTGACCGGTGACACGCAGACCAAGTCTGATGCAGCCCGTGCATCCGCAAAGCGCATGATCGAAAAAGACGGCGCTATCATGATTACCGGTGGTTCTTCCTCCGGTGTGGCGATCGCCGTGCAGTCGCTCTGCCAGGAAGCAGGCGTCATCTTCATGGCGGGTCTGACCCACTCCAACGACACCACCGGCAAGGACAAGCGCAAGAACGGTTTCCGTCACTTCTTCAACACCGAAATGTCCGGCGCTGCGCTGGCTCCGGTTCTGAAGAACAACTACGGCACCGATCGCAAGGCCTATCACCTTACCGCCGACTACACCTGGGGCTGGTCTCAGGAAGAATCCATCAAGAAGTACACCGAAGGCATGGGCTGGGAGACAACAGCTGCCGTTCGTACGCCGCTTGGCGCTGGTGACTTCTCGCAGTACATCACGCCGGTTCTGAACTCCGGTGCTGACGTTCTTGTTCTGAACCACTATGGCAAGGACATGGTGAACTCCCTGACCCAGGCTGTTCAGTTCGGTCTGCGCGACAAGCAGGTCAACGGCAAGGACTTCGTGATCGTGGTTCCGCTGTACTCTCGTCTGATGGCGCAGGGTGCCGGTGAAAACGTGAAGGGTATCTTCGGCTCCACCAACTGGCACTGGTCGCTGCAGGACGAAGGCTCCAAGGCTTTCGTCAAGTCCTTCGGTCAGGAATACGGCTTCCCGCCGAGCCAGGCTGCGCACACCTGCTACGTCCAGACCCTGCTTTATGCCGATGCCGCACAGCGGGCTGGCACGTTCGATCCTTGCGCGATCGCCGCAGCTCTCGAAGGCTTCGAGTTCGACGGCATGGGCAATGGTCCGACCCTCTATCGTGCAGATGACCACCAGTGCTTCAAGGACGTTCTGGTCGTGAAGGGTAAAGAAAACCCGAGCTCCCAGTTCGACCTTCTCGAAGTGGTGGAAGTCACTCCGCGTTCGCAGGTCGAATACCCGGCAGACATGCTGGGTGGCGAACTCGGCGCGTGCAACAACGGCGCATAAGCTCTTGAACGTCGGCAGCCGCCGGAGGATCTCCGCCGGCGGCTGCTGCTTATCAGGACGCAAGTGACGCAGCAAATAGCGGCAAGACCATGGATGTGATTATTCTTCAACTGCTGAACGGGTTGGACAAGGGCGGAGCATACGCGCTGATCGCCTTGGGACTGACCCTGATTTTCGGGACCCTTGGGGTCGTCAACTTCGCGCATGGTGCCTTGTTCATGCTTGGTGCGTTCTGCGCGGTGTCGTTCAACAAGCTTCTCAGCCTGGAGATCGTGACGACGGATCCGACCAAGACGACGGCGTGGGGAACTCCCCTCGAAATCCGTACACCCTACATCGAGGCATACCTCGGAGACTTCGGTCACTGGGTGCTCAACTATTCGGTGCCGGTTTCCATCCTGCTTGCCATTCCGGTCATGCTGCTTTTCGGTTTCATCATGGAACGCGGCCTGATCAAGCACTTCTACAACCGGGCGCACGCCGATCAGATCCTCGTCACCTTCGGCCTCGCTATCGTTCTTCAGGAAATCATCAAGTCGATTTTCGGCGCCAACCCGATCCCGCAAACCGCGCCAGATGCCGTACGCGGAGCAGCCGACATCGGAGCTGCCCTCGGCTTGGATCCTGGCGTGATCGTCTATCCGTACTGGCGCATGGTCTACCTTGCCTTCGCAGGCGCCATCATCGCAGCCGTCTTCGCCTTCCTGCAATTCACCACCTTCGGCATGGTTGTCCGGGCCGGCATGGCAGACCGTCATACGGTCGGGCTGTTGGGCATCAACATCGAGCGCCGTTTCACCATCGTTTTCGCGATTGCCGCAGTGGTCGCCGGTCTAGCCGGGGTCATGTACACGCCGATCCTGCCGCCCGACTATCACATGGGCATGGACTTCCTCGTGCTCAGCTTCGTCGTGGTGGTTGTTGGCGGCATGGGGTCGCTGCCTGGAGCCGTCGCGGCAGGTTTCCTGCTCGGCATCCTGCAGTCCTTCGCATCGATGAATGAAATCAAGGCCATTCTTCCAGGCATCGACCAGATCATCATCTATCTCGTTGCTGTGGTCATCCTTCTCGTGCGTCCGCGCGGGCTGATGGGCCGCAAGGGCGTCATGGAGAACTAAAAAAATGTCTACAAAAACATCTCCTGCACGCGACTACATCTTCTTTGCGATCTTTGCTGTCGCGGTGCTTACGATGCCGATCTGGCTTGAGCCGATTGGTGCCGGTTATCCCGACCTTCTGCAGAAGTTTGCAATCTTTGGTCTCTTTGCGACTGGTTTCAACATTCTGTTCGGTCTGACTGGATACCTGTCATTCGGCCATGCCGCGTTTCTGGGTGTCGGTTCCTACACCGCAGTCTGGACGTTCAAGCTGCTTGGCATGAACCCGATCCCCGCCGTGATCATGGCAATCATCGCGTCCGGCATCTTCGCACTTGCCATCGGCTATGTGTCGCTGCGCCGGTCGGGCATCTATTTCTCGATCCTGACGCTCGCTTTCGCTCAGATGTCCTATAACCTGGCCTATTCGGTTCTGACGCCAATCACCAACGGGGAGACCGGCTTGCGTGTTCTGCGCAGCGACCCGCGTCTGTTCGATGGCAATGGCGGTCAGGAAGGCCCGCTGATCGCGAACCTGTTCGGCATTGAAATGACCGGGTGGGGCGGGTTCTACTTCTGTGCGGTCATCCTTCTGATCGGCTTCTTCGTTGCACAGCGGATCTTCCGGTCGCCTTTCGGCATCATGTTGCGCGCCGTGAAGACCAACCAGAACCGTATGACCTACACCGGCCTCAATCCGCGTCCCTACACACTGGCGGCGTTCGTGATCTCGGGAATGTATGCAGGTCTGGCCGGTGCTTTGATGTGCATCACCGATCCGCTGGCGGGTGCTGAACGCATGCAATGGACTGCGTCGGGAGAGGTCGTTCTCATGACCATTCTCGGCGGCGCAGGCACCTTGCTCGGCCCGATCTTCGGTGCGGCGCTGATCAAGTATTTCGAGAACATCTTCTCTGCCTTCAACGAGCAGACCCTGCATGAGATTTTCGGTTTCCTTCCGGACTTTATCGAAGGCCCCGTCATCTCCGTTGCCGGCCTGTTCGTCGGTGAAGGCTGGCATCTTACGCTCGGTGTTCTCTTCATGCTGATCGTTATCTTCCTGCCTGGTGGCATCATGGAAGGCGTGTCCCGGATCGGTAAGCTGTTCAAGCGGTCGTCCGGCAAGTCCGAACCGAACCGTGCAACTGCCCCTGCAGAGTAAGGAACAAGAATATGGAAATCCTACGTGTAGAGGGCGTCAACAAGTCGTTCGGCGGTCTGAGAGCCCTCAACAATGTCAACTTCTCGGTGGAGCAGGGCACTGTTCACGCGATCATCGGGCCGAACGGAGCGGGTAAATCGACCTTCCTGAACTGCATGATCGGCCGGTTGATCCCGGATACCGGCACGGTGAAGTTCGGTGATATCTCGCTCACAGGCATGAAGCCCTACGAGATCAACCAGGTCGGCGTTTCTCGGGTGTTCCAGACCCCTGAAATTTTCGCAGAACTCACCCTGCTGGAAAACGTCATCATCCCCACCATGGCAAAGCGCGACGGACAGTTCTCACTGCGTCCGTTCAAGCGGCTCGATAGGGATGCGGAAATCCAGGACAAGGCACTTCACATGCTGGAGGACGTCGGCCTGGCGGAGAAAAAAGACGTTATTTCCGGTTCCCTGTCACGTGGTGACAAGCGCCGGCTCGAGCTGGCCATGTGCCTCTCGCAGGATCCGAAGCTGCTGCTTCTCGATGAACCGACCGCGGGCATGTCCCGCGCCGATACCAACAACACGATCGATCTTCTGAAACGGATTGCCGGACGCGGTATCACCAAGGTGGTTATCGAACATGACATGCATGTCGTGTTCTCGCTTGCCGACAAGGTCACCGTGCTCGCACAGGGAACGATCATCGCGGAAGGCAAGCCTGAAGAGATCAAGGGCGACCCGCGCGTACAGGAAGCTTATCTCGGAGGAGCGCATCTGTGACCCTACTTGACGATCAGTTCAGCGGCCGGTCCGCTCCCGGCGTCCCGCCGCGCAAATCTCAAGGCGGCGCCCCCGCATTTTTCTCTGCGTGGGACCTGCATGCCTATTACGGCGAAAGCTATATCGTTCAGGGTGTCAGTTTTGACATTCGTGAGGGCGAGATCCTTGCACTTCTGGGCCGCAATGGCGCAGGCAAGACATCGACGTTGCGTGCAATCGCCCGGATGGAGGATCCGCAGCTGAAACATGGCGAGGTGTGGCTCGATCACAAGCCGCTTCACACCATGAAGAGCTTTCAGGCAGCCCGCCAGGGCGTCGGCCTCGTTCCGGAAGACAGACGCATCATTCCGGGACTGACGGTTCAGGAGAACCTGGAGCTTTCGCAGATTGCCGAGCCGGTCGGATGGTCGATCGAGCGTATCTACGAGCATTTCCCGAGGTTGGCCGAACGACGGTCGCAGGACGCCATCACCATGTCCGGCGGCGAACAGCAGATGCTGGCTGTTGCACGTATCCTCGCGCGCGACATCAAACTGCTGTTGCTGGACGAGCCCTATGAAGGCCTCGCACCGGTGATCGTTCAGGAGATCGAGCGCATCCTCGAAGGCGTGAAGGATCTCGGCATCACGACCATCATTGTTGAACAGAACGCAATCGCGGCGCTTCACCTTGCCGACAGGGCGGTCATTCTGGACATGGGAGAGGTCGTGTTCGACGGATCTGCACAGGAAGTCCTCGACAATCCGCAGCTACGTCAGGAATACCTGGCGATCTGACCCTGCGGACATTTCAGAAGCTGAAGGCCGGTGCCAAGCGCCGGCCTTTTTTTGTCTGCCGGCATTGGTTGAAGGCGGCGGCGGCGGCCTATAGTCTGTCCAGACTGTTTTCATTTTTTATCGGGTTTCTTTGTGACCAGCCTCAAATCGGAATTGCCGAGCTTCACTGGATTTGCGGTCTTTGCCGCCTTCACCTTCGCGGGCGATGCCTTGAAACCGGAAACGATCGGGATTGTCCCGTCGCTGTTGCTACTGGCGGTCATATTCGTCACGGTTATGTGGTGCGCCTTTTCGGTCGTCCGGCACGCGGAATGCCTGGCAACCCTGCTTGGCGAACCCTTCGGTACCTTGATCCTGACACTGGCGGTCATCGGGATCGAAGTTGCGCTGATTGTTGCGATCATGCTGTCGGGCGACGCCATTCCGACGATGGCACGCAACACGATGTTCTCGGTCGTGATGATTGTCCTGAACGGGCTGGTTGGCCTGTGTCTTTTGGCAGGCGGTCTGCGCCACAAGAACCAGACCTATAATCTGCAAGGCGCGAATGCGTTCCTGTCGGTGCTTGTGCCTCTGGCAATCTTTGCACTCGTGTTGCCGCGCATCACCCACTCGGCTCCTGGCGGAGAGCTGTCTCCGCTACAGTCAGCGTTCGATGTCGTCATGTGCCTGCTGCTGTATGGCGTGTTTCTGGCGATCCAGACGGTAACGCACAGCGATATCTTTCGGCAGCCCGACGACGACGGCCATGATGAAGGGCATCATGGCGTGGTCGTCCGGTCGATGCCATTTCACATCATTGGCCTGTTCGGGGCACTTCTTCCGATCATCCTCCTGTCGAAGAAGCTCGCACTCTATGTGGAATTCGGTATCGAGGGGCTGGGAGCACCGCTGGCCTTGAGCGGGTTCATTGTTGCGGCACTTGTGCTGATGCCCGAGGGGCTCAGCGCTTTGCAGGCTGCACGTGATAACAAGCTTCAGCGCGCTGTAAATATCTGCCTTGGATCCGCGGTGGCGACCATTGGTCTGACAGTGCCAGCCGTTCTTCTCGTAAGTTGGGTGACAGGACTCAAGATTGAGCTCGGCCTGGAACCTGCCGACATCATCATGCTCGTGCTGACCCTGTTCATAAGCCTGTTGACGTTCGGCAGCAGGGCGACGAACTATCTCCAGGGCGCGGTTCATCTGGCACTGTTCGCCGCCTATGTAATGATGATCTTCGACTTGTCCTGAAAATTACGCTCTCCTGGAGTTTTTCGTCCGAGCAAATGCTTGGACTGCTCCGGGGAATATGATTTGTATCAATAAAGTTAACACTTAACAGATTGGCCCAACATGCTGCTTTTGACCGAAGACCAGACCCGCGATGCGTTGCCATATCCTGATCTGATAGACGCTTTGGCAAAGATGTTCCGGTCTGGCTGCGTGATGCCAACCCGCCACCATCATGACATGGAAATACCCGGTGAACCCGATGCGACTGTGCTGCTGATGCCGGCCTGGGTGCCGGGCGGATATGCGGGCGTAAAGGTGGTCAATGTGGTTCCGGGCAATTCGGAGCGCAATCTTCCCGCAATTTCTGCGCAATACCTTTTGTCGGATGCACGAACCGGAGAGATGCTCGCGCTTATCGACGGTGGCGAATTGACAGCCAGGCGCACCGCAGCGGCCTCCGCACTTGCGGCCAGCTACCTGGCTCGCTCCGACGCGCGGCATCTGCTGGTACTCGGCACCGGGCGCCTTGCTCCCAATCTGATCGCCGCGCATATGGCCGTTCGTTCCATTGACGAAGTCACCATCTGGGGGCGGTCCAGGGAAAAGACGGAAGAAGTCGTGCGCTCGCTTGCCGACCAGTTCCCGGTGAAACTGAAGTCAGCAACAAGTTTGAAGGAAGCGCTTGGGGAAGCGGATATCGTCAGTGCCGCAACTCTCTCTTCCGAACCCTTGATCAAGGGTGCCTTGTTGAAGCCGGGAACGCATGTGGATCTTGTGGGGGCCTTCAAGCCCAGCATGCGCGAGAGTGACGACGATCTTGTCAAGCGGGCAGAGATCTTCGTGGACACCCGCGATGGGTGCCTTTCCGAAGGTGGAGATATCGTTCAGCCGATCAAGGCCGGGGTATTGTCGCCAGGCGAAATCAAGGCTGACCTGTATGAGCTTTGTCGGGGTGACCATCCTGGCCGGCAGAGTGAAGAAGCCATCACCATGTTCAAGTCGGTGGGGGCAGCGCTGGAAGACCTTGCCGGCGCCATTCTTGCCTACCAGTCAGTCGAGCATTGATTGGAAACACACAGGGCGCGGGGCGGACTGCCGCCTCAGCCCAATTCGAATGTTGTGATGCCGTAGAGCTGGTCCAAAGGCAGATCGGGTGCCAGGCCGCGATACATGCGGAAGGTTTCAAATTCCGGTGACAGCTCGTATTTTTCCGCCATCAGCAATGCTGCCGCATTGGGTTCGGGCGTGTCGAGGATAATGGTCTGTCCTTTGACCTGACCGGCAAGTGTGCGGAACAAGGTATCGGCAATTTCCGGCTCATCCGCGAAAAGGGGCCCGATCTTGTAGCCTTCATGGCACTGGCGGATAATGCCGTAGCCCCTGACATGACCATCTTCGACAAAGGCAAAGCCGCGACGTGTTTCCAGCATGGGGGCGGCCCAGGTCTTCAGGAATTGCGTGCGTTCAGCCGGAAAGAAGCGTTGGTCATAATCACGTATGCCGGGAAAAAGGCCATGACCCAGTGGTGCAAGGCGCGGGTCCATGGGCGTATCGCACATTGAGATGCCGGCATGCCGGATGTTCCGGTAGACAGATTTGAACCCGTGCTGGGCATAACTCGCAGTCTGCTCATTTACCGCATCCAGACCGATGACCCGAGACCCCAGATATGCCATTGCATGGTCCCAGATCCGGTGGCCGTATCCCATGGTCCGGAATTCGGGCTTGCAGATATAGAGCCCGATGAAGCCGAATGTATCGCCGTAGCGGACTGCCGAAATAACGTTGATCAACTTTCCGTCTATTTCGCCGGCAAAATACCCGTTCGGATCGGCTGTGAAGAATGCTGGGCCGTCTTCAATCCCGGGGTTCCAACCTTCCTCCATCGCCAATTCGAGTGGAATGTGAATCTCACTTTCCTTCAGCTGGCGAATCCTGAACGCGTCTGTCATCTGACCTCCCGAGCATTTGCAGGCTTTTGCAGCAGCGTAGGATGACTCGAAATGAAAAGAAACACTTGCCTGAGGTGGCATTCCCTCGGCTTTGCCTGAACAGCTGACGGTTGCTGATGTCGTCTCCCTTGCGTCGGAACCACAAGTGTGCATCACTTTCCCTAAGGGTATTTGATCGACGGGGGCGCCGGACGCTTTGGAGCCGGAAGTGCCTCCGTGTGAGTTCCATCACAGACAGGCAGCAGCTCTAGCGCGATAGTTACACGCGGATTTAAGCGCTGAGGACGTTATGCAGAAACGGGATTATCGACCTCTTGCCACACGAGTTGGCAAATCTATGACCTCCACCAAGCCTGTTGGCCGGTTTAGGAAAGCTGTCAGGATGGGCCTTCTGAGCCTGCCGGTGGGGGCTGCTCTTGCATTGCCTTCCGCCCAGGCGATGGCACAGACCGAGGACGGGCGCAGGGTTGCGCTGGTCATCGGCAACCAGGAATACCAGTATGTGACCCCGCTGGAAAATCCCGTTACGGACACGACGGAAATCGCCAGGATCCTTCGGGAGGCCGATTTTGATGTGACGATCGGCACGGACCTCAACAAGAAGGATCTGGAACAGGTCGTACGCCGGTTCCTGCGGGAACTGAACGACGGCGACACGGCGCTGTTCTACTATTCCGGTCATGCGCTTCAGGTTGGCGAATCCAATTTCATTCTTCCTGTCGACGCCAAACTGTCCTCTCAATACGACCTGGAATTCGAAAGCCTCAAGGTGTCCCATCTGTTGGACTACATGAAGGCCGCTTCCAGCCTGCAGATCGTCAT
The DNA here is from genome assembly GCF_001999245.1 of Roseibium algicola. NCBI lineage: Bacteria > Pseudomonadati > Pseudomonadota > Alphaproteobacteria > Hyphomicrobiales > Stappiaceae > Roseibium > Roseibium algicola. The sequence goes on along the minus strand of NZ_CP019630.1, from coordinate 5,969,308 downwards.
GCTTGACGCCTGCCGGGACAACCCGTTCGAAATCGCAAGCCTGTTTTGGGGCGAGGAAGAATATTCGCTCGGAAAGACCAGAGGGCTGCGCCGGATTCCGAACAAGCTCGGCACATTCATCTCCTATGCCACACGTCCTGGTCAGGTTGCCTACGACGGCAAGGGGCCGATGAGCCCGTTCACCTCTTCTGTGGTCGAAAATGCTCTTGATCCGGCGCTCGAGATCAAGGACCTGATGACCAAGGTTCGCGATGACGTGGTTCGCAAGACCGGCGGCCAGCAGATCCCATATGAGGATTCAACGCTCGTCACCAGCTTCTATTTCGTACCGCCCAAACCGGCTCCGATCGTGACTGCTCATCACAGGGTCAGTGTATCTGCATCGGCTGAATCCGTCCCGATCAGCATCCCCGAACCGGTTCAGCCGGAAGGTGGAAAGCTGAAGGCGAAGCTCACCTTGCTACCTGAAAAAGGTACCTTGAAGCTGCCGGGAGGCCGGGCCGTTGCCGAAGGGGACGTGATAGATGCGGCAGAGCTTGCCAGTCTCGAGTTCTTTCCGGAAGGCACCCAACCCGGCGACGTGGAACTGATCTCCTACGAGGTAGAGGACCAATGGGGTGGTTCTGCATCCGCGATCGCCTCAATTACGGTCGCACAGGCCGAAACGCCGGTGCAAAACGAGCAGGTGGAGGAAAACCGCACAAAGCGGCTTGAAGCTCTCCTGTCATGGCTGGGCAACACGGCCTCAAAGGGAGCGGTAGAAGCTGATATCGGCACCGGCCCCGTAAACGTCTATCCGGATGCGCCTGTCGAGGATCTGCCGGCAACAAGCGATTGGCTGAAGGTTGTCTCTGTCGATACGGACCTGCAGCTTGCTTCCGACAACCGATTGCTGCAGGCCGGCGACCGTTTTCCTGTTTCTGCGCTCGCGACGTTGACCGTCCGTCCGCAGATCGGCAGCGAAAGCGAAGCGCGGAAATTTGCTCTGGAATTGCCGGCTGTCGAAGGAACGCCCGCCAGAACCATCACGCAGATCGTTCAACCCCGTGTAACGCAGTGCGATCGCCTGGCAACCCAGCCTTTCGATTTGCAGGCGGTTACGGAAGGACGGCTCGCCAATGATCTTGATGCGGCGGCTGTGGATACGGCCTGCGCCGAAGCGATGGCTGCCTACCCGGAGATCGGCCGGTTCGTCTTCCAGCGCGGTCGTGGAGCATTTGCCGCCGGTAACCTGCAACAGGCTGTCGGTTACTTTGAACAAGCCTACCAGATGGGACATGTTCGTGCCGGCCAGGTGCTGGGGCGCATGTATTTCCTGGGTGCCGGGATCGATCGTGACCGTGAGAAGGCTGTCGACCTATACCGCAAGGCTGCGGAGCGGGGAGACGCCTATGCTCTGCATTCGCTTGGTATGGCCGAGATCAAGGGCGAAGGCACGGCCCAGAACGAAAAGGACGGCCTGGACAAACTGCTGCAGTCGGTGGAGGCAGGCCACACGTTCTCGTTCAATGCCATTGGTGGCTTCTACCTGAATGGCCAGCACGTGGAAGAAAACATCGACCGCGCCGTTTATTACTACAATCGCTCGGCATCGCGGAACGACATTTATGGCTACCTGAACATGGGGACGCTGTACCGCGATGGTAAAGGTGTGCCGCAGGACTATGAAGCAGCGCTTGGCTGGTTCATGAAAGCACATGAAGGCGGGCACCCCGCCGCAGGCACGGCCATCGGACTGCTTTACTACAATGGCCAGGGTGTTGAGAAAAACGCGGAAGAGGCAACTCGCTGGTTCCGTGAAAGTGCCCAGCGCGGAGATCCCTGGGGTGCATTCAACACCGCGTGGATGCTTGGCCAGCAAGATGGCGATGCCGCAGGCCAGGACCGTGTTCGCATGCTTGCCATGGCTGTGGCTGTTGAACCGTCTTCGCAGGCTGCCGAGCAGGCAAAGACCGCTCTCGGCGATGCGCGGAAAAACCTCAAGGCAAAGGTGTTGCAACAGACCCTGACCGATCTCGGTTTCGATCCAGGACCGGTTGACGGGCAGCCGGGACGGAAAACCCGTGAAGCCCTGGCCGACTTCTTTGAAGCCTCTGGACGGGCGCCTTCCGAAGGCGATGAGGCCCTGATTGCACTGGTAAAGCATCAGTGGGAACAGAACCGTCCCAGATATGATCTGTTTTAATCGTTGAGGGAGATATTCAGATGAAATCGTTCTTGTACTTATTGCCAGTCACAGGACTGCTGACGCTGATGGTGGCAGGATGCCAGACACAGCAAAATCCGGCTCCGCAAGCAGTCTCACCCCCACAAAGTGCAAAACCAGTAACACGGACAAAGACGACAACAAGCCCAGCTTCTTCGCCTGTGTACGATCCCATCAATGATCCTAGTTTACGGGATCGGGATAATGGTGGAGGTGGCGGCGGCGGTGGCCCAAGTGGCGGCGGCGGCGGTAGCTGGGGCTAACCTCGCACAGAAAAGGTAACACCGATGAATGTTCCATTTGGCCTGGCGTCCGGACGATATTTCTGGGCCAGAATGTGCGGCCTGTTTCTTATTGCGGTGAGCTTTGGCTCGACAGCGGAAGCCGGACAGTGGCGAGCACTCGTTGTGGGCGTCGACGCCTATCAGCACGTTTCTCCCTTGAAGGGGGCGGTCAATGATGCGCGAGACATCGCCGAAACACTGACAGCTGCCGGTGTTACCGACCTGACCACGCTATACGATGCCGATGCGTCAAGGCAGGCAATCCTTTCGTCGTGGCAGGATCTCATTTCCCGCGCGGACGCTGATGATGTTCTTGTTTTGTCCTATGCTGGGCACGGGGCGCAGGAGCCCGAGTGGGTAAAGGGTTCGGAAGAAGACGGCATGGACGAAGTCTTCCTTCTGGCCGGTTTCGATATTGCAGCTCCGGGTAATGGCGAGAGACTGCGAGACGATGACATCGCCGCAATGCTCCGGGCTGCTGGTGGACGCAGTGTTCTGGTTCTGGCAGATAGCTGCCACTCAGGCACAATGACCCGATCCGTGGACCCGCGTATCACGCGGCTGGGGACGCGGCTGGTTGGTTTACCACCGTTCGAGAACGACGCCCTTCGCTCTCAACCTCTTCCGCCCATGCTGGCCAGAAACGCGCAGCAGTCAGGCGATGTCCAGGACCTTCCCAACGTTATCTACGTAGGCGCTACTGTCGATGGACAGGTCATCCCGGAGCTTATGATTGCCGGTGAACCGCGCGGTGCCTTGAGCTGGGCCTTTGCGCGCGGTGTCGAGGGAAGGGCGGATCTGGATCGCGATGGCGGTATCTCAATGGAGGAGCTCAGCCTGTTTCTCAAGGAAACCGTGCGGGTCGCAACGGAGGGACGCCAGTCGCCCAGCCTGACCATGAGCGGTGACAGCCGCGCCGCTGTCCTGCCGCGTGTCAACGAGCAGATATTCGCACATGAAAACGGCGTCTTGACCCTGTCTGCGAGCACCAATGCTGCCACACCGGTATTGCAGCAGCTGGCCGGCAAACAGGAGGGCCGCCTCAAGGTCGTTGAAGATGGGACCGCGGATCTGTTCTGGGATGTGGAAGAAGGCGACGTCCTGACCAAATTTGGCGACGTGGTGCTGCGCGGCAAGGCGACCAACATCGACCGGTTTTCCGATGTTGTGACCAAATGGGGTTTTCTGACCGATCTTTATGCCTTGTCGCGTGAGCGCCAGCCTATTGAAGGAACACTCCAGCCGTCAGTCGGGCATATCCCTGAAGGAGATGCGTTCAAGGTTGGTCTTAAATCGGACCAGTCAGGCAATATGGCCGTGTTCGCGCTGGAAGCAGACGGCACGCTTCGTCTGCTTGCCCCCAACAAGAAAGCGGATCCGCTTGGCAAGGACACCACGGTTCAGGCAGCCAAGCCTTACGTGTTGAACTTGAGGGCTGCCCTGCCGTTCGGTGCGGACCATATCGTTATGGTACGGGCGGCCAAACCGATGCCTCAATTGGTCGGCGTATTGGCTGCACTCGATGGCAAACCTCTGAGCGCCGAGCTGACACCAAAATTGCTTGAGTTGATTGGCCAGTATGCAGATGCCGTGGGTATTGCCGGTGTCTACACGGAGCCTGCCGGCTGACACGCGAGGTCTCCTTCTATCTTGTTGCGCTTGAAAAGAATTTTTGTGACCATGGCCACACTCATTTCGCCATCCTCTGGTAATATCGAACCATAGTCAGCGCTGGGCTGCGTCGAAAAGGCCGGGCGTATTTGGAATGACCAGGGAATCAGGAGCCCTTCATGAAACGGATTTTGAAGCATGCCTGTTCAAGGCGAAGTTTGCAGGCCACGAGTGCTATCGCTGGTCTGATGTTTGCGCTGTCCGCCGGATCTGCACTAGCGGATCCGATTGCGCTGGTGCTGGACAAGTCGGAAGGTGTTGATGTGTCCGCGTTTACCGAGCTAATGCCTGGTGACGTAGTCGATCTCGGCGCTACCGGACATGTTGACCTGCTGGACTATTCCGCGTGTCAGGAAGTCAGGATTCAGGCCGGTGTGCTCAAGGTATCTTCCGAGGGATACACAGCAGAGGGTTCTGAACAGAAAGTTCTGAGAGCGGGAAACTGCTTGCAGGCAGACAGCGGAACCGACAGCGAAAAGGCTGACAAAGGTCTGACCGTCACGCTGCGTGGCCTTACACTGGAAAACAAGAAAGCTGCGTCATTGATGCTGCGGTTCGACAACAAGCTGCGCGATCAATACGACACGGTGTTTGTTTCCTTTGGGGGCGGTGAACCCAAGCGCTTCGACATGCTCGACAATATTCTGACCGACATGCCGAACCGTGAGCCGGAAGACGAGGCCGTTGAGGTTGAGCTGTTCCTGCAAGGCAAGGCGCCAGACTATGGTGTCGTCATGCGCACGATCACCATTGACCCGGTCCAGGTTGGACGGAAAACCGCTGTCGTCATCGTGAAATGATATTTGGCGGCCGGTTCGCGGACGCAGCCATTGGACGAAAACAGCTCATCTTGCTCATCGCACTCGTTGCGGTAGGGGCTGGGATCGCCATCGGTTTATCCGCTCAAAAGGCCATCTGGGAAGGGTGGGTGACAGACCGCCTGTTCCAGATCAAGGCCCTCATGGACAACAAGGAGCAGGCAGGTCCTGCACCTGTTGTCGTGGTCGGTCTTGATCAAAAAGCGCTTAACTCCGACCGGTTGGCACCAATACCGCGGGTTCTGATGACCCCGGTTCTGGCAGAGGCCGGACAAGCCATGTTGAATGCCGGCGCGGTGGCGCTGGGCTATGACTTTGTATTTGCCTATAGTGCGGACGGCTTTGTGGATCCCAGCACCGGCGAAGCCAGATTGAAAGGCTTTGACCTGGCATTTCAGCGATTCCTCTATCAGAACCGCGGCAAGGTGTTCATTGCTCACACCGAAATAGGCGTCCCTCAACGCATGTTTTCCGCTGCAGCCGGTGAGGGCGGTGTCAGGTCGGTTATCGTTTCAACTGACAGCGACGGTGTGGTGCGACGACACGAGCCGCATTCACCTCTCACCGCTTCTCCACATCTGATCGATGCGCTTTTGGGTATCGCAGGTGTCGAGTTAGCTGAAACCTACATTCCGGTGCCATCCGCCCGCCTCGCGACGTCCGTTCCGTATCTTTCGCTTATCGACGTTCTACAGCTTCTGGAAAGTGAAGAGGGCAGGCAAGAGCTTGCCCGTTTTGCAGAAGGCCGCATCGTACTGTTCGGCGGGCTGTTGCCCTATGAAGACGAGCATCTTTTTTCAGACCGTTTCCTGCCTCATCTGCCGGAAGAACTAGCGGAAACGGGGCCAAGCGGGCGACCACGCGTACAGCCGCAAACCGCCGGTGTATTTGTACTGGCCGATTTCATCGGCTCGCCTATCGCCGGAAGGATCGTGACCGAGCCCCCCGCTGGCCTTGTCCCCGCATTTGCAGTCATCTTTGCCGTGGTTGGCGCGCTCGCAGGTCTGTCGCTTCCGCTGGTCGTCTTACCGGTTGTGGCTGTCGGCGGAGTGCTTTGCGGACTGGGGGTGAGCCTTGGCAGTATGGAGCTCGGCATGTTTCCTTCGCCAGGCGTTGCTCCGGTTGCCTTCGTCACCGCGACAATCATCGCGGCTGTCGGGAAGGTTGGCATCCTGCAGCGCCGGCAGAGGTCTCTGGTGAGGCTCTTCGGTCACTACCTTGCCCCGGATGTCATCAAGCTGATGGCGAGTTCTGAACAGTTGCCGGCGCTTGGTGGGGAAACCCGGCATGTCGTCGTGGCCTTCATCGATATCGTGGGCTTCACCAAGATGTCGGAAAAGCTCGCCGATAAGGATGTGGTACGCGTGGTCAATTCCTGTTTTGACAGAATCGGACAGGTGATCACTGCTCACCAAGGGTATATCGACAAGTATATCGGCGATGCGATCATGGCGGTCTGGAACGCACCCAATACGGTTGAGCATCCCGAAAAATCGGCTGTCGATGCCGCAACAGAAATCATTAACCTGCTAGACAGATTGCGCGAAATCACCGGACAACCGCCGCTGGACCTGCGCATAGCCCTTAACGCCGGACCGGTTCTGGTCGGCGACATCGGTGGTGAGCATCGCCGTTCCTTCACAGTCATGGGCACCACCGTCAACACGGCAAGCCGGGTCGAATCCGTTGCCAAGGACCACAAGGTTCGTCTCGCAGTCAGTCAATCGGTCGCCGAGAAACTGCCTTCGTCCTATCCGGTTGCTGAGATCTGGAAGGGACAATTGCGCGGTCTCAGTTCCGACATCATCGTTTACACTCTGGATCTACCTGAAATGTACATGGAACCGGAAGAAAAACGGACGATCGCGCGGCAGGAACAGGACAGGAGTAAGCTGGTCACGTTTCCGCGCTCCTGACGAAGCGCTTTCAAACACAGCATTTTTTGCATCTTTCCCAATCATCCGGCATGATCGGGGTATTGATTTTCAGCAGCCTGAGCAGCTGCGACGCTGCGCTTAAGGTCTCACAATGGTCCAATGGCCTGACAACCAAAATCCGGGTGCTCATCGCCCAGAGTTTGACAGGACCGTGATCCGTCCGTCGCAAAAGGCGCCACAAGCTGGCCCTACCGCTACATCACCGCCAAACCCAGGAGCTGCGCCGGCCAAGGTGGCAGCTCCGAAACGGTCACCCATTGTGCTTTATGCTGCAATGGCCATCGGGTTCCTGGTGCTGGGTGGTGCTGCTGGCGGCATTGCCCATCTGATCTCCTCCGGCGCGATATCCTTGTCACCTCCCGAGGAAATCGGCTTACAGGATATCGCCGAAGCGGTGTCGGACAGCGCCTCTCCGGAAAATGCTCCGCAGCAAGATCCCGACGAAACCGCCGCCAATGACCAAGCCCTGGAACAGGATGTTGATGACACTGCGTTGACCAACGAAGAGGATCTCGATGTTCCGGCCGATCCTTTTTTCGACATGGCCCTCTCTGCTGTCATTCCGTTGGCGGGCGACCCGGTCCTTTTGAAGGATGGTGCCGCCAATCGGCGGATAGACTTGTCGGAGCGTCCAGTGCCAGCCGCTGCGATCGGGGACGGTGCTGCGTCGGTACCGTCTGTTGCCGCTTACGTGCTGGACAGCCAGATGCTGGACGATGACGGCAACCTTGTTATACGCGCACCAGGTAGTGAGGCGGACTTTCAGTTCGGCAATTTCGGGGGCGGGGATGAGGCCGAGGGCATAGTCGTTGAAGAAGATGCGCGGCCCGGGGACGATGGTTCTCCCGATTTGCCGGTGTTTCTGAAACCGTCAACGGACACGTTGAACCTCTATCTCACCGAGCGTCCCATCGGTCAGGGGCCCAGCCGGGTCGAAGTACGCGAGGAGGTAGCAAAAGCGGCTCCGCTCAAGGATTTCCTGAAAGGCAAAGGCTTCGACGAGGAAGTCCTGGATTCGCTGGTGGAATTCGTCAAGGACAACTTTGACAAAAGCGATTTGATCGCAGGCGACAAGATCGCGGTGCGTGGTGTTCGCATGCCGAACAAGGTAGGCCGGATTGGCGATTATTATCGGCCTGTCCAGATTTCGATCTACGGCCGTGAAGGGTATATCGGTACAGCCGCCTATTCGGTTGGGAGAGACGGAGACGGGTACGTAGCCGGCGCCGATCCCTGGTTTGGCAAGACGATCGTGGAACAGAAGATCGCGGGTGAGGAGGCAACTCAACCTGCCAACTCGCATCGCTTGATCGACGGTGTTTATGCCACTGCAGTCCGCAATGCCGTGCCCGCTTCTATCGTGGGCGAGGCAATCGCATATTTGGCGCCCATGACCGACCTGAAGCGGTCAATCAAACCAGATGAGAGAGTTACTCTGGTATTCACGGACAGTGCTCGAGACGAGAAGCGTGGCGGTGGCAGGGTGCTCTTTGCCGGTGTTCGGCGCGGGGACGACTGGTCCGTTCGCTGCTACGTGCTCAAAGCGCCGGGGAATCGCGGTTTTGCCTGTGTGAACGAAGGCGGCAAGGTCAGCTTGTCCGGCGCCATGCTTGTCCCGGTCAAAGGTGTTCTGACATCGAAGTTCGGCATGAGATTTCATCCGATCAAGAAAACGGAACGCCTGCATGCCGGTGTCGATTGGGCGGCCCCCACTGGAACCGCGATCCACGCGGCCTTTTCCGGAAAGGTCACCTATCGCGATGTTCGAGGCGGGTATGGCAATTTCATTGAACTCACCCACAAGGACGGAATTACCAGCCGCTACGCGCATATGCATGAATACGCCGATGGCATCCAGCTAGGGTCTGTGGTTCAGGCGGGTGATCTGATTGGTTACGTCGGAACTACGGGGCTTTCCACCGGACCGCACCTTCATTTCGAAATCAGGCACAGGGGAGAGCCGACAGACCCGCTGGCCTTTGAAATGGAGACGGGAGCGGAAGCACCGCAGTCTGTCGGGGGCAAGGATCTGCAGGAATACCGGACGGTGATTGCCGACATTTTGAGCGTGCAGTGAAACAGGACTTGCGGAAGCGCTGAAATACGCCAGACTGTGATCCAGGTCCCAGTATTTGTCGCAGGAACGTTCATTCTGGCAAGAGTGTAACAACGCACGAGGCTGCCATGACCAGACCAGCTGCCCGCCTGGGCGATTTTCATATGTGCCCGATGACACCCATTCCACCGGGGTTGCCAATTGCGCCGCCATGCAAGATCAACGTCCTGATCGGCAAGCGTCCTGCAGCCAGAATGACGGACCTTTGCGTGTGTGTCGGGCCTCCGCCGGCAAATGTCGACCCCATTATCATGGGGTCGCTGACTGTTCTTATCGGAAGTTTGCCCGCGGCCCGCATTGGCGATCCGACAGCCAAGGGTGGCGCGATCACGACAGGGGAATTTACCGTTCTTATCGGGGGCTGAACCAGGACTTGCAACAATCAGCCGGATTTCCGGTAGGACTCGAAACGCCGGACAGGTGGGAGAACCTGTCCGGCGTTTTTTTGTTGGTTGATGTCAGCTGGCCGGCTCGATTTCGATACCGGTTTCCGTCGCTTTCAAGGTCACACCCTTCAGTTCTTCGCCGTTCATTTGCGCCGTGAGGAACGCACGCGACAGCTTCGGCAGAAGGTCGTTGGTCAGGATGTTGTCGATCATGCGGCCACCGCTGTCCGGGTCGCGGCAGAGTGAAACGATATGGCTCACCACGTCGTCGCCATAACTCAGCACGGCATCCCGGTTCTGCTTGACCCGTTTGACAATACGGTTGAGCTGAAGCCGGACGATGAACCCGAGCATGGATGGCGACAGCGGATAGTAGGGGATGGTCACGATACGGCCGAGCAGGGCCGGCGGGAACACGTCGAGCAATGCTGGTCTCAAGGTTTCCGCGAGCTTCTCCGGATCCGGTGCGTTCGGGTCAGTTGCCGCAAGATCCGGATCACTGGAAACCGGCGCATCCAGCATGTGACTTGCTGCATTCATGATGATGTCGGTGCCGACATTCGAGGTCAGCAGTATCAACGTGTTGCGGAAGTCGATCTTCCGACCCATGCCGTCTTCCATCCAACCCTTGTCGAAGACCTGGAAGAAGATTTCGTGAACATCCGGATGAGCCTTTTCGACTTCGTCCAGAAGGACGACCGAGTAAGGCTTGCGCCGCACGGCTTCGGTCAACCGGCCGCCTTCGCCATAGCCTACATATCCCGGAGGAGCGCCTTTGAGACCGGAAACGGAATGCGCTTCTTGGAATTCGGACATATTGATGGTGATCAGGCTTTCCTCACCACCATAAAGGGTCTCGGCAAGGGCCAGAGCGGTTTCGGTTTTACCGACACCGGAGGGGCCGCACAGCATGAACACGCCGATGGGCTTGTCCGGATTGCCCAACTGGGCGCGGCTGGTCTCGATGCGCTTCGAGATCATTGCCAGGCCATGGGCCTGACCGATCACGCGCTTGTTGAGGCTGTCGGTCAGCGTCAGGATCGTCTGCATTTCGTCCTGCACCATCCGGCCGACCGGAATGCCGGTCCAGTCGGAAATGATGCTGGCAACAGCCTCATCGTCGACATAGGCATAGACCATGCGATCGTCTTCAGGGATCTCGGAAAGCTCCGTGCGCATCGCCTGGAGCGCTTCGCGAATGGCGTCTTCGTTGGTCAGGTCCACGTCAAGTTCAAGCTCGATCTCATCGATCGGAACTAGAGCGGGCTTGTCGTGCTGCGGATCTTCGATCGCCTCGCTTTCCGGATGAGGCGCAGGTTCAACACCGCGAAGCTTTGCAAGAGCGGCATTCAAACGCCGGATTCCGGCTACCAGTTTCCGCTCGTTTTCCCACTGATTGCGGACAGTCTCAATGTCGCTTTCGGTTTCTGTAATCGCTTTGGACAGTGCCTCGAGCTGTTCCTGATGCTCCATGCCCAGTTCGGCATCGTTGGTCAGGGCCTTTTTCTCTGTCTCCAGAAAACCTTTTCGGGCAACCAGGTCCAGCAACCGGGCTGGCTGTGCTGCTTGCGAGATGTTGACGCGTGCCGAGGCGGTGTCGAGAACGCTGACCGCCTTGTCCGGCAGCTGGCGCGCTGGAATGTAGCGATGTGACAAAGATACCGCCGACCGCACAGCGCTATCGAGGATGCGAACCTGGTGATGATCTTCCATCGGGCCAAGCAGGCCGCGCACCATGGCAAAGCACTTTTCCTCATCCGGTTCGTCAACTTGCACGGGCTGGAAGCGCCGTGTCAGGGCCGGGTCTTTTTCAAAATGCTGGCGGTATTCCGACCACGTCGTAGCCGCGACGGTCCTGAGTGTGCCGCGGGCAAGGGCAGGCTTCAGAAGGTTAGCCGCATCGCCCGTTCCGGCAGCGCCGCCGGCTCCGATCAACGTATGGGCTTCATCAATAAACAGGATCGTCGGCACGATGGAACCATGGACGGCATCAATGACCGCGCGCAGACGTTTCTCGAATTCGCCTTTCATCGATGCGCCGGCCTGAAGCAAGCCGAGATCCAGCGCACAAAGGCGCGTGCCCAGAAGCGCGGGCGGAACATCACCGGCAACGATTTTCTGCGCAAAGCCTTCGACGATAGCCGTTTTGCCGACCCCGGCTTCGCCGGTCAGGATCGGGTTGTTCTGGCGGCGGCGCATCAGAACGTCGATGACTTGCCGGATTTCTTCGTCCCGACCGACGATCGGATCGAATTCCTTTGCCCGCGCACGAGCTGTGAAATCTACCGTGAACTGGCTGAGTGCATCTTCCCCGGGGCCGCCTGCCGCGAGCGGCTCTGCGCCCGGTTCACCTGCTGCGCTACCGGAGGCTGGACTTGAACCGTCGATGGGTCTCGCTCGCACTTCACCGGATGATCCGGCGATGGCGTCCAGGTTGTTCGCGATTTCATCGTGCTTGAGCTTGTTGAGAGCCTTCGAAAGCTGGAAAAGCTGCGTCCGGGTGCTCTCTTCGCCAAGCATGAAAAGAAGGACATAGGCTGTGCGGATCTTGTAGTCGCCGTATGTCAGCGTGCCAACGAACCAGGCTCCTTCCAGCGCTTCACGGAAAGGCTTGGACATGGACGGAAGTTCGGTCTGGTTGATCTTGAACTCTGCAAGCGCGGCCTGCAGGTCCTTGTCCAGGGTGCTGAGATCGACGTCGAAATGCCGCAGAATATGAAATACATCAGAATTTTCGTTGCGGATCAGATAGTAAAACCAGTGGACCAGCTCGAGATGCCGGTGGCCGGCATCCTTCGTAAGCCTCATGGCCTTGTCCAGGCTGTCGTAGGCAGTTGAGTTGGTCTTGTTGACAACTTTTTCAACCGTAATGTCATTCATAATATCGGTCCTTCAGACTTGAGACCTATTGGTAGACTGTGGTGTGGCGACGCACAGGCCGGAAACGGGTGTCGGTAAGCATTTCTTCTTCTTCGGCCTCCAGGTCAGTATCGACGTCGGGGCCGGAAGCGGCCGGCTTCAGCCAGCCGATATGTCCAAGCGTTGCGGAGTTGTTGGCATCCATCCGGACAGCGGATGCGCATCTCTTCGGCAGCGCAAGTTCAATTTCATATTCAATTTCCAGACCCAGATAAAAATCGATGAGGTCGAAAAGCTTCTCTGTCCAGGGATTGGGTCTTGCCCGGGTTGGCGGGAGAAACTGCCGATATTCCTCCAGACTGCTCGTGAAAATCCTGATCCGGATCTTGTCACTCACACTGTAGACCTTTGATCCAACGATCGTGTCGGCGCCAAGTTGCCCGGCTCCGCTTGGCCCGAAACCACCAAGCTTGAGCTGATCGTCCTTGTCCAGATGCAGCCACGTCCCGACACATTGATCAATCTCTACCCGGACATCGAAAACGCCCGTGATGAGGGCCTTCAAACGAGCGGCGCTCTTTGTCTTGGGGGCCATAAGGCCCGCATAGAGCAGCTTGAGCCGATCATCGATCCTGTCGAGGTCCCGGTAAAACGGGGTGCCGATGCCGATCGCCGACCCGAGATAGGCGAGAAACCGGTCGTCGTCCGGCCGGTCATGTTGAACGATCGGTCTGGCATCGGCCCACGCGCGGTAGAACAACTGCACGAAGCGGTTGTTGAACAGGTCAAGGAATCTCGGAAAACTGTCATCGCCTCTGAGCCCGCGCATGATCGCTTCGTCGGTATAGGCGGAAGGCAGAGCGCCTTGCGGCCCAAGCAAACCAAGGAAGCGTTCCAGCAAGACCAGGCCGCCGTCACCGTCTTTTGTCGCACGCTCAATTGTCGATGTAGCGAATTCGCTGGACGGGTCCTGACCGAAGCGAACGATGTCTTCCATCATGCGCCGGCTTTTGCCGATCCTGGGTGGAGCGGGCTCATCGGCGTTCTTCGGCTTTATTCCGGTTTCGGAAATTCCCGGAGCGGTCTGGCCTTCGAGCATTCTCAGCACCGCCAGCAGATCATGTCCACCTGGATGCTTCTCGATGCGGTCTCCGAGGGCTGCAAGCAACGACGCGTATTGCTGCTGGACCGGCACCTCGATACGCGGGGTTTCCGGAACTGCTTCCTCAGCTGCTGGATCAGACGCAGTCTCTTCGGTCTGCGCTTCAATCACCTCTTCCGTTCCCTCGACAGAGGTTTCCGCTGGAGGATCGATTTGTTGTGCAGGCGTTTCTGATTGGGATCCGGCAGGCGAGGGAGTGGCGTGTTCGGGCGATGTGATCGCGGCAGATTCAATCGCGGGCGACTTGACCGCGAGCGCTTCTGTCTCGTCCTCAGGTGTGTTGTTGTCCTGCGGTTTTACGGTCCAGATATCGTCAGCGTCGGCCTTCTCATCAGACTCGATTGCAGTCTCCGTCTCCTCTTTGGTCGGCCATGCCGGGGCCTTCCGGGAGGATGAAGGCACAACGGTCTTGTCCCGTGCAACACGGGTTTTCGTCAGATCCTTGTCTGCCGGACCGCTCATAGAATTCCTTTCGCGCCGATCCGCGGAGGCCACTTCATGATAACGCCGCGCTCTGTCGTTGCGATCACACACTGCGTGAAGTGATTGATGGAAGCGTATTCGGCGACAAACCGGTCGAGGACAGCCCCCATCAGAAAGGCACTCGCCCCTTCAAAAGCCTTGTCATCGAGCGTGATCGTGATTTCGAGACCTCTGGCGACACCTGTGCCGGACTTCTGTTGCAGGCGGCGTACAACTGGCCTTGTCGAAACCGACCGAACAGACTGGGCCTGCCGGTCTGCTGAACTGTCGGAAAGTGGCGCGAAGACGCTCAACACATCGCGGAAAGACCGACCGTCCTGACCTGCCGCATCGTGTACAAGGCCGGTATGGTTCAAGGCCAGTATGTTAATGAGCCGCCAGGCAATGGCGCCGGCGTGACCCTGTTCGCCTAGTCTTTCATTGTAGGAAAGAAGCGGCGGCCTTGGCGATGTCGGGCCGGCAACACAATCTACCTTGAGGCCGATATCCTCCAGTATGCGGAAATCCCCAATCTCGGACTTGTCCGGGTTGGTTCCCACGGGGAGGTCTGCGGCCAGCGACCGGTTGGATGCCAATACTTTCAGTGATAATTCCGAAAGACGTTTCTTGCCGGTTTGCAGCAGGGCGGCAGCCTGTGCTCCGCTTGAGATAGAGATGAAGGTTTCTGTGCCTATGTAGTGGCTCGGCTGCATGCGCCGGATTTCAGAAGACGACTGGCGTCGCGGCAAACGGCGAATGGTATAAAACCACTCGTGACCGGCTTTTTCAGTGTCTGGTGCAACGCTGTAGAGCGGTTCAACCGGTCGTTTCTCGCCTCCTGAGAAGTGGGCGGAAACTTCAGTGACGGCATGCACTTCATAATCCAGTGGCCGTGTCCGATCCGTGATGACAGCAAACTCGTGCTGCCCTTTCTTGATCGGCACCCGGTCAGTCTGCCTTTCGAACAAGTTGACGGCCGGCGCTGAGTGAAGCGCGAAAATCTTGCGTTCAACGTGAGCAGGCAACCGGTTTTCTGCTTCATCGAACACGAAGACCAGATCGAATGCTTTTGCCTTGACCCTATCCAGGTAACGGCGCAAGCCCGTCAGACGGATCCCGAGGAAGCTGCGCGGAAAGTTGAAATAGTCGCGCAAGTGATCAAAGCCGGTGAACAGGCGCAAGTCGTTGTGCAAGAGGGAATCTTCTTCATCGAAACCCAGCTGCTCTATGGCATCGACGGGCAGGCGCTGCAGGCTGGCCTGACCGAAGGCGTCTTCGGTACGGATGTAGAGCGCGATTGTATGTCCGAAGATCTGTTCATAGACCTTCGCAGCCAGATCCAGAGGTCCGATCAATCGGACGGGAAGTGAATCGATCCGACAGCCGGCCACCTGGTATTCTGGTTTCTTCAAGGCTTCTTCGGCTGAAACCTCGTTTTCCGGATCCTCGGACATGCGGTGTGTGAACGTGATGGACAGACCTGCGCGCGTGCGTCTGTCTTCAGCCATCTCCGCACCGAGACCGGAGACCTGCGCAGCTGAGCTCAGGTACTTTGCAGCTGTCAGCTCCAGGGGTGTCAACGTAATAGGAGAGGTGAGAGTGAACCTGCAGCGAACCTCTCCCTGGCGTTCACGGAAGACGGCCTCCATGGGAGCATGGCGATCGACCTTTATGCCGTTGCGCAAATTCGCGTCGCCATATTTCGGCGTCACGCGGGCAAGTACCAGAGAGGGAATGGGCGCCAGCGCGGTTGGATATAGTTGTTCGAACAGGTTGGAAGTGAATTCGGCGAACTCATGCTTCATTTTCAGCTGCACGCGAGCTGACAGGAAGGCAGTACCTTCAAGCAATCCGGACAGCATGGGGTCGGAACGGTCTTCCAGAAGCCCACCCAGGCGTTCTGCTACAGCAGGATAGGCCTCAGCGAATGACGCCCCTTGTTCTCGCAGGTAGGTGAGTTCCTGATTATAGAGGTCGAGAAATTCCCGGTTCATGCAGTTGCCCCGATGATCTTGATACGGCCGAAAGCAGGGTCGACGTCGGCTACGAATTCACTCGCGACCCGGATCGGATCGCAGCGTATTTCTGCCTTGATGAGAAATCTTACCTTGAAGGTATCGCTTTCGACCTTGTCGTCGCGCTCGACCTTGAGCGTGCGCGGGTCCATGCGCGGTTCGAAATGGATGAGGGCCTGTCGGATGTCTTCGGCAAGTCGGTCAATGCGAACGCTGTCAACAATATGGACAGAAAGGTCCGGCAATCCGTAATTGATGATCGAGCTCTCAACTTCCGGAAAATCGGAAAGGTCCTGAGTGGAATTGAGGTTGACCGTATTGAGGAGCGCCTGCAGGTCTTGCCGTACTTCGGAAAGCAGGGTGTGTTCAGAGACCCCGTAGGATCTGGAAAGCCGCCGACCGGATCTGAGGTTGGCGCCGTTCTGTGCTTCTTTTTGCCTGTCCTGAGCGGCCTTGTAGTCTGGGTCGTCCATTGCACGGAAGGCCCACATCAGCGGGGAGTGCATTTTCACATTTGATTTAGCCATCGGCCAAGCCCACGCTGACTGCTGCCCCGGAAATTCCTAAGTATGACCGTGGCGGTGCCGCTTCAAAAGTTGAAAGTCTGCATCGCCGGTCCAAACCAAAGAAGGCTGCCGCGCCGAAGCGCGGCAGCCCTGCAGGCCGAAGCCTTATTTCTTTTCGTTTGCTGCAATGTCCCAGGCAAACTCGGGGGCTGCGCCCTTGGAGCCGTCCGGCTTCTGTTCGGTGTAGATGTATTTGTACTCACCGAAGTTCAGCGTGACGCTCTCCGTGATGCGATCGTCGGAGCCACTGCCGCCGGTCGAAACGTTGGTCACGATAATGTCCTTCATTTCGAGCTTGATGTATTCCAGCGGGTTATCACCGGCAGCCTTGCGAACAAAGAGAGTGCCTTTGGTGATATGCTTGCCAGTCGACACGTGCTGCAGAAGCACAGGGGTGGATTTGTCGACGAACTTGGTGATGCTCAGATCCTGGAAGTGTGCCTTGCCGGAGCCGGAGCCCGAACCCATGTGGGTGGTGCCGGACTGGGAAGCGCCCCAGGACCAGGAAAGGACGTCAATCTTGTCCTTATGGGTCTTGTCCTGTGCTTCGCCTTTGATACCTTCAAGTTCCAGATAAAAATCGACGGCCATTTTAATAGATCCTCTTGGTTGTTGAGGGCCAGGTAAATGTTCCTGGCTCAAACTCTGCTATTCCTGACAACTACCTCGGACCTCGCGGTCCAAACCCCTAGGCGCTTGCGCACCTTGTTTGTACCTCCGCCCGGGAAAACCGGGCTGCATCCCGTGGGATGCATGCCGGGGGGCAGGCTGCCGCCCCGCCGGCAATTTGTGAAATCAATTACCGTCTTGCGGAATGCGGGACGCCAGGCTCATGCCGATGTCCATGCCTTCCAGCTGATAGTGCGGACGAAGGAAGAACTGAGCCCGGTAATATCCGGGGTTTTCCTCGTCGGGCACGATAGTGACCTTGGCTTCCCGCAGCGGCTTGCGCGCTTTGGTTTCCTCGGTCGAGTTGTCCGGATCACCATCGACGTAGTCCATGATCCAGTCATTCAGCCAACGCTGCAGCTGCGCCGATTCCTTGGTCGAACCGATCTTGTTGCGCACCATCACTTTCAGGTAGTGGGCGAAACGAGTGGTCGCGAACATGTAGGGCAGGCGGGCAGACAGGTTGTCCGATGCCGTTGCATCCTTGCCGTCCGGTCCGGAGAACTGGCGCGGTTTGAAGACGGACTGAGCTCCAAGGAAGGCTGCCTGGTCCGTATTCTTGCGGTGGATCAGCGGGATCAGGCCCAGACGGGAGATCTCGTGTTCGCGCCGGTCGGAAATCGCGATTTCCGCAGGGCACTTCTGGTCCACACCGCCATCGTCGGTTTCAAAGACGTGGGTCGGCAGGTTTTCCACCAGACCACCGCTTTCGACGCCGCGGATGCGCACAGTCCAACCGAATTCCTTGTAGGCACGGTTGACGTTGGTTGCCATGGCATAAGCCGAGCTCATCCAGGCGTAATTCTCGTGGCTGTCTTCGCCGAACTCTTCTTCGAAGGCGAATTCTTCCACCGGGTCGGACTTCGCACCGTAGGGCTGGCGAGCCAGCACGCGGGGCATTGTCAGACCAAGGTAACGGGAGTCCTCGGATTCCCGCAGCGTCCGCCACTGGGCATGGATCTCCGTATCGAAGATCTTGGACAGATCACGCTTGGCCGGCAGTTCCGTCCAGCTATCCATCTGCATCAGTTGCGGATTGGCCGCTGCCAGGAACGGTGCATGGGCTGCCGAAGCGATCTTTGCCATGCCGCGCAGCACGGTGATGTCCTGCGGGTCGTAGGAGAATTCATAGTCACCCACGAGACAGCCGTAGGGCTGACCACCCAGTTGGCCGAATTCGGCTTCATAGATCTGCTTGAACAGCGGGCTCTGATCCCACTTGGCGCCGCGGTAGCTCTTGAACACGCCTGCAAGTTCTTTCTTGGAGATGTTCAGGAACTGAAGCTTGAGCGAAGCGTCGGTTTCAGACTGGTGCACGAGGTAATCGATCCCGCGCCAGGCACTTTCAAGTGTCTGGAACTCCTCGGCGTGAATGATCTCGTTCACCTGAGCCGTCAGTTTTTCGTCCAGCTTCGCGATCATCTCATCGATCGTGTCGTAGACGTCTTCCTTGATAAGCGCCTGATCGGACAGGGCTTCGGCGAGGAAGGTCGACATGGCGTTGTCAACCAGCTGATTGGCCGTATCGTTTTCGTTCTTGATCCGGAAATTCTGTTTCAGGATCGAAGCGAACTCCTCGGGGCTCTTCTCAACCGCAACTTCGCCGGCTGCTGCGCCACTTGCCTGGGCGCTGGTATCGGTGCTGCTCATTTATGCCTCCTCCGTGCCGTCGCCGTCTGCCTGCTTGTCGGCGGACGATGCCTTGTCGGCTTCGATTTTCTGAGCAAGTGCCTGCATCAGGGCCGGGTCCCGGGTCAGCTCCTCGAGCTGGGAGATCGCCTGGACACGTCCGTCCATCATGGTGCGCAATGCAGCCAGGCTGCGGCGTGCATCGAGCAGCTTCTTGAGTGCCGGAACCTGTTCGGCAACGCGTCCCGGGGTGAAGTCGTCCATGCTCTTGAAACGCAGCTGGACGCTCATTTTGGAGTTTTCTTCGCCGGACAGCTTGTCCTTCACGGTGAAGGAAGTGCCAGGTTCAATTGCTTCCATGCGCTTGGAAAAGTTGTCCATGTCGATGTCGAGGAACTTGCGGTCATCGATATCGGCTTTTTCCACGCCAGGGTTGTCGCCGGAAAGATCGGCCATGATGCCCATGACGAATGGCAGTTCCACCTTCTGTTCCGCGTCAAACGGATCTTCATAGAAAATGTGGACCCGCGGAGGTCTGTTGCGCTTGATAAAGCCTTGCCCACTGTTCGATGCCATTGTACTTGCCTTTCATTTTCATGACCCAGAAGAATAAAGGTCAATTTTAGTCAAATACTAGCGCGTAACTCTTGTTTGCTAATTGCTGTACTTAGGTCGGCGCTGCGTTTCGTTGATATCTATGTACTGCGTTTCTGGGGAACGGGAAGTGATCACGGTCACATGATCGATGGTTTATTTTTTCTCGAAATATTGAGGACCCGTTGGCCATTGGTGTCAAGTAAGAAGCTGAAAACCCTAGGTAACATAGGGGTTGTAATGGCAGTTGAATCAGTCCTCCTCTGGCCTCAGGAAGAGGTTGAGAAGACCGGTGAATGAACCGGAACTCATATTCTGCGCCTCATCCAGCAAAAGGGGGATCGGGCTGGTGGGTTCATTGGAAGAATAGTAACCCTTGACCGCCGCAATACCCTTCATTGCGTCACTTCGGCTTTCGATCACCATCACTGCGAAATCGTCAATTTCGCCCAGTTCCCGGTCACCACCGTCGTTCAGGTCGATCAGCCGATCGTTGGAAAGCTGTAAACCGCTGGCACCCAGAATCAGCGCTACGTCGTCGAACCTGCGTGGCATCAGTATTTTCAAGGCATCCAGGTAGGACTTGCCGACGAGGCCGCGAGCCTCACGCACCAGAAACAGCGCCGGATGCGACGGTTCGCGGCTGGCGAAATAGTCTTCGACAGCGTCCAGAATCAGTTTTGCCTGGGCGGCATTCTTGATTTCTGACTGAGACGCCTGCGACGTGTCGGCTACTGCTGCCTCTGCTGCAGTATCTTCAGACGAAGAGGCCTCCGTCTCTTCAGGGGAGAGGCGTCCGAGCCGCTTGTTCAGTTCGGCATTCATCTCCTTCAGGAGAGTGGACAAGGCCTCATAATTGGGAGGAGCTGCTTTCGCACCGCTCTCCTTGAGCTTTTCGGTGCACAACTCGGCTATGGTCTGAAGTTCGTCCGGCAGGTCTCCAAGGTCCTTGAGGATCTCGTCGATAGCGTCCTGCTCGAGTTCGCCCGATGTCAGTGCCGCCTCAATCGCGCCAAGTGAGATTGTATGCTCATCCGGACGTGCCGTGGCATCGCCGGCCGCAATCTGGATGGCGCGATAGCTGATGGGCCCTGTCCGTCTGGTTTTGAGCAGGGGCGCTGCTTCCAGCGGTAGAACGACCGTGGGCCTGTTGTTGAGGGATTCGAGCGCTCCGATTCGTTCCATGTGGCCGAAGTCGGCATCGCTTGGATGGACGTCGTCCCAATGGTTCTCCAAAAGTTTGCGAATGATGCGAATCGAGTTCGCAAACGTATGGACTTGACCGCTCAGCAGACCGAACTGCGCGAGAATGACAAGCAGTCTCAAGTCTCTGGACTGCTTCAGGAAGCCGTCCATCTGCTTGAAGAGGTCGGTAAAGTCGATCTCGGATCGGTCGAATTCGCTGAACCGCTCCGGCAGCAATTCCTCACACGAATCCAGAAGCGCGGCAAATGCGGGTTCGGTATCATAGAGGTCCGGCCCGCAGCCAGCACCCGGCGCTACTTCAGTGCCGTAGGTTTCCGGATCGAAATTCATTCGTGCTCCCCAGCCCGGTATGCATTCCGGTGGTATGTCCGGGATCGGTCCCGGTTATTGTTCAGGAGACCCGGACCGGGAAAAGCTCCGGTCCGGCATGTCTGGTGTGTGTATTTTTATTGCTCGAGTACCAGCTTGCTTTCAACGCGGCGGTTTGCCGGATCGTTTACATCAGCAACCTTTGGTCGGGATTCGCCGTAGGCAACAGTTTTCAGGCGGTCCCGGCTGACGCCGAGGTTGACAAGATACTGGGTAACCGCTTGCGCACGGTCTTCGGAAAGACGCTGGTTGTAGTTGGTCGAGCCAATTCCGTCGGTATGGCCTTCGATCACGAATGTGGCTTTGGCCAGATCGGGATCATTGATGCCCTTGGCAAACTCACGAAGGTTGGCCTGTGCGGACGTGCTGAGCTTGGCCGAAGCATATTCGAACGAAACCAGCAGGTTGAAGGCAGCGTCGATGGCGTTGGTTTCCGGATCGACCACAAGGGTCTGTTCCGTTTCACCACCTTCGGTCTTTGCACCGTCCTGGGAGACTGCGACCTGACCGCCTTCTTCCGGTTTGGCGTTCGGATTACATTCGTCGCGAGTACCGATACAAAGAGCTCGTGTTCCGCCAGCCGGCTTCAGTGAACGCGTTTTGAGCTGCTTGAAGTGCTTGCTGACTTCATCGGCCGAATAGGTGGCGTCCTGGGCAAAAGCCGGAGCGGTTCCAAGTGCCGGCAAGGCAATGGCGAGAGAAACGGAAGCAACCAGGAGAGCGCGGCGAAGGCCGGTCCGAGCGGCATTGTTCCGGTCGAGCGAAAATACAGTAGGGGTCACGATTTCAATCCTCCCTTGTGGAGTGTTCAAAAGCGATGTCGCTTTGGGCTTCGAAATGGATCGTGCCATATGGATAAGAATAATAGTGTGGCGAAAGTCACTAAAGTGCGATTTGATGTCAGTATGTCGTTTTATCGGCAATAAGCAAGAGGAGAGCTGTTGGGGTGACGTCGGTGAGCAGGGTTGGTATTTAAAAGCAGCAGGCGGTGTTTTTTAGCCGCACTTGGGGAAGGGGCAAGTGCCGCCTCCTTCACAAAAGAGTTTGAAGTTCAAAGTATTTGCATCAAGTGTGTTCTTGAGCACACTATTTTTGCCGGAAACGCCTTAGTGTCTGAAACGTGGTAGCCGCCAGGCTGCCTTTTTGCAGAAAACCGCGTTATTTCCGAGGAGATCTTTCGTGGCCGTAGGACAACTTAAACAAGCTAACCGAATGGCCGAGCTGACATCGGTCTTTGGCAAGGATGAGCTTTCCGTTGTCACCATCGAGTGCGACGAGGGTCTCAGCGAAGATTTTGAGATCAGGCTTGAGGTTCTGAGTCAGAAAGAGGATCTGGATTTCGACCAGGCCATAGCGACTTCCATGACGGTGAAGGTTGTCACCAACAATGGTGATACGCGGCATTTCGACGGTCTTCTGACCGATGCGAAATGGATGGGCTATCGCGATTCCTATTACATCTACAAATTGACGCTACGCCCCTGGTTCTGGCTGCTCACCAAGAACTCAAATTGTCGAATTTTCAAGGACATGTCCGCGCCTGAAATCATTCAGAACGTCCTGAATGAGCATGACTTCGCCGATTTCCAGATCAAGCTGACTGAATCCTATGATCCGATTCATTACTGCGTCCAGTACAGGGAATCGGATTACGATTTCTGCTGCCGGTTGATGGAAGAATTCGGAATTTCCTATTTCTTCGAACACAAGGACGGCAAGCACATCATGATTCTGGCGGACGCCAAATCGTCCTACAGCCCGATCGTTGGTGACAGCTCCATTCCCTACATTGCTCTTGGCGGCGACAGTCAAAGGGATAAGGAGCATCTTTACCATTGGATTCCGACGCGCAAGTTTCGGACCGGCAAGTTTGCAGTCAATGATTATGATTTCGAGAAACCGAGTGCGCTGCTGGAAGCAGAGCGTGATGCAGGTACTAAATATCGGGCTGGGTCTCTGGAAAACTATGACTATCCGGGAAGGTACACCGAAAAAGACAAGGGCAGCACCTTCAGCAAGATTCGTATGGAAGCCGAACAGGCTGCGGACAAGCGAATTGAAACAGCCGGCGAAGTGCCGCGGTTCTTTGCAGGTGGGTTGTTCACGTTATTCAACCATCCCCACAAACCGCAGAACGTGGAGCACCTGATCGTGCGTGCAAGCCATCGGATCATCACCGAGGCATATCGATCCGGTGGTGGTGGGGCCCAGGGAGAAGCCTATACCGGGACATATGACGTTCTGCCTTCCAGTATAACGTTCCGCACACCGGCCATCACCCGCAAACCTCGAATACCCGGCCCGCAAACGGCAAAAGTCGTGGGGCAAGGCGAAATCGATGTGGACGAATACGGTCAGATCCTGGTCGCCTTTCACTGGGACCGCGACAAGACAGCGTCTCGGCGGGTTCGTGTGGCGCAAGTGTGGTCAGGCAAGAACTGGGGTGGCATCTATATCCCTCGTGTCGGCCAGGAAGTGATTGTTCAGTTTCTGGAAGGCGATCCGGATCAACCGATCATCGTCGGCACAGTCTACAATGCGGAAAACATGCCGCCTTACTCTTTGCCAGGCGAGAAAAACAAAGCTGGCATCAAGTCGGATTCAACGGTAGGCGGCGGCGGTTACAACGAGTTCGTGCTCGACGACACCAAAGGGAATGAGCTTGTTGGGGTTCATGCCCAAAAAGACATGGAGACCGTTATCGAGAATAACGAAATGCTGCATGTAAAAAACTGCCGCGAGACCCAGATCGACGTTGACCGAACGGAATCGGTTGGCCGAAACACGACTGAAGATATCGGCATGAACTGGAAGGTAACTGCCGGAGCGAAGATCGAGTTTATTTGCGGCGCCAGCAAAATCACCATGACGCCTGCCTCGATCAAGATCGAGTCGGTGAAAATCGATATCGTGGCTTCGGGCATGCTCAACGCCAAGGGTACAATGACCAATGTGACAGGCAGTGCGTTGCTGAAACTCAAGGGCGGCCTTGTACTGATCAATTGATGCTGCGGTTCTTGAACGAATGCGGCCAAGAGAAAAAACGGAGTAGAGCAGATGGGATCACGTATCCGCTTTACAAAGGCTAGACAGGTATTTGAAACTTTTCCGGAGTTGTCGGAAACGGTAAGCGAACCGGCCACGGATATCGCTCCGGACGCCTATACTCTGGAATTGCAGAAAAGCGAGGCACCGCTGTCGGCGATCGCCTATTTCGCTCATATCCTGCCGAAACGGGAATCGGTCTGGTGGGGCATGAACTGCGTTGCCGGTCTGGATCAGGCCAAGAACGAGGATGACCGGCAGGTTCTTAAACTCAGCGAGACCTGGGTCCGCGAGGGGGATGAAGATGCCCGTGTTGCGGTTCACGCGGCGGCTGAGGCCGCCAAGAAGGATAGCGCGTCCGTCTGGATCGGTCTTGCTGCAGGCTGGTCTGGCGGATCCCTCTCGCCGAGCCCCGAGCACCGGGTGGACATGCCGGACGACCTGACGGCCAAGGCCGTAAATACAGCTGTGTTGATTGCGCTTGGAACACTTGAGCCTGCCAAACGGGATGAGGCCCTGAAATCTTGCCTGTCTGCCGGGCTGTCCTTCGCCGGAGGTGGGGCGATGCCCGCGGTGACCGTCAGCAGCTCTTCGTCAGCCTTTTCCTAAGCGCAAAGAGGAAACGTGGGAATGCGCATAACGCTCCAGATTGAAAATGTTGACCGGTTGGAGACCGGCGGTCAGCTGTCCTACAGCTGTGCCGACCGAGGCTTCGACATTGGTCGGCACGAACATCTGGACTGGAGTCTGCCCGATCCCCAGCGGATGATTTCCGGTAAACATTGCGAAGTGCGCTTTGAAAGCGGGAATTTCGTTCTTTACGACTATTCGACAAACGGCACTTTCCTTAATGGCAGCCAGACCCGCATGGACAAGGCACATGTGCTGCGCTCCGGCGATCGGCTGATGATTGGCGATTACATCATCGTCGTATCGCTGGAAGCCGGATCCGGGCAGCCAGCCATGTCCGCAGCACCAGTCGCCGCCGCTGCTCCTCAGCCCTGGGACGCACCGCAAACCTCGTCTACACCCGGTGGCTCCTCCTGGCCTACGGGGCCTGGTCCGGCGGGCGCGGCACCCGGTCACTATCCAATGGAAAATCAGGGTGGGCCCTGGGCTACACCGGGAGCGGGCATGGAAGGGCGACACGCTCCGCCTTCCTCCAATCCAGGCATAGGCACGCCGGCAGATGATGTCTGGAGCCAGCAAGGACACGGCTGGGGTACGGCGGATCCTTCGCTGTACGATCCGAATGCGCACATCGGCGAACGGGAAGCGCCTCGACCGGCCCAGGCGGACCCGCTGGATCATCTTGCCCAGCAACCGCATCTTCAATCTGCCGGAGCCGCACCCGCAGAGCCGCTTTTTGGATTTCCGGAACCTGTAGCTCAATCTCCGTTTCCGGCGCTGTCTGAAAACCCGGCGCAGGAAAGTGCTGAGCCGCTTTTCCAGATGCCGGATCTTCAACCAGAGGCACCAACCCAGCAACCGGCGGCCGAATCTGCTCCGCCACCTGCAGGAGAGCCCACAGCGTCGCCGTTTCCCGAAGCGCCTGTCTGGAGCGCGCCGGAGGCAGAGGAAACACAGCCGGCAACGGTCCAGGAACCACAGCCTAAACAACCGGCTCCTGTGGAGCAAGCTGCACCTGCGGCCATGCCTGTTGTTGCCCCGCAAGAACCAGCGAAGGCAGACACAGCGGCGGTTGCAAAGGTTGATGTTGAGCCGGCTAATATTCCGGCGGCCACTGTTGATTTTATCAAGGCTTTCGCCGAAGGAGCCGGTATCCCGGCTGCAACGCTTGCCGGCCGCGATCCGGAAGAATTTGCCCGGGAAGTCGGGGCCATATTGCAAGGCATCACCGGCGACTTGATGGGTCTTTTGCAGGCACGCAGTCAGGTGAAAGCCATGACCCGGAACGCCAACCGCACGCTGATCATGCGCAGCGGGAACAATGCCCTGAAGTTTTCGCCGACACCGCAAATGGCATTGCAGACGATGCTGGCCCCAGGAGCGGAAGAAAACGGGTATTTGCCGATTTCAAAGGCCATGCAGGCTGCTTTCAAGGACATCCAGAAACATCATGTCTGGACTTATGCAGCCATGCAGAAGGCTGCAGGAAGATTTGAAGAAAAGCTTTCCCCCAAGGCGATCGAAGCAGAAGGCCAGATCGCCAAGAGTACATTCGGTAACCAGAAGGCCAAGCTATGGGAGCGGATTCAGGAACGCTGGAGTTCCTTGTCCGGTTCGTACGACGATGGCGTGGTCGGGCTTTTCACGCAATACTTTACCGAAGGTTATGAAGAATTGAGCAGTGACGATCCGGAGCAGAGCTCCGGACTGATGAATTAAGACATTTGCCAGTTTTAAGAGCGCGAAGGCGCGAAAGTGTTAAGGGAGCAGTACCTTTATGTCGTGGTATAGCAAGGTTGCATGGACCGAAGGCTTGTTTCTGCGGCCTCATCATCTCCAGCAGAGCGACCGGTACGCGGAGCATATGCTGGACGAACGGGTCCGTTTTGCCTCTCCCTATCCCTGGGGCTTTTCCGAGCTGGAAATAGATCAGGACGTAGGACAGCAATGCCGGTTCGCGCTTCGCTATGGCCGAGGCATATTCTCCGACGGAACGGTGTTCAACTTCCCGGCCGACGGCACGCCGCCGCCTGCAATCGACGTTCCGGAGGACGCGGCAGGACAAATCGTCTGGCTGGGAATTCCCGAGACGACCGTCAATGCGGTGGAAGTCGCCAATGGCCGCGACGATGCCGCCACGAGATATATTCAGGGCAGGGAGACGATCATCGATTCCACCTCCACCATCCGCCAGGAGGAGGAGATCGATGTTGCGCATCCGCGCCTGCAGTATTCGATCCGCTCGACACCCCATCCCGGTCAGGTCTGCCTGCCGGTCGCCCGTATCACGGAAATCAAGGATCGCATTGTCATAACCGATGGTTCCTTTGCACCACCGGTACTTGCCTGTCATGTGCATCCGGTCATCACCGGCTGGATTGACTCCGTCATTGGCTGGGTGGAGCGAAAACTGAGCGAACTGGCGCGTTACGCCGCCGATACGTCCGCGGGGGGCGGGCTGCAGAATTTCGATTATCTGACGTTGCAGCTGCTCAACCGCACTTATCCTTTGCTGATGCACTTGCGCAAATCGGCTTATGTGCATCCGGAGCGGCTGTACATCCTGTTCCTGCAGCTGGCGGGGGAGCTTGCAACGTTCGCAACGGAAGAGCGCCGAGCGCGCAACTATCCCGTTTATGACCACGACAAGCTGCATGATATCTTCAAGCCGGTCCTGGCCGACATACAGGCGTTCCTGTCGGCCGGTTATGACCGGCGGGCAATCCGCTTGCCTCTGGAACAGCTGGCGCCGAATGCGTTCAAGTCGACCATCGTCGATCGCAACCTGTTCTCGCAGGCGGGCTTTGTCATCGAAGTGGCTGCCCGCAGGCCTTTGACGGAAATTCAGAACGAGTTTCCAAGGCTCTTCAAGGTTGGCCCCTTCGGTCAGATGCGCCAGATCGTCTACTCCAACCTGCCGGGTATTCCGCTGATCCACATGCCGGTACCACCGGCACAGATCCGGGCTCTCACGGACCGGGTCTACTTCCGGCTGGACAAGACGACCCCGCTTTGGCGCGAATTTAGCCAGGACTCGGCGATCGGGCTGCAATTCTCAGGCAACTGGCCGGATCTGCAGCTTGAGTTCTATGCCGTCCGGGAGGGTCGCTGATGTCGGACAATGACGATCCCTTTGGCGTTTCCAAACGCAAGGGAAAGACAATTGTAATGCCCAATCCGGGCGGGCGATGGAGCGAAGGCCAGCCAGGACAACCCGGGCAGCCGCCTCCTGGACAGGCAGCTCCGCCACCGCCACACAATCCGCCTTCCGGTGGCTCGGATCCGTGGCAAAGCGGGGGAGGCGGCGGAGGACGTGATCCTTACGCTCCGACGCCAGCCGGGTATGAGTATGGCCAGCAGCAGGCACCGGATCTCAGAACCCCGCCAGGCGGCTACCAGGCACCGCAAGGCGCTGCGCCACAGCCGGCGGCCGCACCTGCACAAGGTGCCGGTAAACTGGCGCATATGCCGGACATCAACCAGATCCGCGTTGCCAATCGAAATCCGATTTCCCGTGCGGCTGCCCCGTTGCTTCTGCTTCTGGGCCGGCTTCACCTGACAATGACGGACGCCCAGTTCGACCAGTTGATGCGCGATGTCTACAGCGCCATCAAGACGTTCGAGAAAGAATTGCGGAGCGCCGGAATCACGGACGACCAGATCCGTTCCGCCGCCTATGCGCTCTGTGCGACATCAGACGATATCGTTCAGAACCTGCCGTCTGCCGGACGTCACCAATGGACGCAATACTCCATGCTGACCCAGTTCTTCGGTCAGGCAACCGGCGGTGTCGAGTTCTATCAGCTACTGGAAAAGGCAAAGCAGGATCCCGGTCGTAACTACGGTGTTCTGGAGGTCATGCATTCCTGTCTGTCACTCGGCTTTTACGGCAAGTACCGTGCGATCCAGGGTGGCCAGCAGGGCCTGGAGCGCGAACGACGCGACCTGCATGAAATTCTGCGTCGTGTTCGTCCGCGGCCTGGAGACGATCTCTCTCCCCATTGGCGCGGACTGGAACTCCTGCAAAAGCGGGCAGGGTTCTCGGTACCGATCTGGTCGGTCGCGGCCGTTGCAGGCGCATTGCTTCTTGGGGGCTACGTCACCTTGATGCTTCTTCTGTCGAGCGGAAGCGAAGTTGTCGCTGGACGCGCAAGTGCGCTTTACCCGTTAGGCCCGATTGAACTGGCGCGCGAGGGCTACCAACCCAAACCGCCACCCGCGCCACCACCGCCGGAAGATGCGGCAATCGATACTGTCTCCGCACAGCTGGCAGGTATCGATGGCCTGGAAATTTCGCAGGCGGGACCAGCGATCATGTTGCGCATGCGCGCGCAGTTCGACGTCGCAGCTGCCACGCTGCGCCCTGAATTCCAGCTTCTTGTCGAGCAGGTCAGCCAGACCCTCGATCAGGTGGAAGGTGAAATTCTGGTCGTCGGCCATACGGACAGCGACCCGATCCGCAATAATCCGCGGTTCCCGACCAACTGGCACCTGTCCGTTGAAAGGGCAAAGGCAGTTGCTGCCGTCATGGAATCAGTCCTCCAGACACCGGGGCGGGTGCAGGTGGAAGGACGTGGCGCCGACGAGCCGATCGCTCCCAATACAAGCAGGGAAGGCAAGGCGCTCAACAGACGTGTGGAAGTCTTCCTGAAGCCACCGGCCAAAGGGCTGGTGATAAACAACTGATATCCGGGGCAACCGCAGAACAAGGCTGTATCTATGAAATTCTGGCTCGGAATAACGGCAATCGTCATCGGCATACTCGCCCTGATCGGTCTGATCTGGTTTGGCGGGCCGTTCCTGTCGATCGCCGGTGTGAGGCCCTTCGAACCTCTCTGGGTAAGGTTGTCGCTGGTTGCGCTTGTCCTTCTGATCGTTGGCGGCTGGACCGGCTACCGGATCTACAAACGCGTCAAGGCCAACCGGGAACTCGAGAGTGAGATCCTGCAGCCCAAGGCAAGTGATGCCGACCTGCAGATCATGTCGGAGCGCATGAAGGACGCTCTGAAGACGCTCAAGACGTCCAGCGGAAACGCGAGCACTTATCTTTACGACTTGCCCTGGTACCTGATGATCGGCCCTCCGGGCGCCGGCAAGACCACGGCTTTGATGCACTCCGGTTTGAAGTTTGCCGGTTCGCGCGCAAAGGGAGAGGCCCAGAAGCTGGAGGGCCTCGGCGGAACCCGGTATTGCGACTGGTGGTTTGCTGAAACGGCTGTGCTGATCGATACGGCAGGGCGTTACACCACGCAGGATTCCGACGAAGAGCATGATCGCGAAGCTTGGCACGGGTTCCTCAATATTCTGCGCAAAGCCCGACCGCGTCAGCCAATCAACGGCGTCATGGTGTCAATCAGTCTTGAAGACCTGATGACGCTGTCTGACGATGAGTTGAAACAGCATTCCGATGCGATCCGCACGCGCTTGATCGAACTTTACAAGACCTTGAAAATCGATTTCCCGGTCTATGTGATCTTCACCAAGGCCGACACGGTTGCGGGCTTCATGGAGTTTTTCGGCTCCTATCCCGAAACCCGTCGCAACCTGGTCTGGGGAGCGACCTTCCAGACCCGCGAAAAAACCAAGAACATGGTGTCGGAAGCGCCCGCCGAGTTTGATCTTCTGGTGGAGCGTCTCAACGAGGAGATGGCGGATCGTCTTCAGGAAGAACCGGATCCGCGCGCCCGGCTGATGCTCTATGGCTTCCCGACACAGGTCGCTGCTCTGAAGGATCGTCTGACCGGTTTCCTGAATGCGATTTTCGAACCGAGCCGGTATTATCCGAATGCTGTTCTGCGCGGTTTCTATTTTACCTCCGGCACCCAAAAAGGCACGGCCATCGACAGGGTCATCGGCTCAATGAGCCAGGCCTTCGGGACAGCCTATCAGGCGGCCGCTCTATCCGGTCAGGGCAAGAGCTACTTCCTGCGTGATCTTCTTTCCAAGGTGATTATCGGAGAAGCCGGCTGGGTAACCCATAACCGGCAGGCCGTCAGAGTTGCGACCGCAACCCGCATTGCGGCTTACGCAGCCATTGCCCTCGTGACCCTGGGCCTCGGCAGCTTGTGGGGGATCAGTTATCTCAACAACAAGGCCTTGATTGACGAAACCGCCAAGGCTGTGGACACGGTGCGCGTAAACGGCGAAACCGTTCTGGCGGAGCGGGTTGTACGCGACGACAATCTGGCGGATACCGCCTACATCCTGTCGATGTTGCGGGGCTTGCCGGCCGGTTACGACAGCCGCGATACGCCAACGCCTGTCATGGAACAGTTCGGCCTAAGCCAACGCGATCGTCTGGAAGCAGCTGGCGTGACGTCCTACAGAAGTGGTCTGGAAAGGTTGTTGCGGCCGCGTTTGCTCTTGAGGATCGAAGAGCAGATGACCGAGGTGCTCGACAATCGCACCGGTCCGGGCGGACAGGACGTCGATACGCTCTATAATCTGGCAAAGCTGTACCGCATGGTGGCGGGGGATGCGCCGGAAATCGACAAGGAGCAGATCAAGAATTCGTTCCGCGCCGACTTCCTGCAAAGCTTCCCTGGTCCTCAGGGCGAGATCTTGCGCAACGAGCTCAACAACCACGTTGCCGCGATGCTCGATCTCGATTTCGGTGGCAACGTCCTGACCGATCAGCTTGACGGCATTCTGGTTGCAGAGGTCCAGCGAGAGCTCGGACGTGTCAGCCTCGCCGAGCGTGGGTATGCACTTCTCAAGTCTCGTGCCAAGGGTCTTGCCAGCGAAGACTGGATTGCTGAACAACGTGGCGGCTCCGACATGGAGACCGTTTTCGAAACGGAGAATGGCGACACGTTGGACACGGTCGCGGTCGACAAGTTCTTCACCTATCCGGGCTTCCACCTTTCCGTTCTGCCGAACCTTGCCGGCATTCGTGAAGAACTGGAACGGGACAAGTGGGTGTTTGGAGACGTCGGGGAAGCCGATGCCTTTTCCGACCAATATCAGTCGCTTCCCGGCGAGATCCTGGCGCTTTACACCAAGGATTTCATCGAAGCCTGGGAAGAGGCGCTCGGCAACTTGAAATTCAAGTCGATGCGCAACGACAAGCCGCTTTACACGACGCTTCAGGCCGTCTCGGCACCAACATCACCCGTCGTGCAGCTTCTTGAGAGCATTCGGCGCGAAACCCTGCTCACCCAGGATCTGTCGAGTGAAGGCCTTGCCGGAAACCTGACAGGCGGCAATGCGCAAGATGCCGGCACTGACGCTGCACAGAAGATCTTCCAGCGCTACGTGCTGGATTCGTCCGGTGGATTGAAACGTATCGGCCTTGAAGCCGGACTTCAGGCAATCGCGCCGGGAGGTTTGTCCAATGCGCTTGGAACTGCCGCTGGTGGCGGAGGTCCAACCATTATTCCGGGCAAGGCGATCGAGGATCACTTCCGTCCTTACCATGTACTTGTGGAAGGCGAGAACAGCCGCAAGATCGATGCCTTGCTGCTGAACTTCAAGAACATCCTCGACAACCTTCTGATCGTGGCCAACAACCCGCTGCAGAGCGAAACTGCAAATTCCAACGTGCAAATTCAGGCGTCTCTGCTGAGAAGCAACGCGACGCGTTTCCCGCCGCCTTTCGATAAACTGATTATCCAGGCTGCGAAGGAATTTGACGAGGAGTTCAAGGAAACCTCGATCACGCAGCTGAACGAGAAGCTGAGCACCCAGGTTGTTGGTGAATGCCGCAGGATCGTCGCCCGGAACTACCCGTTTGAAAACGGTCGCTCCGAAGTGCCGATGACGGAATTTGCCAAACTGTTCGCACCGACGGGAATCATGCAGCGGTTTTTCGATGAAAACCTGAAGCCGCTTGTCGATACCTCGACGCGCCCCTGGAACTGGAAGCCTGAAGTGTCTCAGGCGGACCGTCTGTCGAACGCAACGCTTCGGCAGTTCGAACGTGCAGACCTGATCAAGCAGGCCTTCTTCCCGACAGGAAACGCGTTTCCGTCCGTCGGACTTCAGGTGGTTCCGCGCGCCCTGTCTCAGCAGGCTGACGCGGCCAGCCTTGAAGTGAACGGCAATCTCGTACTGGTGACGCGTGGTCCCGGCTTCAATGCGGAAATCGAACCGTTGCCGGCCAATTTTGATTGGCCCAGCAACACGGCTACCCCGCGCGTTGTACTGGTGATTCAGCCGGAAGTGCCTGGCTACAGATCTCGTCGTGAAATCCATGGAGATTGGGCCTTCTATCGCTTCGTTCGCGATAACAGGGTCAGTTCCGGTCAGAACAAGTTCGTCGTGCGCGAAACGCTTGGCGGCAGACAGGTTGCCTTCACGGTGACGCTTAGAACGAATCCGAACCCGTTCTTCCTGTCTGCAGTCGGCGATTTCAGTTGCCCTACGAGCTTCTAGAATGGGAACCGGTTATTTCGGCAAACTGCCGGCACGAGCGGATTTTGTCATCGGGCAGTGCCCAGCCGGCTTTCTGAAAAGCTGGGAGGCCTTCCTGATGACCGGACTGGCTCAATCCCGTCTGGATCTGGGCGCGGGGTGGGAGGAAGCCTTCATGACAATGCCGGTGTGGCGATTCTGGCTATTGCACGCTTCAGAGGGGGGCGAACCTGTTCAGGCCGTCGCCGGTGCTTTCATGCCAAATGTCGACAAGGTCGGCCGGACCTTTCCATTGACACTTGCCTGCGACATCCGACTGGAAACGCAGAATGGTCGACCGGAGGAGACCTGGTATGACCGTGCCGAGATAATCTTGCGTGACACCTTGCAGGAAGATGCCAGCCTGGAAGACTTTCAACAGGCTGTCGCAAGTCTGGAAACGCCAATTGCGGTGGAGGCAAGCGGCAAGAAGGGCAGGGATGCCGAGTTACCGACGATGCCAGGAACGGATGTTCTGTCATCCGAATTCTGGTGCCGTGCAGGAGAAGTGGGTTTTGAGTTTTCGTGTGCAGGCCTGCCGGACGCAAGCGCCTTTCAATGGCTGCTGCTCCCGGAAACCTACGCCGGTTCGGAAGCTCGACAGGACGTGGCAGGGAATAGTCATGGGCGATTTCATCCGGAGGATCATCGAACATGATCGAACAAATGGAAGCCTCTATGCGTGGCTTTGCGATTGGACTGACCCATGTTGGCCGGGTTCGGCAGCACAATGAGGACACGTTCTACGTTGACGAGAGCAAGGGCGTTTTCGCAGTGATGGACGGAGCGGGAGGCATGCATGACGGTGCGATGGCATCCAGTCTCGTGCGTGAGGCCCTTGCCAGTATCGCTCAACCGCGCAGCGCGGAAGACCTTCTGGAGCAGTTCGAAAGCAGGTTGATTACTGCAAAGGACCGGATCGAACAGGCCGCGGCCAAGGCGAACGGTGCCGCCATGGGCACAACGATCGCCGCGCTTCTGATTTCCGGATCAAACTTTGCGTGCCTTTGGGCAGGCGACAGCCGTGTCTACCGTCTGCGCAATGGCCGTCTCGAACAATTGACGACAGATCATACCGAGGCGCAGGAACTGGTGGACCAGAACGTGCTGACGCCTGAAGAAGCAAGGACGTTCGCCCGCAGGCATGTCATCACCAGGGCGATCGGATCCGGGATCGAGCTTGAACTAGAACTGGTTTCAGGAAATCTGCGTCAGGGCGATCGGTTTCTTTTGTGTTCGGACGGCTTGACCGGACATCTGGACGATAGTGTGATTGGTACTTTCCTGATGAACGGCGCGCCGAAGCCGACGGCACAATGTCTTATCAATGGAGCGCTCGAAGAGGGCGGCTCGGATAACGTGACTGTCGTGATTGTCGATATCGATGCAATGTCTGCGCGCGAAGGAGTTCGCAACTGATGAACGTTGGTGCCCACCTGCTGCCTGCCGGAACCCGGCTCAACAATCTCTATGAGATTGAAGAACATATTGCCGATGGCGGTATCGGGACGGTTTACAAGGCAAGGGACGTGGAAAGCGGGGATCCGGTTGCCGTAAAGGTCCTTCTCGCGACCTTCTCGCGCGACCCGATGATCCTGGATCTGTTCAAGCGGGAAGCAAAGATCCTTCGCAAACTCAAACACGACGCACTGACCCAGTACTACGTGTTCGCGAAGGAGCCTACGCTCGGGATTTATTACCTGGCGATGGAGTTCGTCAGTGGCCCGTCATTGAGCACGCGCCTTGAATCCGGTCCGCTTGAGCCGGAGGCGGTGGCACGGTTGATCAAACGTCTGGCTGAAGCCCTGCAGGCCGTTCACGACCGGGAAGTGATCCACCGGGATCTTTCGCCGGACAACGTCATTCTCCAGAACGGCGATGTCGCGCAGGCTAAAATCATCGATTTCGGTATTTCGCGGGCAAACACGGGCGGGCCGACCATTATCGGTGACGGCTTTGCAGGCAAGGTCAATTATGTTTCGCCAGAACAGGTCGGCATTTTCGATGCCAAGGTGACTGCGCGCAGCGACATCTATTCGCTTGGCCTGGTCATTGCGGAAGCCCTGACCGGCAAACAGATCGACATGGGCGGCACGCAGGTGCAGATCGTCGACAAACGACGGCAGACGCCTCCCTTGGAAGGTATCGACAATCGTTTCCGTCCGTTGCTGGAGGCCATGTTACAGCCCGACCCGGCAAACCGTCCGGCCAGCATGAAGGAAATTGCGGACTGGACGCTAGGTGCTCCGATGGGGCGGCAGGACCAGGACCGCACGATCATTCGGCCATCTTCTGCGCCACCGCCGGAACAATCCGCACTGGATCAACCGCCGCCTCAGGCAAACTGGGGCAAGCGCATTCTGGTCGCCTTGTCGCTGCTCGGATTCGCCGGTGTCGGTGCCGGGGGTGTCTATTTCCTGGTCGGTCAATCCGTGCCCGAGCAGGACCAGAAACCTGTGCTCGTGGCACCGCCACGACCGAATGCGCCGGACGCACCGTCGCAGCAGACGAATGTGACACAACAAACGCAGACGCCAACGACCCAGCAACCGGCAACGCAGCAACCAGTGTCCCAGCAGCCAACTGAAACGCAAACAACTGCACTTCAGTCGCCTTCAACACAAACGCCGGAAACGCAGGCGCCGACGACGCCGGACAACACCGTGCCGACAATTCCGACCACGCCTCCAGAGGAGACCGTCGACACGAAACCGGAACCGACCGAAACCGTTACCCGGCCACCGGTGGCAACCGATCCGCAAGAGACGCCTGAAAACGTGACCCCTGAAGACCGGATCCGGAACTTCGTGAGCAGTTACCAGGCGGGCGATTGCATGTACTTGCAGCCGATAGAGATCGCGAGCCGTTCCGCAGAGATTGAGGGATTTGCTTCCAGGACGCCGCCATTCATCAGTTTCGACAGCGACTTCACCCAGTCACAGGGGTTTGAAGCGAAGATCCAGGTCAACCTGGTGAGCGATGCGCAATGTCCGGCTATAGCTTTTCTGAGAGGAACACCACAGGGAAACGCCAAGACCGAACTGCGTCTCGACATGCAGCGGACGGTCGTGCCGAACGGTAGCAACATGGCCGGACGCATTTCCGGTTATGAACCATCAACGGGTGGGCTCGGGCTTATATTCGTCAACAGCAAGGGGGAGACGGTCAATCTGTCCCCATATCTGCAGACGGACGACCGGGGCGCCGGTTTCGTTGTGCCGCTGACCTTGAAAACGTCTACTGAAGAAACCGGCCTGATCATTGCCATGGTGGGCCCGGACATAACCAAGACGCTTTCTGAGCGCCGCGAAAACGATCCGGAAGACTATTTCGAAAAGCTGATGCAGGATGGTCCGGTCTTGCGGGCAACGGCAACCACGGTCAAAGTGGTGCCCTGACCGGGAAGAGACCTGGCGCAGCGGATATTCTGGCCAACCATGAAACGCTACACCAAACCGATCCATTTGCAGGAGCTGAAACCGCACCGGCGTGCGGACAGCTCCCTTGCATTGATCAACGTGGTGTTCCTGCTGCTGCTGTTTCTACTGGTATCCGGAACGCTGCGACCACCCTTGCCTGAAGGGTTCGACTGGGCGGAAACGCAACAGAACGATGGCAGCGGCAAACTGGAAGGCAGTCTTGTGCTGGACAGGGCAGGGACTGTCTGGTTCGACGGTGAAGTTCTGGCTTACGACGATCTGGGCCCATTTCTTGAAGCTCGGCAATCCGACAGGCCCCACATGGTGGTTCAGGTCGACAAGCGAACCAGAATGGAAGCCGTTTCTGCGCTTGCCGACAGATTGAAAGCTGGCGGTGTGAAACGCCTGACGCTGATGACTGTTGAGGCAGGTGCACCTTGACCGTTGTCGCCTATAACCAGGACCGGCAATGGGATATCCCGGGGTACGTCTGGCCGGCTGTTCTGGGCGTTTCGGTTGCCTTGCATGTTTCCGCGCTGATCTACGGCCTGCCAGCGTTGCCTTGGACGGAAGAAGCCCCCGTGCCACCGGTCGAGACCGAAGTGATCCTGGAAAGTGGTGGTCTGCCATTTGAGGATCTGGCAAGTGTCGAAACTGAAATCACACAACCGCTCGAACCGGACACTCCCTTGCCCGTCGAGACTTCTGTGCCAGTGGAAACGGTTGTCAATTCCGAGACTGCGGAGATCCTGGAGCCGGTATTGTCTGAGCCGGTGGTCACCGAAAGCCCAATTAATACACTGGTTGAAGCCGTTCCGGTAACGGTTCTGGATCAATCGCTTTCGGACGACACGCCTATCATTGAAGCGCTAGAAGTCAGCCCTGTCGAAACAAACCCGGTCACCGCAACGCCACCGGAGCAGCTTCAGGTGACTCAGCCTTCTGTTGTTCCGCAAACCGCCTCCACCGTTGTCGCCGCCACGCCTGTACCGGATGCCGTTGTCGCTGTGACGCCCGTCGCGCCAAGCGTTGTTGCCGGATCTGAAGTCACTCTTTCCGGTGCCGAAGTCCCTGCCACGGTGGAAGTGGTGCCTTCGGTAGCGGTTGCAACGGATATCGGTGAGGTTGCCGCCGCAGGTGAGACGCAGACATTCGTTTCGGCTGTGCAGGAAAGTCCTGTTCTGGCTCCGCTCGCAGTCGATCAGACACCTGCCGAACCCACTGGCAACGAAGTCGTGTCTGAGGTCTTTGTTCCACAAACGCAGCCTTCCGTTGAAAGCCCGGGCATTGTTGCACCCGATACCAGCGTTACTGTCGATCCGGTGGTTACTGCGGAGGTGGATGCGGTATTGCCAGCGGAACAACAGGTTGCTGCCCTGCAGCCCACAGAAACGGAAACGCCCGAGCTAGCGCCCAATGTCCCGGTCTCTTCAACGGTCCCCGCAATGCAGCCTCAAGGGGAGTTGACAGAAAACGTGCCGCCCGTCGCGGTCGCTTCCATAGATCCACTGGCAAAGGTGTCGGACTATGTTGCCAGTTACAAGTTCGGTGAATGCACACATATGTCTGTTCTTGCAGCTGGTGCGGATACCGCGGAAGTTACGGCCTTTGGCGCAGGCATAGCGCCTTTCGCTATCTTCGATCAGCGCTTCAAGGCTGATCAGGGTTTCGAGGCAAAGATCGAAGTCCGACTGGTGACGCGCAGGCAATGCGCCTTGCTGGATGCCCTTGGCGTTTCTGAAGGCATTGAAGCTGCCGGTCTGGTCGAACTGGACCGGACGGTCGTGCGCAGCGGAACCCCTGTTTCAGGAGTGATTCAGCGTGACTTGCCGATTGAGCGGATCGCAAGCGCGGAACAGTCGGGACTGGATCTCAGCGGCAAGGGGCCACCTGAACTGTACCTGATCGATGATGCCGGGCAGATCCATGACGGCCGGGAGTTTCTTCTGCCTGCATCGAACAGTCAGACGGCAGGCGGCTGGCGCTTCAAGGTGCCGGTGACGATGATTGCCAGCGACAAGAGTGACGAGACAGCGCTCGTGCTCGCAATCTGGAACCGCCCTTCAGAGCGGCAGCCTTCTCGATTCGGACGGCTTCCTTCCGAACGGGTGGCCGAGATACTGGCAGAGCCTGGGGTCTATTCGCTGACGGCGTTCAAGGTGTCACGCTGAGGGTTGCGATGATGAAGCACCGGCAGTGAAGACGCCGGTGAGGAGAACTTCCAGCGCGGCCCGTTCCTTTTCCAGCCTCGTTTCGAACCAGGTGACGGCAATGGATACCGGCATTGCAACGGCAAGGCCGCAGGCAGTTGTCAGGAGCGCTACCCAGATGCCACCGGCAAGCGTGGCAGGATTGGCGGACGCACCCGATTCCTGAAGGGTCTGGAACGTTTCGATCATCCCGAGAACCGTGCCGAACAGGCCGAGCAAGGGCGAAATCTGCGTCACCAGATCAAGCGCCTTCAGCCAACTGGCGAGGCCGAAGAGACGGTCGGCAGCCCTGGCAGAAATTTCCTCACGTAGTCGTTCTTCCCTGATGTCGCGCACTTGAGAGGACAGGGGCTGCTGATCCAGCATCTGGATGGCGTCCATGGCGCTGCGCACCAGTGCACC
The DNA here is from genome assembly GCF_001999245.1 of Roseibium algicola. Taxonomy (NCBI): domain Bacteria; kingdom Pseudomonadati; phylum Pseudomonadota; class Alphaproteobacteria; order Hyphomicrobiales; family Stappiaceae; genus Roseibium; species Roseibium algicola. The sequence goes on along the minus strand of NZ_CP019630.1, from coordinate 5,930,262 downwards.
CGACAAGGATCTGTCCTTCAAAAGGTTTTGCGCGGCTTTGGTGCGTTCACCACTTCGCCATTGGGTGACAGCCTGACGAACAAGTCCGTGACGGCCAACACGGGCCGTGGAGAATTGAACGGTCTTGGCGAGGATGACTGCAAGCGCTGCAACGGAAATTGCGAGCAGGATGAGCACGACCGGCCCGCCAAGCTCCAGAAGGGAGGAAGATGTCTCGACCATGCGAAAGACGCTCCATCAGACGTTCAAGGGTAGGGTCAATCGCCGAATTCGATGGGTGTACGATTGCTCAGGTCCAGCAGATCCGGGCAATAGACATCGGTAATGCTGGAAGGCACACAATTCATGACGTCGTTGATGTGAAGCCGCGAAAGGCTGTCGCAAGCCTTCCCGGCAAGGTCGAATTGCAGGATCTTGGTTTTACCGGCGGATATGCGGGAGAACTGAAGACGCAGAAACTGATCCACCAGGCCGTCCTTGTTGAAGGCAACCATTTCCAGGCCGAGCTTGTCCATGGGGCGTTCAAGGCCATTGGTCGCGATGATCGAAAGGCGGCAGCCGCCGTCCGCTGTCGGTTGCAACTGGTTGAGTTCGAGGCTGATTTTACCCGTCACTTGCTGTGCCTGTGCGGGTGCCGCCAAAATGGCAACTGCAATCGCTATAAAAACTCTTTGAACCAATATCCGCATCTTGTTCCCCCGGTTAATGCGTCAATGAATGTTGGAAAGGATTGTGAATGCCGGTCTTTGCCGTTCCTAATCGTAAGACAATAGGACCGTCCAATCCTGTTTTCCCTCGGTTTCGACCTGAAAGAAATCTGCTTCGATCAGCCCGCGTTGCCAGCACTGATCGCCATCGAAAAGAACGAATTTTTCCTCGCGAATACAAAGCGTGATATCGCCTCCAAGACGGCTTTCGCCAAACCCGTCTGCCACGTGCAAATAGTAGCGTGCTTTCTCGAGAGGTTCCTGCAGCACCTGGCTGCAGGCGTTGGCAGTGATTGTCCACCAGCCTTCAGTCCGCATGCCTTCGTCGGTTTCATAGCCGATCGCGACGTTCACGAGATCAACGGACCCGTTGCAAACACGCAGGCCCGCGTGAGCAGCAGAGGTCGACAAAATTCCAGACAGCGCCACCGCCCCGAATAACGCGATCCCGCGTAACCCGATCCGGCGTCCTTGCCTAACCTTGCCGCTGTCGCGGTCCGTTTTCATGCTCGTGTTTCCAGTTTGCCAACCTGCTAAATACGCTAAGGAATTGCGAACCCGCGGTCAATTTAGGAAAGTCGATTGAGCTGAAGTCCTATTTCGGCGAAACTCGATTTTCGAAATGACCTGAAGAGCCGGGATGGCCTGAGCCATGATCTCCATCGAAACACCGCTTGCAAGGCGAAAGCGCATTCCGCTGACACCGCTGATCGATGTGATCTTTATCCTGATCATGTTCTTTCTTTTGTCTTCCACATTTGGTGTCTGGCGGCCGATGGAAGTTGCGCTTGGTGGTGGTGCGCCGGCAGGGGGGGCAGAGGCACACTCGAACGCCAGCGTTCCCGCAGTCCTGATCGTCGTGAAGTCTGTTTCCGGTGAAGATCTGTCCGCCGTGACTGTTAATGGAAATGCACTGCCACTTGCAGGGTTGGCACAGGAACTGAACCGATTGGCAGAAGCTGGTGCCAGGGACGCTGTTCTTTTACCTGACAAGGGAACCGATTTTCAGCAGGTCGTGCGGATTTTGGACGAAGCCCGAACGTCAAAGTTGACAAGCGTTCGGCTGCATCTCGATTGACAGGAACACAAGGCGTTCCTGCAATGCAAACGAACCGTTCGTACGCAAAACCCCGTCTGTGGCTACAAAAACGGGCCGGTCCGTTGCCAGAACCGGCCCGTTCTGGTTTGACATGTGACTACAGGTCGGTTGATCAGCGACCGATTGCACCGCCGATGATGCCACCCACAACGCCACCGATGAAAGCGGCTCCAGCCGGGTTGAAGTTACCACCGTTGTTGTTGTTGTTGTTCGCACGGTGAGTGGTGGTGTTGTTGGTGCGGCGCGTGGAAGTCGCACTGCGAGAGGCGCTCGCGGCAGCCTGCTGCTTGCGGTTCACTTCAGCCTGGTAGACCGAATACTGCGTCGCCGTCTGTGCAGTCAGCAAGGCGTATTGGGCGGCGGTGAAGTAACCCGTGGCGACGATGCCGTTGGCAGCCTGCCATGCACTCACACCGGCGCGGGTCTTCGGACCGAAGGCACCATCCGGGCGGCCGACATCCTGACCAGCCAGGTTCAGACGGGTCTGAACTTCGCGGCGGGCAGTACGGTTCCAGCCGAGTGATGCTTCGGTCGCCTCATTACCCGGAACGGCCTTTTGCGGGTCCGGCAGGGTCGCCACAACGCCCGTGGTGCTGGCGGCAGGAGCCGTTGCTGCACCTGGGACGACGGTCGGATTGACCGAAGCAACCTGGCTGCCGGCTTCGAGCCGCTTGATGGAATTGCGCGCAAAGTCCGCGAAGAGGCCTGACGGGTAGGCATCCAGGTAAGCCTTGTAGTCAGCAACGGTGTTGCTGGACTTGGCAGTTTCCCAGATGAGCTTCTCACGTTCCCATGCAATTGCCGACTGGCTGGGGGAGGTCGTTGCTGCATTGTTGACAACCGGCTGCTGCGGAGCGGACGTCGCGGTGTCGCCAAGGGAGGCAACAGTGGTCGTCGCGGCCGGTGCGGCCTGCTTGTTCAGGAACACTTCGCCGATCAGAGATGCATTCACCCACGGGCGCTGCTTCTTTTCCGTCTCTTCATAGACTTCACCGGTAACGCGAGTCATGACTGTCTGGATGGAAGCGTTCGGCGTGTCGATATGTCTGATCAACGCAGAGGTGAAGGGCGAGTTCGCACCGTCGCCGTCCAGGGCAACATCTCCCGGGCTGGTCGCGAATGCAATCACGGAGCCTTCTCCGCCGGTTTCCTGAATCTTGATTTCAGCAAGACCTGCACCAATGCTGCCGGAGCGGCTCGGTCCCATGCGGCGTGCGAGGGTGCGGGCCAGCGGATTGTCGCGGCAGGCATCCAGGAACACCATCTGAACCTTCACGTCCTTGGACATCTGGCGCATGATGAAATCAACGGTAATGGTTTCGAAGTCGAGCGAGGTTTCATCCTCGATCGTGGCGTCGATAGGTACCAGGTGATTCTGACCGGCGACCTGAAGGCCGTGGCCGGCGTAGAAGAGAATGGCGATATCCGCGCCATATGCCTTTTTCGCAAAATCCATGACGGATCTGCGCATTTCGCCATAAGTCTGGTCCTGCCCGGCGACGACTTCGAAGCCGAGGGCCTTGAGTTTGGCGGCCATCTGCTCGGCGTCATTTGCCGGATTAGGAAGTTGTACTGTGTGCTCGTAAGCGCCGTTGCCGAGTACGAGGGCAACGCGCTTAGCCAGTGCCGGAGCCGTCCCTGCGAGAATTATTGCCAGCACGGCGATCATTCGTTTGAACATATCCTGTCCTCTCGTAGATCATGGTTGCCTGTCGGTTGAACCGATCTTTACACGAGGTCTTTGTCCTCTTGAGAGGAACAGGTACCCCGGATGGCACTATGTTTCTGTAATACGCGTCACAGGAACGTCAAATAGAAGAAGCTGTCCCTGCAACCAACTGAATCCGGACCGCAACGGTCCGTTGATGACCCCACTAAAATCAGTTGCAGACTATAGCCAATCCTTTTTTTAAAAACCACTTTTCAACAGACAGTTGCTGCCATTTTTCGAGTTACGTTAACACGAAAGGACGTTAGGGAAGGTGGTAGCGGATTTTTTGCCGGCCACAACTTGAAAACGGACCGGGTTTTTCGACCTGAAAAAACGCTTTGTGACTTGAATCACCGAGTTTGGGAGACTGTCTGGTAATCTGGTTTCATTGCAAATGCGCGTTTTCGCAGGCCCGGTTGAAGCCTGCACTCAGCGGAGAACACATTATGGCCGGAAGAGCAGATATTCTCAAACATATGAGAGCCAAGCATGTCGGCGTATTTCAGTCCGCAGCCCGGCTCTACAACGTTGCGATTCTGGTACGACGGACAAACACAGCATCCCTTGAGCACGTTGGCGAACCCTACGCCACGCCCAAGCGCCTGGATTGCAAGGCCAAGACTGCGGATTTCGATGTTAAGCCCGTCGGAAGCAAGTGTCCGGACGCGCAGCGCAAGAACTTTGCGGGCCTGGTAGTCGATCCAAAAATCGTTGGCGAAAAGGCCTTCAAGGCGAGCAAGATGGCAAAGGTGATCGAGGAATGGATGGAATTTCAAAAACAGTTGCGACCTGAAATGGCAACCTTCGAACAGCAACGGAAACTGACCTACATTCCGCGTGGAGGCGTTTATTTCGTCGAACGCAATCCAGAAGACCCCTATTTCGGCTGTGTGAAGTTCTCGTCCAGTTCGCTTATCACCGCGGCCAAGTGTGTACACGGAGACTTCGATCTCTACGGCATCGTCGATATGGACGCTCCTGACCAGTTGATCCGCGTCAGAGAGGATCGCCTGGGTCAGAAGCACACGCGCTCGCCAAAGTTTTTTGACGTGCAGCATTTCGTCAACAACCGGCTCGGCATTGCCATGGTCTTGCACGGATCGCAGGAAACCTATGCGACGGAGCACAAGGATGACGACCTGGACATATTCTTCCCAAGCGGACGGATAGAGTATGCCGGCCCTGCAGCCGCAGATATCGAAGCATACTACAAAAAGGAATTTCCGGGGCGGACATTGTTCCGCAAGGACGAACCTGCCCTGGATATAAAAGGCAGTTACGTATCGCCAGGTGCACTTTGACCAGTAGCTTACGCCAATGCCAGGTGCCTGCTTCTGAACCGGAAGGGAAGAAGTTGGCACGCCCAACGGGACTCGAACCCGTGTTTCCGCCGTGAAAGGGCGGCGTCCTAGACCGCTAGACGATGGGCGCGCGGTCGACGCGGCTGCGTCGTGGGGAGGCTTATAGGCGGGATTGGAGCAGCCCGCAAGAGCCTTTGCGACAATTTTTTGCAAGCCCGGAATCCCGGGCCTGCGCCTGTTGAAAACTGTCCGGTTTTACCATTCGCCGGTATTGGGCATGGAGGCCCAGGGTTCTTTGATTTCAAGCGCTTCACCCTTTTGAAGCAGCTCGAAGGAGATGTTGTCCGGCGAACGAACGAAGGCCATGCGGCCGTCACGTGGAGGACGGTTGATGGTGACACCTTTGTTCTGCAGGTTCTCGCAGAATTCGTAGATGTTATCGACCTCATAGGCGAGATGGCCGAAGTTGCGGCCGCCGGTGTAGGTTTCCGGATCCCAATTGTAGGTCAGCTCTAGAAGCGGCGCAGCGTTTGCCTTTCCGGCTTCGACATCATCGGATCCGGCGAGGAAGATCAGGGTGAACCGGCCTTTTTCGTTTTCGTAGCGACGGACTTCCGTCATGCCCATCTTGTTGCAATAAAAATCAAGTGAGTCTTCAATGTTGGTCACGCGGACCATCGTGTGCAAATAACGCATGTCCTATCCTTTTCCTCAATCGAGGGATTTTCCAAACGGGCACCGGACCGGCCGATGAAGTGCATTGATACCTTGCCCGAAGCTCAGCGCTTTGTGGCACAGTTCAAGGAAGGTTCCTACCGGCAGATCGTTGCCCTGACCGGGGCGGGGATATCGACGGACTCCGGAATTCCGGATTTCCGTTCACCTGGCGGGATATGGTCCAAACGTCAGCCTGTTCAATACCAGGACTTTGTCGCCGATGAGGATTGCCGCCTGGAAGACTGGGAACGCCGGTTCGAAATGATGGACTATTTCGCAAGAGCGGAGCCGAATGCAGCACATCTGGCAATGACGAGCCTGGCGCAGGCCGGCAAGCTTCATTGCCTCATCACACAAAATGTCGATGGCCTGCACCAGCGAGCAGGGTTTCCGGAAGACCTGCTTGTCGAGATCCATGGCAATTCCACATTCGCAACCTGTCTTTCCTGCGGGGCGCGGGCTGAACTGGAAGCTCAGAAGCCGATTGTTGACGCCGGGCAAAGTCCGAGATGTCCAGATTGCAACGGACTGTTGAAGGCGGCGGTCATAAGTTTCGGGCAGCAGATGCCGGAAATGGAACTGGAGCGGGCAGCGGAGGCTGCTGCTGCTTGCGATCTGTTTCTGGTGTTGGGCTCGTCACTTGTCGTGCATCCAGCTGCACAACTGCCGGCCATCGCCGTTCGTGGCGGTGCAGACCTAGTGATTCTAAACGGCCAGGAAACGCCGCTCGATTCTTATGCGTCAACAGTCATTCGAACGCCTTTAGCTCAAACATTTGCGAGATTTGGCGAATAACCGGCCTGATTTCCGTAAATGGTCTGTGGTTAGTCCGACAATTTCCCTTCTCGCCAGAAAGCACAATGTTATCCTTTTGTTAGGAATCAGCTGGCTGGTGAGTCGAATTTTGCCTTCAGCTTAATGATGCGGACCAGAGACGGGACAAAAGGCTATGGGGGTTAAAACCGCACGGGAGCCCCGCGCACTCGAAACATTGACGGACGAAGTCGCCGTTGATGTTCTCGAGATTGCCGGAACGATTAAGTGGTTCGACGTCGGGAAAGGATATGGCTTCATCGTCCCGGACGACGGCGACGGTGATATCCTTTTGCACGTCACCTGCCTCAGGCGAGACGGGTACCAGACTGCTTATGAAGGCGCGCGGGTTGTTTGCGAAGTACTCGACAGGCCGCGCGGTCTTCAGGCCTTCCGCATCCTGTCGATGGACGAAAGCACCGCGACCCATCCGTCGCAGCTGCCTCCGTCGCGCACCCATGTTCAGGTTGTCCCCGAAAGCGGTTTCGAAAAAGCGACCGTGAAATGGTTCAACCGCGTCAAGGGCTTCGGGTTTCTGACCCAGGGTGAAGGTTCAGAAGACATCTTCATTCACATGGAGACGCTGCGACGCTTCGGCATCACTGAATTGCGTCCCGGCCAGGATGTGCTGGTGCGCTTCGGCGAAGGCCCGAAAGGCCGCATGGCCGCTGAAATCCGGCCGGTCGGGACAGGCACCCATATACCTGCCTCTCACTGACCCCACTTTCCGTCATTCTGCACATTGACTCGGCCGGACATGTTCCGGCCTTTTTGTTTGCCGACCTTCAGGCAATCTTCTTCGGCAGACGGGAAGTGATATTCCGGTCTTGCCTTTGACTGCCAGTTTCCCAAACCGGTTCTGCCGGGCCTTTCAGGAAGTTTTCAGAATGCGTCCTTTCTTTCTGTGCCTCTCGCTTTTTGCTGCAACACTCTGGATTTCGCTCGCGGGTTCGCCAGGACAGGCGCTGGCGCAGGACCCGCAGTTGAACCTGCCGGTGGAAGATCTTCTCATTCGGTCTGGAGACAAGGAACACCAGTTCAAGGCGGAGGTTGCGGCAACGGACCGGCAACGGTCGATGGGATTGATGTTCCGCAAAGAGATGCCGGCGGAACGCGGCATGCTGTTCCTCTTCGAAGGGGAGGGCGACCGTTACTTCTGGATGAAAAATACACCTCTGCCGCTCGACATCATTTTCATTGACGCGAAGGGGGCCATCGTCAGCATCGCCGACAACACCACGCCTTTTTCCGAAGACGTCATTCCCTCGCTTGGTCCGGCGAAGTACGTGTTCGAAATAAACGCCGGTCTGTCGGAAAAACTCGATATCTCGGCCGGAGACAAGGTCAGCAGCCCGTCCATGGGGCTGAAATGAAACCGAATTGCACCTATTCCAGCCTGCCCGAAAATTCTAAAAACATGAATTATATGCGTTGACCGATGAGGCGGCCAGACTGGCGACCGACAGGACCAGCAGGACGCCTGTTGGTGCAGACACGGCGGTGATTACCGCGGAAGCAGAAAGCTCCATCACCGCACCGATGCACTGAGCCTTCTTTTTGTCTCCGCCTGCAAAGGACACGATAATACCTGTCTTGTTGACGACTGTGGCACTGACAGCAACCATCGCGGCTCCTGGCGATAACTTGGTGACACTTGCTAGATTCGCTGTCTGCTGGAATTGGCTCAAAGCAAAAGATCCCGCGCGAACGGCATTCTTTGTCCGACGGTCGGCAGAGGAGTGTCCAACGGCCATATTGGCTACACCCGCTGCTGTATTGGCGATCGACAGCTTTTTTTGGAAGATTGACGAATCTTCTGCGACGGTGATCAGCAGGTCAAAGGTAGCTTGGTATGCTTGTGGATCCTGAAGTATTTTCTGGGACTCGGATCCACCGAAATCTTTTAATGCCTTTGTGAAGTCATCTTTGGTGATCATCTATTTCTTTTCCTGAAATCTATATCAAAAATTGTAATTTGGCTGATGTAAACGTTTTGGTATTTCATTCAATTGCTTGGATACTTTTCATGCGGGAGAATGCCGCCAGTAATCTGGTTGATCAAGCAAATATACTGAAGTTCAGTTTGCACTTTCAAAGACCGTGACGGCACGATGCCTTGGCCGTCGCGTTTACGAGGCTCGTTCGCGGTCATCGGGCGTGCCGTTTTGCTTTTGTGTGCAAACTGAGAACAAAGTACGGGACATGTTTGTCAGGTTTTGCCCACAAAACTCGGATATTCTTGGTTTGTTCTAGCTTGACGATAGAGTCTGTGGCCTATAAATCCGAGCGCATCAACTGTTCGGGGTATAGCGCAGCCTGGTAGCGCATCTGGTTTGGGACCAGAGGGTCGCAAGTTCGAATCTTGCTGCCCCGACCATTCATTCTCCTGAAAATCGATGTGATGCGGTGCGCGTGACTTGGGACTTTGCAATGCAAATCCATGCGCTTGCTGTGGTTCCGTGCCTAAAGGCCGGGATAACTAGGGCCAAGCTACGCTGGTGTCTTGTGCAACTTATCGCCGCATAACAGACTGGTCAGACGGGCGTTTCCAATGCCTTTGGGAGTGACGCCGCTTGCGACGGCATGCAGGCCGCGCCGGATGGGGCTGATGATACCGGATCCTGACGACCAGGCGACGCTGGATGTATCGGCGGCGATAGCCGTGCTGCAGTCCAGAATTGAAAAGGCCGGGCTTTCTCTGAAGGAAAGCGCGGATTTTGCGCTTTTCGAAAAGACCGTCCGGAGCACCGAAGACAAATACCTGATGGAAGATTTTTCACCGCGGTTTTTCGACCTGCACGGGACGACTGCGTTCTGGGTAGGGGCCGTCAACAGCCATGGTAACGTCGTGTCTGTGCAAGCTGCAAAGGTGGAAGACCTGAAAGACAGGAGCCTTGCCGAGCACTGGCACCAGCAGCAACGCAGGATCTTTGTCGATCCAAACCCTCAGGTTCGCTTCGGGACAGAGCACGCGCATGACGCCTATTTCATGCGCGGGCGTATCGTCTATCACGGCAATCTCTGGCTGAGACGGGACATCCGGGGGCAGGGCCTTGCCGAGCCTTTGACCCAGTTGGGGTTTCTGCTCTCACTATTGAAGTGGTCGCCGGATTATCTCTATGGCCTGATGGCTGCAAAAAGCGCAGAAAAAGGCTTTGGCATCCGGGTCGGTTACCGCAGGTTCGTGCCACGCGGAACGCATTGGGAGATTGCGCCTGGACATATCAGGCCGGATGACTGGCTGGTCTATGCCACCAGAAGCGATCTACACGGCCTTGTAAAACTTATCCTCAGGACGTCCGCTGAAGATCCTGAATGACACCCAGGTAGGCGCAGAAGCGAAGATCGGATTGCAACGAAGGTCGCACGGCGACGATCAACCGCTCGAACGCAACTTCATAGAATTCGCCATTGACCTGAATTTTCGTGTGGGCGTAGCCGTAATAAGGCGTGCCTTCCAATGCCTTGCGATAACCTTCCGCCGAAGCCTTCTCCAGGTCCGGATCAGGTGTGCGCAGACCGCAAGCGGGTGTCGCCGGGCTTGCCCAGTCTTCGCCGAACAGGTGTCGCTGCCCACTTTCCTTACCGACATAGAAGATCGGAGGAGGAGCGTTGCCGGGCATCTTGTCCGAGCAAAGGCTCAAATGAGGCAGGAACGGTTTCAGGCATTGCTGGATCTGAACCGCATCGGTCGACATGATGCTGTCGTAGAACGCAGACACAGCCGGGTCGGCAAGCCCTTTTTCAATGGCCTGTGTGCCGAGTTCCGAAAAATGAGTATCAGGGCGTGTTAGCACGGTCCTCTCTCATGTTTTGATTTGTTCCATCCGGCAAAAAACGACCAGCGACACCGCAAATCTTTCGCCGTTTGCCAATAACCATTTCTACCGGTCGAAGGCTTTCAACAACAGCGACATGACATTCAGGAATTCGTCGCGTTTTTCCGGTGACAGATCGGTGGGGTCGGATACCGAATAGTCCAGCGTCAGGATCATGTCCCACATTTCAGTGAGATTGGCGTCGTCGATCGCCGCTTTCAGTTCGACCGGCGCAATTTTTTCCGGCGCTCTGGTAACCGGCCGAACATGTTCCGGAACATACCCTTCCAGTCTTTTCAGAAATTCGTAATGCATGTCAAAGCCTTATCGTTTTGATCTTTGGATCGGCCCTTTCAGGCTGTCCGGCCCTGCGATTCTGTATTTTTTGAACCTGCACTGCGTTCCGAAAATCGGCGTCTTCCAGACAAGTTCACGTTAGGGTAGTTAATAGCATGAGTTGCGCCTCCATGTCATGTTACGTGAATGTCATAATTCGCCTCTCCACCAACACCGTTAATACATACTTGTGCTGTTAAATGAGTCGCCGACGAACCGAAGATTGCGGGTTGCGGCCAATATCGGTGTTGACACCGGCGGCAAAGGCGGGAAAAAGCTGCTGTAAGGAATTGCATCTCACATATTCAGACTTGAGGGCACTGTCACATGGTTGCGCGTATCTACCGTCCGGCGAAAACCGCCATGCAGTCAGGCAAGGCGAAAACCCAGAGATGGGTGCTGGATTACGAGCCGGAGGTCGCCAAGTCCGTCGAACCTTTGATGGGCTACACGTCGTCTTCCGACATGAAGCAGCAAATCCGGCTCTATTTCGAGACTTCTGAAGAAGCTGTCGCATATGCGAAGCGCCATGGCATTCCGCACAGGGTTGAGAAAGCCCAGGAACGCAAAGTGCGCGGGTCTGCCTATGCGGACAATTTCAAATTCAACCGGTCTGCGCCCTGGACCCACTGAACAAGAACGTTCGGCTCTTCTGCCCTGTTCGGCAAGAGATCGGATTGTCTGTTGAAAGCGCCGATTTCGAATCGACACGAGCCGAGTTTTTGACGCATTAGGGCAGTGGAGGCGATCGCCGGATCGGGTTGCCTCCGGACGTTTGGTCTCGATCCAAGTTTGCATGAACGTCTGGCAGGCCTCAGAGATACTGCCTGATAGTCTCATCTGGGAACGGTTTGCGTTCCTGAGAAATTGGCTCCGTAGCTCAGCTGGATAGAGCACTCGCCTTCTAAGCGAATGGTCGCAGGTTCGAATCCTGCCGGAGTCGCCATCTCCCTGATTTTTTTGAATAAGTCCTGAGCTTCGATGCCTCTACCATGCGTGGAAAGGCTTCCTGCCGTGCAGATGTCCTAAACTGGATGTTCAAGTCAGGTACTTGGAAAAAGCCTGCAAAAAACAAAAACCGCCGGCCCCTGCAATATAGGAGCACGGCGGTGTTTCTAGACCGCGATTCGCCTGAAGGTCAGAGCGTCTCGGACTTTCCCGATTCCACCTTCTGGCCAACCATGAGCGGCGTGATCTTTGTTTTGAGGATCATGTCCACGTCCTCGGAACCATCTTCCAGGGACTGAAGAGCCATATCCAGGAAATAGGAACAGAACGTACGGCCGTCCTTGTCCGATTCTTTTTTCGTGTAGCGGATCATGCGCTTGATCGCCTCGATTGCAGGCTCCTGCTCGAGTTCAGTGCGGTCCGATTTGCTAACGGTCTTAGACATTTTACTACCCACCAGTATTTGATTTGCCGATTGCAGCGTCGCTGCTGTGACCATCCGATTAAAGCATGCTGTTGCAGCGTGAAATGAGCGTGATAAGGTGCTGTTGTGTTTCAGGTTGCGTGATATTCGCGGTTGCGCGAAGGCGACGGCTGAAGCGTGCATTTCAAATACGGGGAATTGATGGCAATCGCGTCCTGCTTTGCATGCCTTGGGCGGCCTTTGCTCCTTGATAGCGACCAGGAACCTGTGGCGGTCAAGACCCGCAAGGCTCTGGCGATCATGGGCTATCTGAGCCGCATGAGCGGTATGGCGTCGCCCCGGGAAGCACTGGCGGATTTGCTTTGGAGCGGGACAGACCGCCACAAGGCAATGCAATCCTTGCGTCAGGCATTGCGCCAGTTGAAGAGCGCCGAAGAAACGGCCGGTATCGATGTAGTGCGCTCAGCGCCAGGTCACATTCAACTCGACCCATCGGCGTTTGCGTCTGATCTCATGGCCATGAATACGCTTCTGGAACGTGGGCAGGCAGCGGATTTCCGCAATGCGGGGGAACTGTGGCGCGGCGAGTTCCTGACCGGCTACGACGATATCGATTCTGAATTTTCCGAGTGGCTGACGGTCGAGCGTGAACGGGTGCGCTCAGAACTCATCAGCGCCGCCTTCAAGCATCTGAACAGGATATCCACGGAAGACGGGGGTGTGCAGGCAGAGGCCGGGGCGCGTTTTGTCCTGAAGCTCGATCCTGCGTTTGAGGCGGCCCATCGCGTTCTTATTCGTCTCTACATGAATCTGGGTCAGCCCGAGCGCGCCGAACAGCAGCTCAGATCCTGCGAAAGGGAAATGCGGCTCCATCTGGATGCTGAGCCTGATGAAGAGACGCGGAAGCTGCTGATCGTATCGGAGGTCGAACCTTCTCCGGTGCCGGTTGGAAGAAGTGATGGCAACAGCGGTGGAAACCGAGGGTTCCTGCCAAATTACGATGACTTCGTTCCCTTGCCAGAAATTTCCATTGTCTCGTCATCCCTGTTGAAAAAGGGGCTGAACGACGCGATCCATCTGAGAGAGGAAATCGTCTCCGGCCTTTCTTCGTTTCGGTCGTTCGAGCTGTTTGAATCTGAGTATTTCGGCGAAGAAAACGTGCCACGTCCAACCTTGATGGAAGGTCACGAACTTGGCTGTTATCTGCTCAGGTTCCGGCATGACGAGCGATCGGGCAAAGTGGTTGTCCAGTTCGAGGACAGGGGCAACGGTCAGATTGTCTTTAACGAGATAATTGACCTGCAATACTGGGACGGTCTGGTGCCGGCTGCGAGCCAGATTGTGAGCCGCATCCATAACCACGCGACCAGCAGACTAAGAAACCCCGCGAAAACATCCGTTTTCGCCCGTTGGTGTCAGGCTGAAGCCCTGTTGTGGGATTTCACGCCGCAATCCGACGAAAAAGCGATGCGCTTGCTGGATGATCTGGAGCGCACAAATCGTTCGTTCTCGATGACGTATGCTGGCAAGGCGTCGATCATCATGAAGCAGGAACTGCATTTCCCGCTCATGGACAAGACGTTTTCCGGTGAAGAAAACAATCTTCTGAACCTTGCTGAAAAATCGATCAGGCTTGACCCCTGGCAGGCGGTCAATCAGCGTGTTTATGGTTGGGCACTTATTCTGTCTAATATGCCTGACGAGGCGCGAAGAGCGTTCCAGAACGCCGGACGTCTGAGCTCGGCTGATCCAGCCAACCTGATGTCCGTTGCCGAGGGCCTGGCTTTTTCCGGCGACATCAACGAAGCGCGCGTTACGGCCGAAAGAGCTTTTTCTCTCTTCGCGTTTGTGCCCCGCGTTTTCTACGAGTACCTGGCGAACATCTATTTTGCCGCGGAAGACTACGACAGCGCGATAAAGCAGATAGAGCGGGGCGCCGGGGTTGGTATCAGTGGCTTGACCACTCGTGTGGCCGCTTTGGTCTGTGCCGGGCGAGAAGAAGAAGCCATGCACACGCTTGAACGCTTTGGTGAAAACCGTGCTGCCTTGCTGAAAAACTCTCCCGAGCTTGCGCAGGACCCCAAAAGCTGGAGAAAGAAGATCAATTTCTTCCAGAACGAGAAAGTGCGAAACGATTTCGACAAGGGCGCAGCCTTGGTGCAGCGGTTCCTGTTCGACGGTTCCGGTTCAATTTAGCGCGAACGTCGAAGACAGAGCTTTCAGATACTCCTCGTTGGCGCTGTTCAGCTTTTCTTCGTTCAGACGAAAAGGAAGAGCTACGGCGTTCGGATTGTTTTTCTGATCGACGATCTTGAACCGCATGAGCGCCACCGTCTCTTTCGGCAGGCCAATATTGGAAATTGCAGCTAATGGGTCTCGCTCGAGCTCGCGTCGGAAGTTTTCGTCGATCGCTGCCCTGGCGATAAGTTTGCCAAGGTCTTTGACGTTGCTCTGGTAGTAGGGAAATCTGGCCATCGTTACCCCAATCGGAAAGAACGACGGCCTTCCTGCGCGAAGCAAGAAGGCCGGAGACGTATCGTGACGACCTTACCGGCTTACTCCGGGACGTCTTCGTAAAAGCAATTGCCGAGAGCTGCTTTACCGAGTTCTTCGAAATAGCTTTCATCGCCGGCTGCAACGCGTTCAGCGTCGATTTGTGCAGGAATCACGAGATGGACGAGGTCAGCAGTGTCGGCGAAGATTGCGGCATCGGAGTTGATGCCAACTTCAGCCAGGACTTCAGCCGGGTTGGCAACCAGCCGCTCACGTGCTGTGGCGTTCTGAATGATCGCGCCAAGTTTCGCGCCAATTTCCAGTTCAGTCCGGGAAGTTGTGTCAGCGTGCATTATGAGCCTCCGATAGGTTGAGTTGCAATGTGTCCTGCCTGGTGGTGGGATGGTCACCTGGCTTTTTGAAATTCGGTCAAACTTTAGTAAATAGTTATGTATTGAGACTGTTTACTACTGATCGACTGCTTTCGAATAGAATGTAGAACGAGGAAATGAACTCGCTCAATGGCAGTTTTGTTAATCTACGTTGTGTGCAATTGCAGGGTGAGGCGAAGTAAATTGCCATATCAAAACATAAGCAGCCGTCCCGCATCCTCACTGTTGGCGGCGGTGTCTCTTCTATGATCGTTGAAAGTGGATTTGCGGACGACGTACTTGCGGACCTGTCGCGTTTGGGCCTGATAGCGGTGGAGCCGGGCGTTGAGGGAGATCGTGTGCGCTTGCTGGAGCCGGACCTTCGTCTTTTCCTGAAGCTGCTTTCGTCATTCTCCCCAAGACTGGTCCCGATGACACGCCCCGGATGCCCGGTGCATTTTTGCACCGGGTTGCTCAAGTCATCTGAAACTGATGCAAATGAAGTACCTGCTGCAGGGGCACCAATTCCTGCCGGTGGACAGGGGGATATCGCATCAATTGCAGCTATTAGTTGTATTGGGGAGCTTTCCGAAAGGCTAACCCTTTGTAGTATCGGGATTAGTGACAATAGGATTTTCAATTACGACAAAAAACAACCTCAGGTAGATTTTGGTCGATTGCTTGGATTGAGTGAAGCCCAGGCAAGTGTCGCTCTCGGCAGGCTCCGTCTCGGACGGGATCTTTCACGCGTCAACTCTTCAGACTGGTCTTCTCTTTCAGCCAGGCGTGTCCGGTTGCGAAATCTGCAGACTGATGAAGAGGCGCAGTGCCTTAGTTTGGGAATTTTGTTTAACGAAGCCGATGACGTTACCGGCTTGCGTTTGCCCTTTGCTTCGAGCGCAGGATGCGCTGTCTGGCATGATCTTGAGGGAGCGCGCGCGCGCGCGCTTCTTGAGCTTGTAGAGCGTGATGCAGTTGCGCAGGCCTGGTACAACCGCCTGGGGATAACTTCTCTACCTGAAGGCTATGTGAGGGAAATGCTCCCTCCTGATCTGGTCCAATATCTCGATGACCAGCCTCGGGAATGGGAGCTCTTGCACGTCGACACGGACCTGCCGGTCCAGGTGGTGATTTGTGTCTCTCATGACGGTTACGGCCGGGGGTGTGCGTTTGGATCATCCGCCGGTTGGGACACCGCACAGGCCTGCACCAGTGCAATTCAGGAAATGTTGCAATCGGAAAACGCGCTGTCTCTGATGGACAAATCCTATCCCGCCAGTCACGGCACAAAAGAAGCACTGAGGTCGCTACCCAGGCAGCTGGCGTATGCCAGAGAGCGCGTGATATTCGAGGATCTGCCTTTGCGGGGGGCGGTTGCCGCCCGTCTTGAGGTTCTGGAGAAGACCTCGACTTTTGAAACCCTGCTTCAGGGTTGTTTCGACCGCGGGATCAGCCTCTGGGAGTTTGATGCGACCCGCCAAGACCTTGCAATTCCCTGCGTCAAGCTGTTGTCCCCTGAGCTATGCAGTTGGGAGCCAAAGTTCGGCAAAAAAAGGTTGTTCGACGGGGTAGTAGAGCGTGGTTTGCGAGACGTCCCCGCGTCCGAAGCCGAATTTGCCGTCCGACCATTTCCCTTTTGAACGATTGACAGGCTGATGCGCCGGCCTTAATAAAATATGAGCCAAGCATTCATGTTTTGTTTGCGAGGCGTCCGGATGACAACTGGGTCATTCGATCTCTGGAAGAAGCCTTTTGGCGGAGCTTGGCTCCGCCCTTTTTCCAGGTGCCTTGTTATCGGACGGTCGGTCGGCCGTCCGCATAAGGGCGGGACAGTGTCATCACCCAGAAATTGCGCCATTTGCCATTGTTGCGGTTGGTTCTGGCAATACCTACCCGTGTCACGTAGGGGTTGAGAAGGTTCTTGTTGTGGCCTTCTGAGCCTTGCCAGCCACGGAAGGCTGCTGCCAGATCAGCGTATCCCGCCCCCAGGTTTTCCGCGCCTGCGTAATTTGCGTACCCTGCCTTGTCGAGCCGTTGTGACAGACCGAAGGCACTGTGAGCCCAGGTGTCCATACTGTCGCGCTCGGCGATATGGCGTGCCATCTTTTGGGAAACGACATCCAGTTCCGGGTCGTGGCGCAATGCGGGCAGGCCTTTTTGCTGCCGGTAGGCGTTTATCATCGACAGCATCTGCGCCTTGTCGACCGGCTGGTCCGTCAGCACTGTCTTGTCTTCAAGGTCGCTTTTTCCCGGCAAAGCGCCGCAGGCGCTGAGGGAGGCCGCGAAAAGGCCAAGCAGCAACAGCGCCAGGAGGCGTTTGGGCAGGGCGATTACGGACATCAGGTTTCATCTCCCGGCCAGACGACGCCTTCATCGGCGAAGAAATGGTACGGGCCAGGATACGCTTCCACGTAGGCCATATGTGACACCACTCCGGTTTTCGGCGAATGATAGTGGAGAAAATAGGCTGCGGGTTCGAAGTTGAACATGGCGGGACCGTCTTCCGTCAGGTCGAGGACGACCTGGTGTCCGGTGCTGGGAGCAAGCGTCATCACCTTTCCGGCAAAGCTCGCGATGATCGGACGGTGAAGATGACCGCACAGGAAGCGCGCAACATGCCGGTGCGGCGAAACAACTTCTGCAAGCGCATCGGCATCCACAAGTCCGATGTCGTCCATGTGTCGGATCCCGGAAAGTGCAGGCGGGTGGTGGAGGGCGATCAGCGTTGTCTTGGCGCTTTCGCGCAGCCGGCTGTCGAGCCAGTCAAGCTGTGCCTGACCGAGCCGACCACGCGGATCACCCGGAATATGGGTATCCAGCGCAATCAGGCGGATGTCGCCGATGTCCGCCGTATAGCAGATCTTGTCTTCAAGGCTGCCTGAAAGACCTGGAAAGCTGCCGAGCTCGCGGCGCATGACTTCTGTGCCGTCGTGGTTCCCGGGCACAAGATAGACAGGCATGTCGACGCGCGAGAGGATGGAGCGGGCGAGCGCGTATTCCCTTGGATCGTTTCTGTCGGTTATATCGCCGGTTATAACGAGAGCATCAGGTTTCGGCGTGAGACTCTTCAGCGACTTGATCGCGCGCTCGGCGAGCATATTGGTGTCCGAAACGCGATAGCAGGGCAAACCTCGCGGACGCAAATGCAGGTCCGTCATATGAGCAATCAATGTCATGGAAAACCTTGTGACTCGTCAGGTGGATCATCTGCCCGGACGATAACCGTGCGTTCGAAGAGGGCAAGCACTAGTTTCCCTTTTTGAAAAGCTCATGTAGGAGAAGCGTTCAGAAACGGGCGGGCAGGGGCGACCGCCCAGACGCAGGACACCGGGCGCAGGACACCGGACGCAGGAACTGGACAGAAAGTTGATGTCGGACACGCGCGACGATCAGAAGCCCGAGGCGGCAGGCAAGGCAACCGAGAAATCCGAACGCAAGGACAAGGTGGATAGCCCGTCGGCTGCCCCGGTTCGAAAACCGGTCTGGTTGCATATCTTCGGCCACGACATCACTGCACCGTTCCTTCTGTTGCTCCTGTCGCTTGCCTTGTTCGTACCAGGTCAATGGACGGTACCTCCGCTGGACAGGGACGAACCGCGTTTTACCCAGGCAACCAAGCAGATGCTGGAAACGAACGATTACATCGACATTCGTTTTCAGGATCAGGCACGTCACAAAAAGCCAGTCGGGATCTATTGGCTTCAGGCAGCTGCCGTAAAGCTGACAGGGCAGGGGGCGGACGCTCCGCTTTGGGCTTATCGACTGCCTTCCGTCATAGCCTCGATAATCAGCGTTCTGGCAACCTTCTGGCTTGCACGGGCATTCATGGGGCCTGCCGGTGCGCTGTTGGCGGCAGGTTTCGTGGCGCTGGCGATCATTGTCGGCGTCGAGGCGCGACTGGCAAAAACTGATGCCGCGCTGTTTGCAATGATCATAATAGCGCAAGGTGCCCTGGCGCGGGTCTGGTTGAAGGATCCGGACAAGCGGCTATGGGGTCTTGGGTTCCTGTTCTGGACTGCACTTGCGGGCAGTGTGCTCATCAAGGGGCCGGTTGGACCCATGGTGATTGGCCTTACGGTTGTTGGCCTCATGGCCATGAAACGGAAAGCTGCATGGTTCAAGGGAACGGCGCCAATCGCGGGTCTGCTGTGGTTCGTGCTGCTCGTCTCACCCTGGTTCGTGGCAATCTGGATCGCGACGGACGGAACGTTCTTTACTGAAGCCATCGGCAAGGATCTGCTTGGCAAGGTCGGGCAGGGGCAGGAAGGTCATGGAGCACCCCCGCTTACCCATCTTGGGGCGATGTTCGGCATATTCTGGCCTTTGCCTGCATTCTTCGTGATTGCCTTGCCGCTCATCTGGCATGAACGAAAAAGTCCGCTGGTGACGTTTGCCGTCGCCTGGTTCGTCCCAAGCTGGATCGTGTTCGAACTGGTTGCAACGAAGCTTCCGCATTACACAATGCCGCTGCTGCCTGCCCTAGCACTTCCTGTTGCTGCTGCGCTGATGGAGGGGGCTGGCGCCACGACGAGAACGTGGCTGCGTTGGGTAGCGGCAGTGCTGCTGGCGGTGCCTGCGTTGGGGTTGGCCGTCGCCGCGTTTGCCGGTCCTTTTGCCCTGGGTGTCTGGCCGTCACCTCCCGGATCCGTTCTGCTTGCAGTGGGAGCTGTTTTTGCGATTGCGGCAGCATCCCGGGTTCTGCGTGGACCGGCGCTCTATGCTTTCCCCGCCATCTGCCTGACAGCGATTTGCGTCAGCATCGGGTTTTGGGGCTTTGTCGGCCCAGCTCTTACGCCGATCTGGGTCAGTCCGCGCCTTGTCGCGGCCATGGACGAAATCCCCGGTTGTGCAGACAAGTCGAACCGTCTGGTCGTGACCACCGGCTTTCACGAACCCAGTTTCATATTCCTTGAAGGCACGACGACAAAGATCGTTTCCGCGCAGGATGCCGCCGCCTTTCTTGCTGCCGATGAAGCCGCGAATCCAGCTACCTGCCGTATCGCGGCAATAGAAAGCCGGGAAGAAGCCGCGTTTTTGGCCGCCGCAAAGGAGATTGGTCTTGTGCCGGAGGCTGTAAAAAGGGTAGACGGCCTCAATATCAATGGCGGGGACGATGTCGATATCGGGCTTTATGAGAAGTCCGTGCCGACGACGGTTTCAGAAGACGGCAATGAGCAACAGCAGTAAATTTGTCTGGCATGTTCTGGCGCGCATGCGCGGGAATTCTCGGCGGGCTGCAATACTGTTTTCCGGTCGCAGGGAACGTGCGCGCCACAACAGGGATCCGCTTCCTCCCGGGCAGCGGCCGCAGGATATCCTTGCAGTCCTCTTGTTGACGGTTGGCATTGCAGTCGTTGCGTTCGATGTTCCGACCTATCCGTGGCTGCGCTCCCTCCCGGGCGAATACCGGGCCGCCTTCCGAACCTTTACCGATATCGGCAAGGCCGACTGGATCCTCGTTTCTACCGGTCTGTGCTGCTTGTTTCTGCTGGCGCTGGATGCCGGGCGCTACGCATTCCGCCTGCGCATGGCAATCGGCGCAGTGTTCACTTATGCGGCCTTCATCTTTTATTCAGTCGCCGCGACGGGGCTTCTGGCCATAGCATTCAAGTGGTCGCTCGGCCGGGCGCGTCCCAAGCTTTACGAGGAAGTTGGTCCGGTCCGCTTCGACTTTCTGGCCTTCGACGGCACCTTCACCAGTTTCCCCTCTGGTCATTCGACCACTGTCGCTGCGCTTGCAACTGCGCTGGCCTTTATTTTCCCGGCCTACCGGTGGCTGATCATTGTTGCGGGCTTCTGGCTTGCGTTCAGCCGCGTCATGGTCGGGGCGCATTACCCCAGCGACGTCATCGCAGGTACGCTATTGGGGATGACGTTCACCTTTTTCACGGTTCGTGCCATGGCCCGGCGGCGGATCGGCTTTCACCTGTCTTCCTCCGGAAAGATTGTACCCAACATGAATGTCCTGTCTGCCAAGGCCTGTGTGCGGGCTGTCTGGCAGGTTCTGCGCGGCCAGCGTGGCGCCGACCGTGTGGAAGCCGAGGCCCCTGCGGCAGACACGACAGAACGGACAAGCGCATGACACAAAGCTATCTGGAAGCTGTTGCGGCCAGCAAGGGCGCGCTCGCCGTCACGGTCGTGGTTCCCGCGAAGGACGAAGCGGAAAACCTGCCCATCCTGCTGGATGAAATCGAGGCAGCATTGCAGGGCAGGCGTTTCGAGGTCATCGTCATCGACGATGGCTCGTCCGACGGCACGGATATCGTGTTGCAGGATTACGCGGCAACCCATGACTGGCTGCGGCCGGTCAGGCACGAGAAGTCCTGTGGCCAGAGCTGCGCGGTGCGCACTGGTCTTTTGAATGCGAGGGGCGACGTCGTCGCGACCATAGACGGCGATGGCGAAAACAACCCCGCCTATATTCCGGCGCTTCTGGACGCTCTCGACGCTGCCGGCCCGGCAGTTGCTCTTGCCGCCGGGCAAAGACTCGGCCGCAAGGCCAGCCTGGCCAAGCGCTATGCGTCGAAGTTTGCCAACAAGCTGCGCGGCGCGATCCTGCGGGATAACACTCGTGACAGCGGTTGCGGCCTGAAGGCCCTGCGCCGGGAAGTGTTCCTGCAACTGCCATACTTCGACAGCTGGCACCGGTTCTTGCCCGCACTCGTGATCCGCGAGGGTTACGGTGTCACCCATATCGACGTTCAGGACCGGCAGCGGCGCCATGGAACGTCTAAATACGGGATCTTTGACAGGGCGCTGGTCGGTGTGCTGGATCTGTTCGGAGTGTGGTGGCTGCGCCGCCGCCGTAAAAAAATTCCGGATGTTCGGCCACTGACCTGATTAATGCCCCAATCCGGGTGGAGAAGCCCGCCGACCTTTCAAAAACACTGACTGGACCTGAGACATGAGCGCTCTATACGAATGGATCCATGCGGTTTTCATCGCGCAATTGGACTTCTGGATCATTCTGGGTTTCTTCGCCCAGGCCATGTTCATGATGCGCTTCGTCATTCAATGGATCGCATCCGAGCGCGTTGGCCGCTCAATCGTGCCGGTCGCTTTCTGGTTCTTTTCCGTTGCGGGTGGGTCGCTGCTGCTGATCTATGCCATTCAACGACAGGATCCGGTCTTCATCGCCGGTCAGGGACTGGGTCTGCTAATCTATTTCCGGAACCTGTGGCTGATTTTCAAGGAAAAGCGGAACGACCCTACGATTTGAGCCGTTCCGCCGTTCGCTCGACAGTCTGTCAGCCGAATGCCTTCGCCAGTGCCTGATCCAGATCGGCAATCAGATCTTCCGGGTCTTCCAGGCCGATGTGGAGGCGAACCGACTGGCGATCCAGGTTTACCGGGGTTGCTGTGCGGCTGCCCTTGAGGCGAACCGGAATGGCAAGGCTTTCAAAACCACCCCACGAATACCCGAGACCATAAAGCGTGAGCGCATCCAGGAAGGCGTAGGCCTGTTCCTGTGTCGTGCTTTCACTGAAGTCGAAGGCGCACAGGCCTGAGGCTCCCGAAAAATCTCGTTTCCAGAGAGCATGACCAGGATCCGATTCAAGGCCTGGATAGCGGATGCGATCGATGTTGGGCTGGTCCTTCAGCCACCCAAGAACGGCTAGCGTGTTGCGCTGGTGCCGTTCAAGGCGCACGGACAAAGTTCTGAGACCCCGCAGGCCGAGGTAGATGTCATCCGGCGCGACGTGACACCCCATGGCACCGCAGAACGCATCCAGTTTTTCCCAGGCGCGTTCGCTGGCAGCGACCGTACCGAGCATAGCGTCGGAGTGTCCGACAAGATATTTGGTGCCCGCCTGGATCGACAGATCGACCCCCATGGACAGTGGCTGGCAGTAAATCGGGCTCGCCCAGGTATTGTCCATCAGAACGGTCGCGCCGATGGCACGGGCCTCGGCGGCAATCGCCGGAACATCCTGCATCTCGAAGGTGAGGGAGCCGGGTGCTTCGGTGAACACGGCTGTCGTGTTTTCCTGGAACAGTGACTTGATATCGGCGCCGATCTTCGGATCGTAGAAGGTCACGGAAACCCCGATGCCTGGCAGAACAGTGTCGGCGAAATGGCGGGTCGGTCCGTAAGCCGTATCGACAATCAGGATGTGGTCACCGGATTTCACGCAGGACAGGATGGCCAATGCAATGGCATTCAAACCCGAATTCGCGATCTTGACCCCGGCTGCCCCTTCGATCTCCTTCATGGCACCTTCAAGGGAGTCCGTGGTCGGGTTGCCCCTGCGGGCGTAGGAATAGGTCTGGGCACCCGTCACCATGGTTTTGGTGTCGGGGTAGAGAACAGTCGAAGCATGCACGACAGGCGGATTGACGAAACCGTGAAATGCAAGCGGGTCACGCCCAGCATGCGCCAGTTTGGTATCCTGCCTCAACGGCGGCTTGGAATTGGTGGAAGACATGAAGGCTCTTGGGTGTGTGTTTTGCGAGAGGCGGCGCGACATTGAACTGCCGAGCGCCGAGCGCTCACTTTAGTCATTCGCGTCATGGTCGCAACCGCCATTTCACGTGTTGTGCGCGGGTCTTTGTGTGGAGAATTTTTCGATTAGCGTTAACCTTCGCAAGGTCTCCGCTAAATGCATTGAACCCTTTTTAGGCATTGAATGAATTCGATTTAGACATGTTCGCTGTTTGTGCATCCAACCTGATGGCAAATGGCGGATAGCTCGAGAAATTTGACGAGATATCTGCAGCAAGTACTTGACCCGAACAGCTAAATGCCATCGTATGGAACCGTTGGGTGGGACGAAAGATATCTGGAGGAAGCAGCCGTCAAGGCTGGCATCCGTCCGGTTACAAGAGACGGAGAAGATGTCTTTCGAACAAACCCGGCATAATAAAAGTATGGGTAACAAATAAAGGCTGCATATCCATGTCCAATAAATTCCTTCCGCTCGTAATCGGCGCTGCTATGGGAGTCGCCGCGACGACGGCTGCTGGTGCAACGACGCTGGAAGACGTCAAGGCAAAGGGCTTCATTCAGTGTGGCGTGAGCCAGGGTCTGCCGGGTTTCTCGAACCCGGATGCTCAGGGGAACTGGACCGGTATCGACGTTGACTACTGCCGCGCTATGGCTGCAGCAGTGTTCGGCGATGCGTCCGCTGTGAAATACACTCCGCTGTCCGCAAAAGAGCGTTTCACCGCGCTTCAGTCCGGCGAAGTTGATGTTCTGTCCCGTAACACCACCTGGACCATGTCCCGCGACACTCAGCTGGGTCTGAACTTTGCTGGTGTGAACTACTATGACGGTCAGGGCTTCATGGTTCGCAAGGACTTGGGCGTGACTTCCGCACTGGAACTGTCCGGCGCTTCGGTCTGCACCAACACCGGTACGACCACTGAGCTTAACGTTGCCGACTACTTCCGCGCCAACAACATGCCGTACGAAATCGTCGCCTTCGAAAAGGCCGACGAAGTTGTGGCTGCATACGACGCCGGCCGTTGCGACGTTTACACCACTGACGCATCCGGCCTGTACGCACAGCGCCTGAAGCTGACCAACCCGGGCGACCACATGGTCCTGCCGGAAATCATCTCCAAGGAGCCTCTGGGTCCGGTTGTCCGTCAGGGCGACGATGAGTGGTTCAACATTGCAAAGTGGACGCTGAACGCGATGCTCAACGCAGAAGAGCTCGGCGTGACCTCTGAAAACGTTGACGAGATGAAGTCTTCCGACAACCCGTCCATCAAGCGTCTTCTGGGCGTTGAGGGCGCATTTGGTGAAGCTATCGGCCTGCCGAACGACTGGGCCTATGCGATCATCAAAAACGTCGGTAACTACGAAGAGTCCTTCAACGCCAACGTTGGTCCGGACACTCCGCTCGGCATCTCCCGTGGCGTAAACGCTCTGTGGAACGACGGCGGCTTCATGTACGCACCGCCGGTCCGCTAATCCTCTTCTTTGATTGAGGATTGAAGGGGTTCCGGCGGTTGTTCTGCCGGAACCCTCAATAAATTCCACGCAATAAAAACCGGACAACATACCCGGCAACCGCGTGGGGGAACAGACTGCTTCCGTCGATAGGGGAGTGCCGACGAAGTTCGGCCAGGGAAGCAGGTCAGACACGATTGAGGAGAGGCTGCGTGCCGGGCTCTTTCGTGAAAACTTGGGCGAGGTTCTATGTCAGTAATGGAGCAGGACTCGGCGGGGGCGCCGGCGCGTGCTTCGCTGTTGAACGATCCCAAAGCGCGCGGCATCTTTTACCAGCTGCTGCTGGTCGTCGCGCTGGTGACTTTGGGATATGTCATCGTTTCGAACACGATAGCCAACCTGGAGAGGCAGAACATCGCCTCCGGTTGGAGCTTTCTAGAAAATACAGCCGGGTTTGGAACCAACCAGTCACTGGTTTCCTACTCTGAGACATCAAGTTACGGAAGAGCGATCTATGTCGGCTTCCTGAACACTCTGCTTGTGGCGGGCGTAGGTATCTTCTTCGCCACGATCTTTGGGTTCATCATCGGTATCGCCCGCTTGTCGAACAACTGGGTCATCAGCCGTCTGGCGTATTGCTACGTCGAGCTGGTCCGAAATATCCCGCTGCTGCTGCAGATCTTTTTCTGGTACTTCGCGGTGCTGCGATCGATCCCCGGCAAGCGTGAAAAATGGTCGTTGTTCGACACATTCCACCTGAACATTGGCGGTCTTCGGCTTCCCAAACCCATCATGGGGACCGGATCGGAATGGATCGGCTATGCGTTCCTGATCGGGATAGCAGCAGCGTTCCTCGTGGCACGTTGGGCGCGCAAGCGTCAGGAGGCCACAGGGCAACCGTTCCCGTCATTCCTGACGGGGGTCGGATTTATTTTTGGCCTGCCTTTGCTGACGTACTTTGCAACCGGAATGCCGATCACCCTTGAACATCCGAACTTCGTCGAAACCGGGCCAATCCTGCGTCAGGGGTTCGAACTCAATGTCGGGCTCAATATTATTCCTGAATTCCTGGCTCTTACCGCAGCCCTGGCAATCTATACCGCATCGTTCATCGCAGAGATCGTACGTGCTGGTATTCAGGCGGTGAGCCATGGTCAGACCGAAGCTGCGCATGCACTAGGTTTGAGGAACGGACCGACGTTGAGACTGGTGGTCATTCCCCAGGCGATGCGCGTGATCATTCCGCCGCTGACGAGTCAGTACCTGAACCTTACCAAGAATTCTTCACTGGCAGTTGCCATTGCCTATCCGGACCTCGTCTCGATGGGTGGAACGGTGCTCAACCAGACCGGCCAGGCGATTGAAATCATCGGTATCTGGATGGTTGTCTATCTGTCGCTCAGCCTCATCACATCGGCCTTCATGAACTGGTACAACCAGCGCATGGCGCTCGTGGAACGGTAAGGAGCGCAAAATGGCTAACACTGATATGTTCCAAATCAGAACCGAGGAGGCGCCGCGACTGCCGGCGCCGATCTCGACCACCGGCGTCATCGGCTGGATGCGTCAGAACCTGTTTTCGTCCATCGGCAACACCGTTCTGACTGTAATCGGCATTCTGATCGCCTACTCACTTATCGCGCCTTTGATCCAGTTCGCATTTATCGATGCTGTCTGGAGCGGCGACAATCGTGAAGCGTGTCTGCCGCAGGACGGCGGCCATAGCGGTGCCTGCTGGGCTTACGTGGAAGCATACTTCCCGCAGTTCATCTATGGCCGGTATCCGACCGAGGAAATCTGGCGGGTGAACATCGTCTATTTCCTGTTCGCGGTGTTGCTCGTGCCGCTGGCAATCCCCAGCGCGCCGTTCAAGAAAATCAACGCAATCCTGTTTCTGGTCGTCTTCCCGATCATCGCATACTTCCTGCTGACCGGCCTGGTCATCGGAGATGCGGTAATCCTGCCGATCGTTGAAACAGCGGTTTGGGGCGGTTTGCTTGTTACGCTTGTCATCGCGGTCACGGGTATTGTGGCCTCGCTACCGCTAGGTATCGCGCTGGCGCTTGGACGTCGATCAAGAATGCCGATCATCAAGCTTGTCTCGGTTATCTTCATTGAGTTCTGGCGCGGTGTTCCGCTGATCACGGTTCTGTTCATGTCGTCGGTGATGCTGCCGTTGTTCCTGCCGGAAGGCGTGACCTTCGACAAGCTGCTGCGCGTTCTGATCGGCGTGACCCTGTTCTCTGCCGCCTATATGGCAGAAGTGGTCCGTGGTGGCCTGCAGGCCATTCCGAAGGGGCAATATGAAGGTGCCATGGCGCTCGGGCTCCGGTTCTGGCCGATGATGTATCTCATCATTTTGCCGCAGGCTCTGAAGCTCGTGATCCCCGGGATCGTCAACACCTTCATCGGATTGTTCAAGGATACGACTCTGGTTCTGATCGTCGGCATGTTCGACCTTCTCGGCCAGATCCAGTCGTCCTTCACGGATCCGACATGGTCGACGCCCAGCACCGGTCACACGGGTTACCTGTTCGCTGCAGTGGTGTTCTGGACCTTCTGCTTCGGCATGTCGCGCTACTCCATCTTCATGGAGAAGAAGCTTCATACAGGACACAAACGCTAGCAAACCGCTTCCGGGGCGCGCGATGAACCGCAGCGCCCCGGCCACAGGACACTCTTGGAGTTAAAAACTATGTCTGAAAACGCTGTACGCGACGAGGAACTCGCAGCCGACCGTTCCAGAATGACCATCTCCGATACGGACGTGGCTATTGAAATCAAGAACATGAACAAGTGGTACGGGGATTTCCACGTTCTGCGCGACATCAACCTGAAGGTCATGCGCGGAGAACGTATCGTTATCTGCGGACCGTCAGGTTCCGGCAAATCCACGATGATCCGTTGTATCAACCGTCTGGAAGAACATCAGGCTGGACAGATCCTTGTGGATGGCATCGAGTTGACGGACGATCTGAAAAAGATCGACGAAATTCGCCGCGAAGTCGGCATGTGCTTCCAGCACTTCAACCTGTTCCCGCATCTGACGATTCTGGAAAACTGCACTCTGGCTCCAATCTGGGTTCGCAAGATGCCCAAGAAGGAAGCCGAAGACATCGCGATGCACTATCTCGAGCGCGTCAAGATCCCGGAGCAGGCCAACAAATATCCGGGGCAGCTGTCCGGTGGTCAGCAGCAGCGCGTTGCTATTGCACGGTCTTTGTGCATGAACCCGAAAATCATGCTGTTCGATGAGCCGACCTCGGCACTCGACCCGGAAATGATCAAGGAAGTTCTGGACGTGATGGTCGGACTTGCCGAAGAAGGCATGACCATGCTGTGCGTCACTCACGAAATGGGCTTTGCCCGCAAGGTTGCAAACCGCGTTATCTTCATGGATGCGGGGCAGATCGTGGAGCAGAACGAGCCGGAAGAGTTCTTCACCAATCCGCAGCATGAACGTACCAAGCTTTTCCTGAGCCAGATCCTGCACCACTGATCGGCTAAAGACTGCGGATGATGAAACTGCTGCGCAGGTTCCTGATTGGAATTTGCCTTGTTGTCTTCACTGCTGTTGTAGCACTGGGCCTCGGAGCACTCGTTCCGAGGCCTTTGTTCGATTCCAACCCGGTTATGGAAGTTGCGCAAAGTTTCGCAGAGAAACGGCGTATTCTGATACTCAACAATCCCATCCATACTGATATCGCTCTCCCGGCCGATCCGGACGTGCTGGAGGCGTTCGGATTCGTATCGGATGGCGGGCTGGAGCTGGATTATCCGGGTGTTTTCTGGATTGCTTTCGGCTGGGGTGGGCGGTCCTTCTATATCGAAACGCCAACGTGGGGCGATTTGAAACCGGGTCCGGTAATAGACGCGTTGACCTGGGATGCCTCGGTCATGCATGTCCGTCGCACCGGCGATATTCCGCTTGAACAGGAAAGCGTCCGCGTAGTTGAACTGAGCCAGATGGAATTTGAGGAACTGGTCAATGATATCAGGACCAGTTTCCAGTCAGATGGCACAGCGCCTCCGACGGCAATTCCCGGCGTGGCGTACGACGCACACGACATTTTCTTTCCGGCAGTTGGCGGCTTCAACGCGATGATGGGCTGCAACACGTGGACGGCCGACATGTTGAGGCGGGCAGGGGTGAAGACCGGCATGTGGACGCCGCTGCCTCTGACGCTTGACTGGTCGCTGGATCTACATAACGGGCGCTGAAGCAGGGTCCGGTACAAGCCGGTCAACAGCAGCCTCTGCCAGTTCCACCAGGATATCGCGAGATTCCCCAGCGCGGGCGCGAACCGAAAGACCGTGCAGCATCAAAGACAGATGCTGGGCGGCGAACTGGACGCTTGCTTCCGGAACCGAGTCTTTCATCTCCGCGTAAATCAGACCGGCGAACCCTCGATCCATTCGCTCAACGACATGCGCCAGCATTGATCTGAAGTCAGGATCATCAGCAGCTTCAGTCGTCAGTGTGGAGATGGCCAGGCAACCATAGGCCGCATCACCAAATGTCGACCTGCCGCAATAAAGATCGATAGCAGCTGTCATGATGGCCTTGAGCCGGGGTTTCAGCCCTGCTTTTGTCTGTCCTGCCGCCTTCAGGTGGGCCTGCATCTGGTCCGCGAACCTTGAAATCACCTTCAGATACATGTCTTTCTTGCTGCCGAATGCAGCGTAGAGGCTGGGTCTGTTCAGGCCGGTTGCTTCTGCTATCTGGTCGAGACTGGTAGCAGCATAGCCGTGCTGCCAGAACACCAGCATGATGCGGTCGAGCGTGATGTCTTCGTCGAATTTGCGCGGACGGCCGCGTTTGCTTTCGGCTTTCATTTTATACCAATTCGCACATAAATATCGACATGTCTATTTTTATGCGATACGGTACATAAAAATGGAGCAATCAATGGAGACGTTTTGGGAGATGCCGGAAAACACTGCAGACATGGGAACGGTGGCTTGGGGACGAAGGTCTGGTCAGTTTGGCAATGGGCGACTGACAAGAACTGAAAAGCTGAAGGTGCTTACAAATCTTGGCCGTATGGGGATGCTTGAAGCGCTGGACGCTTTCAGAGGAAAGCTGGGCCTGATCAACACCTTCGGTGCAGACCTTGAAGGACTGCAGCCACCGGAGACCGCATTGGTCCGGGATGCGTTGGACTTTGCCGACGAAGTCCAGAATTTGGACCTGATGCGGCACAGTTGGCGCACCTATTACTTTGGCCTGTTGTTAGGTGGCTATCGTAAGCTCACTGTAGACAAGGAAATCCTCTTCTGTGCAGCCATATTGCATGACGTAGGCCTGGCGTCAGGCCGGACCAGCGAGCCGCGGGATTGCTGTTTCGTGGTCCATGGCGCGGAACGCTGCCAGCACCACCTTGTCGGCCAGGGACATGACCGGGCAAAGGTACATCGGATTGCCGATGCCATCGGACTGCACCTTAACGGGTATGTGTCTGCCAGAAGATATGGTGCAGAAGCACATCTTATTTCGCGAGGAGCAATGTGTGACGTGTTCGGAATGGGGCAGCGCAGGATCGCGCAGAACGTTCGCAAGGACATCTTCGCTCGATACCCGAAAGGGAAACTGAACGATGCTCTGGAGATCTGGCCAGGCCATCATCTTGCCGGCACACGTGCCGACTTTCTGATCAGTCTGGAGCCTTCACGCAAGAAACCGGATGGGTTGAAGGCAAGACCCCAGCCGGGAGAGTGAGCCTTGTGTTGGACAACCGGAATACGACCAAAGTATCGCTACCTTCGTTTTCAGGTTGTGTTCGCCACTCCCATCGGAAAGAATCGGATGTCGCGTTTTTATTGCCTAAAAAACGGCCAAAAACCGGGGGATTGGTAATTATTCCTATTTCGTTTTCGTTGTGGCTCAACGCGCCATTGTCACTATGTCGTACGTAAAAATACAATTTATGGTTTATTTAGAATTGTCGGGTCACGTAGGGTCAGTTTTTATCAAGGTGACCTGCCATGAGCGATCAGGAATACGACTTCCAATCCCGTTTGAAATTCGCCCAAATTGATCATTCCACAATCGAAAATCTCAGAAAGCTCTGGCCGGTAATCGAGCCCGTGTTGGACGATGTGCTGGCGGGTTTTTACGTTCACATCAACACCCAGCCAAATCTGGCTGCACTCGTCGGCTCGCATCAGCCCCGACTTGTTTCAGCTCAAAAGGGCCATTGGAAGAAGCTGTTCACGTCGGGCTTCGACCAGAGCTACCAGCAGAGCATCAACCAGATCGGTCATGTGCATTGCCGCATCGGGCTGGAACCGCGTTGGTACATTGCCGGGTATCTTTATGTCCTGCGCCATCTGCATGCCCATCTGACCCGTAAATACAGACGGTCTTTTCAAAACCTTGCCGTCTTGTTGAACGATGTCACGGCGGCCGTCTTCCTTGACATGGACCTTGCCATATCAACCTACGAAGAAGAACTTCTTCTGGAGCGCGCAGCGCAGACGGAACGGTTGAACAAGGCTATCGAAAAGTTCCAGAGCAGCGTCAAGCAACCGCTGGCCGACGTTGAGGCCGGTGCTCGCAGCGTTGCGGGTGAAGCCGAGCATTTGACGAGTGTATCGCAGACCGCGAGAAGCCAGGTTGAGAACGCCGGTCATGTTTCAAAAGACTCCAGCGTCAGCGTCCAGACCGTAGCCTCTGCAACGGAAGAGCTCTCCAGTTCGATCCAGGAAATTTCGAAGCAGATCTCCGGTGCATCCCGTATTGCCAGCCAGGCGGCAGGCGGCACAGAACAATCAAGTCTTCAGGTGGCGAGCCTGGCAGGTGCAGCCCAGAAAATTGGGGATGTGATCGGTCTCATTCAGGCGATTGCCGAACAAACCAATTTGCTGGCTCTGAACGCAACGATCGAGGCCGCCCGCGCCGGTGATGCCGGCAAAGGCTTTGCGGTGGTCGCAAGCGAAGTGAAAACCCTCGCAGAACAGACTGCGAAGGCCACCGAGGAAATCAGCCAGCAAGTCACCGAAATCCAGAGTTCGACGGACAATGCCGTGGCCTCCATCCAGTCGATTTCCGAAGTGGTCAAGCAACTTGACGAAATGACGTCATCAATTGCAGCGGCGATTGAAGAGCAGGGTGCTGCAACGCAGGAAATTTCCCACAGCATCCAGACGGTTGCTTCGGGAACGCAGACCCTCGATGAGAACATTGGCGGTGTCGAACAGGCAATCACCGCAACCGATCAGGCGGCCGACAGTCTGTTGGCTGCGTCCAGCAGAATGTCTTCAAGCACCAGTTCGATCTCGGATGAGATCCGGGATTTCTTTGAAACCTTGAAGACTGGCACCTGATCAAGGCGCTATTTGATCTCTCAAGCTGGGCCGGTGACGACGTCCGTGTCGTCCCGGCTTCCCCATTCCGACCAGGACCCGTCGTAAAGCGAAAGATCCCGAGCACCGAGCACGGTAAGGCCAAGGGTCAGGATCGCCGCTGTGACACCGGAGCCGCAAGAGGTCGTGACGGGCTTGTCGAGATCCACTCCAGCATCCTGAAAAGCCTTTGCCAGGTCTTCCTTCTGCAAGAATGTGCCGTCTTCCGCGATGAGTTGGGTGAAGGGCAGGTTGAGCGCGGTCGGCATGTGACCCGACTTCAGTCCGGCACGCGGCTCTGGTGCTTCTCCGGCAAATCGTTCGGCAGACCTTGCATCCAGTATTTGCCGTGAACCATTTGCGATTGTGGAGCGGATTTGGTCGAGGTCGGCAACGGCGCCATGGTTCAAACGGGACGAGAAGTGGCTTTGAACTCTGCGGGGCGTATCGTCGTCAAAGGCACGGCCTTCTGCCCGCCACTTCGGAAAACCACCATCCAGAACATAAACTCGTTCCGCGCCCATGCTGCGCAGCGTCCACCAGACGCGTGGCGCGGAGTAGAAACCAAAATCATCGTAGACCACCAGTGTCTGACCGTCGCCTATCCCCATTTTCCTCATGGTTGAGGAAAACACATGTGGAGCTGGCAGCATGTGAGGCAGATCGCTGGTCTTGTCACAGACCTCGTTGACGTCAAAGAAGACGGCACCCGGAATGTGCGCGTTCGGATAGACAGGCGGAGCATCTGGATGCGTGACCGGCGGCATCCAGGCATTGATGACAATCAGATCAGGCGAGGAGAGATGATCGTCCAGCCATTGGGTCGATACGAGGGGATGGTCGGTCATTACGGCTCCTTAGGTCTCCAGCAAGCCTTTGGACTTGTGCCAGTCCTCGATGGAGAGGTCCGGATAGTTCTGGAAATGAACGTGTCCGGGACCGCTCGGCACCTCGATCCAGTCAGGCTTGAACGCCAGCATGATATGGACAATCTCCGGCGGTGTTGGCAAGGGGCTATCGACCGCTCCCGCATGTGGATGCACCAGTTCAGGCCAACGCGGATCCCAAAGCCACAGGTGAGATCCGCAAGCCTTGCAGAAATGACGTTCCGCAGGACTGGTCTTTCCATCAATGACAGCGTTGTAGACCGACTTCGTCTCCGCACCCGATACCTCAAGGCTGCCGGCGTCTCCCATCAGATTGACTGCATAACCGCCGCTGCCACCTGTCTTACGGCAGATGGAACAGTAACAGCGCATGTAGGGGTAGGGGGTTCTGCTTTCCACTTCGAAGGAAACAGCTCCACACCGGCAGCCACCTGACAGTTTCATTTCAACTTCCCCCGTTTGCTTGTCAGTCGGTCAGGCGGATCCGCACGCGCCTGTTCTGCTTGCCCTTCTTTTCGATCTTGCCGAGTTCAAGCAGGCCGATTTCAGAGGTTCTCGTTACATGCGTACCGCCGCAAGGCTGCAAGTCCATATCGTCGCCGATCCTGACCAGTCTTACCCTGCCAGACCCGCGTGGCGGCTTGACGGACATGGTCTTGACCAGACCCGGGTTGGCATCGAGTTCTTCGTCCGTGATCCATTGCGTGGTTACTTCATGATCACCAGAAGCCAGCGCATTGAGCTTCTCCAGAAGCGCATCCCGGTCGATTGTTTCTTCGCCCATATCGAAATCAAGCCGTCCTTCGGGATCCCCTATTTGACCACCTGTAACGGGAAAGGGCAGGGCCACGGACAATAGATGCAAGGCCGTGTGCATGCGCATCAACCGGTACCGTCTTGCCCAGTCCAGATGGGCGGTCACTTTTGTGCCGGCGGCAGGCAGGTTTTGTCCTTCTGAAGGAACATGGACGATGGTTTTCTTGTCGTCATCATAGACCGTGGTGGCAATCTCGATCTTCGTGCCGTCTTCCAGCTCCAATGTGCCGCTGTCGCCCGGTTGACCGCCACCGGTCGCGTAAAAAACCGTTCTATCAAGCACGATGCCGCCACGCTCGTTGATGCCGGTCACTTCGGCTTCACATGTTCTGAGGTAGGCATCGTCGCGAAACAAAGGCGTGGTCATCCGGAACTCCCTGAAACGAATAGCGTCGAATTGACCAACGAACAGCATGCGGTGCAAGGCCCTATTTGCAGGAAACTGGGGTCATGAAAAACAAACGCCCGCAATCCGGCCGGACCGCGGGCGATAACAATGATGTGGACCAAGTTCAGTCGGCGAAATTCAGATCCACAAAAC
Organism: Roseibium algicola; assembly: GCF_001999245.1. Classification (NCBI taxonomy): domain Bacteria; kingdom Pseudomonadati; phylum Pseudomonadota; class Alphaproteobacteria; order Hyphomicrobiales; family Stappiaceae; genus Roseibium; species Roseibium algicola. The sequence goes on along the minus strand of NZ_CP019630.1, from coordinate 5,896,041 downwards.
CTTCAGACCAGTTCTGTGCATTTGCCTTGCCTTTTGCATTTGTGAAGATCGGCTTGGCGGGGTTTTCGCGCGTCACCGTGAAACAGAGTTTGCCCCAGCCATCGCCGCTCCAGTCTTCGCAATATTGACCAGTCCCGTTAATTTCGACGGCTTCCCACGGAATGTTCCGGATCTTGTCGCCCTTGACCACGACAACGGCGAAGCCGTCGGCGTGGTTGTTCTGCTTGTACTCCGTCACGCCGTCGGGAAAGAAACCATGGATGGAGTTTCCCGACATCATGTCGTTGATCTCGTCTGCCGTCAGGTTGGCCGGATCAGCCAGTGCGTAAAAGCTGCCCGTCAGTGTTGCCAGCGACGTCAGTGCAAGAAGTCGTAGCTGAGATTTCAAGTTGCGCATGTTCCCCTCGATTTCGATGCTTGCATTTGCGCTAAACCCTTGGTTTCGTTCCAGGGCACACTTCATCCTGCAGCACGGTCGAAAGAAGACCTGTGAATATCGACGCCAAAATTTCCATTGAGCCGCAACACGGTGCGGAGAACGTGCGTGTCAACGAGCCGCTCGGAGAAGCCTATTCGGCGTATTGGAACTGGTGGTTGAGGCATTTTGCGAAGCAGGCCGAGGCACGGTTTCCCGCAATTTATGGGAATTCCGTTTTGCATGGCGCTGAGGCGAGGGATCCGCTGTCCCGTATCGGAATGCTCTACGCTTCACGAGGATGCGGAGCGGTTTTCAATCTGGCGCGTGCTCTAGGTCGCCCAGCCGGTTTCGATGTGATCAGTCATCTCCTGACGAGTGCGCCGAGCATGCCTGACCTGGTGAACAGATGGTCGGGTGTCCTGGCACTGCAGGCGTCCTTTCGGTTTCACGAGAACGGTCAAGGAAAGGATTTTATTTCCTCCGTCCAGCGCAATTCACTGGTCCTGTCTCCCTACAAAGTACGTCCCGCGAACCAGAAACCATTCGGACCGGCAATGCTGGCCGGTGTCGTGACCGGAACGCTTGAAAGCGCAGGGATACACATTCAGGACATCTGGGCGGTTAGCCGCGGCAGTGCTTCCCGGCCGATCTATCGGTTTGGCAATTTCGTCGACGGCAACTTGGACTTCGACAGCGATATCCTGATTATTCCTGCAGAAGAAACTTCCGGGTTCAAATCCGAAATCAGAATGATGTCTTCTGCTTCAAGCCTGTCTTTTCATCACCTGCTGAACAGGCCGCAGGGGCCGGGTACGAACCGACTTCTTGCGCGGGTCGTCGGCGTTCTCGAACTTTCAGTGGGGGAGCATCCTGGCTTGTCGTCAACAGCGGCGGGACTCGGTTTATCGCCGAGAAGTCTTTCCCGGCGACTATCGGAGGCGGGTTTGGGCTACGCCAGGCTCGCTCGTTTCGTCCGTTTGCGAAAGGCGACGCGTATGATGGCGTCGGGCGACTGCTGTCTCGATGAGATTGCCTACCAGGCGTCCTATTCGGACCGCCACCATATGAGCCGGGACTTTCGCAAGATGGCCCAAGTTACCCCCGCCGGCCTGAGAGAGCTGCTGGCACGCTAGACTGGTTTTGGACGCTCAGTCACCACGGGTCACCGGCAGCCAAAGGAACCGGTTCAGCTGTTTGCCTTGGCCACCAGAAGCTTTAGGGCGAAGGTGCCCATGATGCCCGCAAAAGCCCAGTCGAAGGCACGCATGAATTTCGGCGAGGACTTCAGGAAACGGGCAAACGCACTGGCTCCCAGAACCATCGCAGCGCAGATGGGCATTCCCAGAACGACGAAGTAAAACCCGAGGAACATCAGTTTTCCTGTCGCGTTCGGATCCGCCGCGCTGACAAACTGAGGCAGGAAGGTCACGAAGAACAAGACGATCTTGGGATTGAGGATGTTGATCCCAAGCGCCTGTAGCCAGACCCGGTGAATAGGTTGCTTCTTCACGGAGGCTGCTTCCAGCGCAAGGCTGGACCCGTTCCTGACGGCTTGAACTGCGAGATAAATCAGATAGGCGGCGCCGACAATCTTCAGAACTGTAAATGCAAGTGCCGATGCTGAAAGAAGGGCGGAAACACCGATCGCAGCAAGCACGGTGTGCAGGACCAGACCACAGGTTGCCCCAAACACAGCAGCAAGCCCGGCGCGTCGGCCTTGTGTCAGCGTCTTGCTCATGAACAGTGTCATGTCTGGTCCTGGCGTAACGGTCAGCACCAGTGCTGCGGCCGTAAAGGCAAGCAGGGTCGCGTAGTCGGGTATGTAAGCCATGGTTTGCAGATGCCGGAGAAGTTGGTCTGATAGAGGTTTAGATCATTCGCCTCGACGGCACCAGTCCGGAAGGGGGCACTCTTCCATCGGTTTCAGAAAACAGATGCTGGATTTTGCCTTCAAGCTGCACGAGGCGCTCTGCATGGCCGCGCAGTCAGGGACTGAATATGTCCCGAACACTGATCAAAGAATAGGAGACAGCAACCGGGCGCCTTGAGCCAGGACACGAAAAACATAACTGCGGGACTGGAACGCGTCCGGCCAGGTCAGGCGGGAGTTCTGGAAATCGGTTTCCAGCATGCTTTCGACATTGTCGATCATGCGCGGATGGGTGAACCAGAGGGTCAGTTCAAAATTGATCTGGAATGATCTGTTGTCGAAGTTGACCGTGCCGATGGAAACGAGTTCGTCGTCCATCAGTGTAACCTTCTGGTGCAGAAAACCGTCGATATAGCGGTAAACCTTCACCCCGCGCTGCACGAGGGTGTCTTCATAGGCGTGGCTTGCGAGCCAGACAGTCCAATGATCACGTTTTTCCGGCATCAGAACGCGTACGTCCACACCGCGCATTGCTGCCGAGCAAAGTGCTGTCTGAATGTCGAGAGACGGCACCAGGTACGGTGTGGTGATCCATAGCCTCTTTCGTGCCCGGGCTGCCGTTTCGACAAATGCCAGTGCGCATTCTTCCAGCTTGTCTGCTGGCCCTGTCGGCATCACCAGAACGGCTTCGTCACCAGGCATCGGTATTTCGCCAACCTGAGGCAGTTCGATACGCTCACCGCTCGCCCAGAGCCAGTCTTCGACAAAGGAGAGTGCGCAAGCAACGGCAGCAGGCCCTTCGACACGGACATGGGTGTCGCGCCAGTGGCCAAACCAGTTGTCCCGGCCGACATACTGGTCCGCAACATTGTGGCCGCCGACAAATGTGACGCGGTAGTCGATCACGACCAGTTTGCGATGATTGCGATAGTTGAGACGCATCGGTCCAAGCAGTCGCAGGAACTTGTGGTTTTCGTTGAAACCGCAAACCTTGACACCGGCGCTCTTCAAGCGGGTCAGATAGTCTTTTGACAGAGAATGGCTGCCGACATCGTCGTAGAGGAAATAAACCGTTATGCCATCCTTGGCACGGGCGATCAGGGCGTCAGCCATGTCACGTCCCAGTTCGTCGTCATGGATTGCGAAGAACTGGAAGAATATGACGTTTCTGGCCTTTGCGATTTCATTCTTGATGGCTGTGAACGTCGCATCACCATCGATGAGAAGGTCTGCCTTGTTACCGGCCATGAAGGGAACCCCGGCAACGCGGGAAAGAACCGGCCAGTCTCTGGTTTCCTCGTGATCGGTCAGGCCAAGTTCGTCTGCACGCCTTGCCCGTTCTGCCCGGCCAAGGGTCGCTTGAATCTTCTCGTAGTCGGAAAACGATCGCCAGCCGAAAACGAAATAGAGCGGCACCGTGAGATAAGGCAGAAAAAACAGGGACAGCAGCCATGCGACAGACCCCTGGGAAGTTCTTGAATTCATCACCTCACGAACGGCGCAGATGCCTGCCGTCACGTACATGATCGCGACAAATGCCGCGACCAGTCCGAGATTGTTTGCCATGACATCCAGAACGCCGGCATCTGTGACGGCATCGCGGATCACCGCTTCGGCCGCGTCACCGCCTTGCGCCAATGCTTGATCCGCTGAACTCATGTAATGCCCCCCGGTGTCAATCGATCAGGCGAAGGGCGGCTGGATCGTGACTTTTCGCTCCAGCCACTCCGGAACCGGCAAATTTTTTGATCTGAGGAAGTCCGGATTGTAGAGTTTGGACTGGTAGCGGGTGCCGTGGTCGCACAGGATCGTGACGATCGTCTTGCCTGGCCCAAGCTCGCGTGCGAGGCGCCGGGCGCCGGCCAGGTTGATAGCGGTCGAGCCACCCAGCAGTAGCCCTTCCTTTTCTGCGAGATCGAACACCAACGGCAAGGCTTCTTCGTCCGGAATTGTGTAGGCGTGATCGATTTTAAGATCGCCGACAATCGCGGTACTGCGGCCAAGGCCGATGCCTTCGGAAACCGATCCACCTTCGGAGGCGACAGCCTTGCCGGTGGTGAACAGCGATTGCATCGCAGCGCCACGCGGGTCGGCGCAGCCGATGACGACACCCGGTTTGTTCTCCTGAAGATAGGTTGAAACGCCAGCCAGCGTGCCGCCGGAACCGACCGCACAGATGAAACCGTCAACACGGCCACCCGTTTGGGCCATGATTTCAGGACCTGTGGTTACGAAATGAGCCTTGCGGTTGTCGAGGTTGTTCCACTGATCGGCAAAGATAACGCCATTAGGTTCAGTCCGTGCCATCTCTTCTGCAAGACGGCGGGCGACGTGCTGGTAATTGTTGGGGTCGGAAAAAGGCTTGGCCGGAACTTCGACAAGTTCAGCACCACACAGGCGCAACATGTCCTTCTTTTCCTGGCTTTGCGTTTCCGGGATAACGATCACGGTCCGGTAACCGCGCGCACTGGCTACCAGCGCCAGTCCGATACCGGTGTTTCCGGCTGTGCCTTCGACAATCACACCACCGGGCTTGAGATCACCGCGGGCTTCGGCTTCAAGAATCATCTGCCGGGCAGGGCGGTCCTTGACGGATTGACCGGGGTTCATGAACTCGGCCTTGCCGAGAATTTCGCAACCCGTTTCCTCGGACAGAGCTTTCAGACGGATGAGGGGCGTGTTACCGATCGCATCGACAACAGAAGCGGACACAGACATTTATTCTTTCCCGGCTGATCTGGTCCGGTGGCGCTGACCGGCCAGATGAAATCTGATAAGCCCCGGACGCTAAAGGTCTGAAGGGCCTTGATCAAGGTCGCAATGTAAGGCTTCAAATGGGGAATGCCAGCACCTGAGGCCAATCAGGTTCCTTTTTCCCTCTGGTGTCAAAAACACGCCATCAGTTGTTCCGTGAAATCAGCTCACTGAAATTCTATTTCTAACAATTCTGGTGTAATTGTTGATCCGATTTTTGTTGCCTGTCGTATCGCCGGTAAGGCAACTTGGGATTCTATAGCCAAATGAGAGCGGTAATGGAAAAAAACGTGACCGGAATGGACGAGTTACTGGCCGGATATGCGGCCGGGACCTTGACCTATCCGGCGCAGGCATTGGTCGGTGCTCATCTCGAAATGAGCGACTGCAACAGGTCATATGTAAACTCACTTGAAACTCTTGCCGGCTTTGAACTGGAAGACGCCGAACCGGTCTCCATTTCCAATCGGGACGAATTTCTCGGATCGATATTCAGTGGCGACGTTGATGACCTGAACGATAACGCGCCTGCCGCCGAACTGTCTGAGAAAGGCGGACCGGCCGTTCCCGAATCGCTGCAGTCGATTATCGGTTCCTCGATGGATCAGCTCCCCTGGAAAACGCTCCTTCCTGGCGTCAAGGAATGCAAGTTCGGTGAAATTGACGGCTGCGCAAGCAGTCTTCTTTGGGTGCGGGCAGGTCGAGCGATGCCGTCCCATACGCACCACGGCACTGAGCTTACGCTCGTATTGACGGGCGGGTTCAAGGACGAAGACGGCCACTATGTGGCTGGTGATGTTGCCTTTGCCGATGGCGATGTGGACCACAAACCTATAGCTGACGAGGGCGAAGACTGCATTTGCTTTGCGGTGACAGCAGGACGCCTGCAGTTGACCGGCCCTGTTGGCCGCTGGTTCGCACCCTTTATCCGCTAAAATTCAATCCGACACCCGGTCTGTTTGCGTAAAGAGGCAAACGAACCGGGAGAATGAATTGCCCAAGACAAATTATATTGCCCAAGCTGATCACGGTTGCGCCTGGATCACGGGAGCAAGTTCCGGTATCGGTCGGGAGCTTGCACTTGACCTCGCCCGTTCGGGCTGGAAGGTCATTGTAACTGCCCGCTCTGAGCAGGAGTTGGCGGAGCTGGAGAACCAGTCCAAGACGCTTGCCGGTTCAATTCATGCGCTGCCAGGGGATGTCACGAAGACGGACCTCATGTCCGACCACGTGAAAAAGATTCAGCAGGACTTCGGCGGTTTGAGCCTGCTCGTGGCAAATGCGGGCATTTATCTGCCGCAGGATGGCCTCGATGCCGAAGCAGACGCATTTCGCAAAAGCTTTGATGTGAACCTCATGGGGACGGTCAATGTGCTTCTGCCGGCAATCACAGCCATGAAGGCGGCGGGCAGGGGGCAGATCGCAGTGGTGTCGTCTGTGGCAGGTTATGGCGGTTTGCCGACGTCAGCTGCATACGGTGCCACCAAGGCGGGGCTGATCAACCTTGTTGAATCCTTGAAATTCGATCTGGACCTTGCCGGGATCCGAATTCAGATCATCAGTCCCGGTTTTGTCGATACGCCGGCAACAAAGTCCAATCCGTTTCCAATGCCTTATCTGATGTCTCCGGAAGAGGCTGTCGAGGAAATCAGGAAAGGCCTGTCCCATCCAGCCCGTTTCGAGATTGCATTTCCGCGTAAATTTGTTCGGCAACTGAAGCTCTTGCGCTGGTTGCCGTACAGTGCCTATTTCGCGCTGGTCGCCCGGTCCACGGGTTGGAACAAGAAAAAGGCCGGGTGACCCGGCCTTTGAAATGTGTCTTCAAGGTCAGTGCCTTGCTCAGGCAGATTTGACGTAGACCATCTGGCGAACATCGATATTGCCGGACCGGAAGCCTGCCTCGCAATAATGCAGGTAAAACTCCCAGAGGCGCTTGAAGCGCTCGTCAAAACCCAGCGGACTGATCCTTGGCCAGGCCTGTCGGAAGCTCTGCCGCCATTCTGCAAGCGTTCTCGCATAGTCCTGGCCGAAGATCTTCTGATCCATAAGGTCTAGGCCCAGGGACTTGCCGATTTCCGCCAGACGACCGGGCGGAGGCAGCATTCCACCTGGAAAGATATAACGCTGGATGAAGTCTGTGCCTCTGCGATAGTCCTCGAACATCTTGTCCTGGATCGTGATGATCTGCAGGCCCGCCTTGCCACCCGGCTTGAGGCACTTCGACAATTGCCGGAAGTAGGTCGGCCAGTATTTTTCACCGACGGCCTCGAACATCTCGATGGAGGCTATCCTGTCGAACACGCCATTTTCGTCGCGATAGTCTTGGAAGACCACTTCAACCTTGTCGTTGAGGCCGGCCTTGTAGATCCGCTCGCGCGCGTAATCGAATTGTTCCTGCGAGATGGTCAATGCTCGCACGTTGGCACCAACCGATTTTGCGACATATTCCGCAAAACCGCCCCAGCCACACCCGATTTCCAGAACCTTGTGATCGGGAGTAATGCCCGTCTGCCGTACCAGAGAAGCGTATTTCTCGGTTTGGGCCTGTTCCAGATTGTTGGTTTCGTTGCTGTAGATCGCCGAGGAATAGGTCATCGAAGGATCGAGCCATTCCCGGTAAAATGCATTTCCGAGGTCATAGTGCGCCGAGATGTTACGCTTCGACCCGCGTTTGGTGTTGGAGTTCAGCCAGTGGCGTACCGACATCAAAAAACGTGTAAACGGCTTCCCCTGGAGAGCTTCCAGCGTCGATTCCTGGTTTATGCAGAAAACTTCCAGAAATGTGGTCACGTCGGGCGACGACCAGTACCCCGCCATGAAGGCTTCTCCGACACCAACGTCGCCTGCTTGGACGACCATCCGGAAAAACGCCCAGTTATGGATCTTGAGAACACCGTGTGGGCCATCTTCCTGCCCTTTGATATGGAACCTTCGACCGTCTGGAAATTGAACTTCAAGAGACCCGTAGCGGATTTTGAGGGCAAGGCCGGCCGCCATTTTGGCGAGGCGTGGAGTACCCTTCAACTCCGCGCGGAAGTTTTCCTTGGTCAGAACAATCGGCTCACTCATAGCAGAACCTCTTGAAACGTCAGTTGTTTGAAACTGGCAAGACAGAACCTGTCTGCCCAGGCAACCCGTCATTCCCTGCATCTTCTGCGGGTCGAGCGTGAAATGGTACACGCTTGCGCCAGATTTTAAAGGCTTCCCAATGGATGGCGCCGATGACCTTGAACGTCAGCAGCGGCACCTGAAGGCAGGCCTGCAGAATCGAGCCGTTGGACAGGGGGCGTTGTGTGCCGGAAAATGTCGCCGACAAAAGCGGGCCTTCGCAATCCTTTTCCAGAATGCGAACGCGGACGGTTTTTCCCGGCGGCATCATGCGGAAGAAATAGTGTTGTTCCATGCTGACGAAGGGCGACACGTAGAATAGCTTCTTCTGATCCTGGCGTATGCCTGCATCACTGCACTGGCCGGCTCTTACAGGTGCGACGTAGGTGTGGATGCCGCCAAATGTGTTGCGCACCTCGTAAACGAGCGCAATCAGTTGGTTCGACCGGTCATAGGCATAATAAACGCTGAGAGGGTTGAAGCCGTACCCCAGCATCCGCGGATATGCGAGCAGCAGGACCCGAGCAGGTGCCTCTAGTCCTTCCTTGGCGAGCAATCGGTCGACATGGAGCCGCAAGTCAGACCCGTCCCTTGGGCCGTGGTCCTTCTGATGAAACGACAGCAAATTGAACCGGTTGACGGAGAAGAACAGGCTGGACTGCGCAGCTTCTTCAAGCCGATCCAGATCGAGCAGCACGGAAAAGACCTTATAGGAAAACCTGTGCTCACGGGGTTTCATGCGGTGATGCATGACCGAGCCCATGAACAGGGATGCCGCCAGATCAGGGGGCGGTCCATTGTCATGCATACAATTGCTCGGCCTTGCCTTCATTCGGCAGCCTCCAGATAGGTATCGCCAGCCACGTCTTTTTCCCATGGCAGCCGGGCACCGAGCGAACGGGCAACATCAAGTCCGGACGAAAGTCCGTCTTCGTGGAAGCCGTGACCGCGCCACGCACCACAATACCATGTGTTGTTCACGCCTTGAATTTCCCCAAGCCGGTTCTTGGCCTGCTGAGCCATGGCATCAAACTGGGGATGATCATAAACATACTTTGCGAAGGTCTTGTCTTCCTGAGGTGGTGCATAGGGGTTCAATGTAACGAAGACCGGTTTGGAGTGATCGAAGTTCTGCAACCGGTTCATCCAGTAGCTGACGGTTACGTCCCGTGTTTCGCCGGCTTCGCGATCGGACATGTAATTCCAGGAAGCCCAGACGTTTTTGCGTTTCGGCATCAGGGCCTCGTCGCGGTGGAGGTAAACCTCGTTTGGACGATACCGGATGGATCCAAGAATATCGCGCTCCTGTGGGGATGGATCACCCAACATGGCAAGGGTCTGGTCCGTGTGGCTGGCAAGGATCACATGATCGAAGACGTCCTGGTGGCCGGATGCGTCGCGCACGATGACCTGACCGTTTTGCCGAAGAACTTCTGTGACCGGCTTGCCAAGCCTGATCTTTCCCTGAAGCGGCGCCAGCAGCTTTTCCACGTAGTTGCGGCTGCCACCGGAAATGGTACGCCACAGCGGCCGATCGAATGAAAGCAGGCGATGATTTTCGAAGAAAGCCACGAAGCTTTCCGCAGGATAGTCCCGCATTTCGTTGATCGGCGTCGACCAGATGGCAGCGCCCATCGCCAGCAGATAGTCGTTTATGAAACCGGAAGAGTAGTGTTCACGCTCCAGGTAGCCACCGAGCGTTTGTCCGCTGAGGCGTCCGGCCTTCAGATCTTCAACGGCTTTGCCATTGAAGCGGAAGATATCCCGCAACATGCGCAGGAACCGCGGTGAGACCAGATTACGCCGTTGTGCGAAGACCGCGTTCAGAGAATGGCCTGACCATTCAAGCTTGCCGTTGTCCGCCGACAAGGCAAAACTCATGTCACTTATCTCGTTGGCGACCCCCAGATGGTCAAGCAGCGCAGTAAAATTCGGGTAATTGAGCTCGTTGTAGACGATGAAACCGGTGTCCACCGAAATCCGGGCGCCATCATAGTCGATATCCGCCGTGGCGCTGTGACCACCTGGCCGTTCGCGCCGCTCGTAGAGAACAACGTCATGAAGATCATTAAGGGCCCAGGCTGCACTGTTTCCGGAAATTCCGGAGCCGATTACGGCAATCCGCATATCATATCCTTCGGGGCGTCGGTGTTACCGCGGGAAACCTGGTCGGACGCCAAGTTTTCCAGTTGATGTGCAGCGGTTACGCCTCGCCTTGGAGGGCGGATCACATAGGGCGATGAATTTTATGGATTATTTTTGACGCAAACCCATTGGCGCGACTTCAGCCAGCGCCATCCGAGGTTTTGCGACCTCGGAAGAGCGGAAAGTCTCACACGCGCGTCGCCGCTGCCCGGCAAAAAAGCCGGGCAAGCGAATGGCGTGTCGCAAGTCTGCAAGGCAATTGCGCCAAAACAAGCCTCAGGCCTGGATCGTGTCGACAATCCAGTTCCATGCGATTTCGACGCGTGTGCGTGCGGCATCGAAGAAGGCAACGACCTTCTGCCATACCAATTCGCCAAAATCTGCGACCTGCAGCATGGTGCCGCGTTTCTGCGAGGGTTGCTGGCCGGTTTCGATAAGTTCAATTGTGGTCGCATCAACACCTTCATTGACCACACGACGCGTGACCGTAAGGGTGCCTTCATTGACCAGTCTTGATTCATCCTTGCCGGCGACAACCGTATCCTGATCCATGGCGCGAACGACAACGGCCCGGCCATCTGGAAGCAGATGGGTTTCGTTGGTGTTCACTTCACTGTCATAGATAACTTCGCCGAAGGAATCGATCAGTTCTACCCAGATCGCTTTCCGGCCTTCAAGCTCGATTTCGCCCACCCATATCGTGAGCTCACTTTCCAGCGGATCGGCCTGATCCTGTGACGCTGACGCGACTGTGACCGCCAAACGATCCTCAGGCAACGTTATCGTTTCCTGAGGCAGTGGGGCCGCAGCAGCGCTTCCCGCCAAGGCAAGGATGAGGCCAAGCGCAAGAGTTCCTGCTCTGGTATTCCGTTGCATGTACGCCTCCCAAGGCTAATACAACTTAATTTACCGCGCGTGGGGTCTGTAAACGGAGGTCCATTGTAGGACTTTTCAGGTCTTCCGCGCTTTTGCGCCCCGTTCGTGCGGTCACGATTTTGCCATTATCGCACCACAATCTCCCGAATGCGTGTAACAAAGATCACAAATCCGGGCTTTTTCAGTTATATTTCGGTAATAAATGTGGGTTGAACTACGAAGTTCAAGGCCAATCACCAGTTCGTGAACGCAAAGCCATCGTCATAACTAACAATGAACGTAGAGTAAGTTTGTTGACTGTGGTAATTTTGTCGATGTTTTTCGATGATTTTGATCGGTTTCCGCTATCGCCTGTGCACTTGCCTTAAACTCGAGGTCAGAAAGCCGGTTTGCTCAACGCGGCTAGAAGTAACTACCTGACAGAAGTTCCAATTAAAAAGCTCCACCGGCAGAGGTCCGGCGGAGCTTTATGGGATCGGCACAGTTGATGGGGTACGTGCAAATCTCCCTACAGATCAAATCCTTGCAGCGATCAGGCCGTTTTAGTTTGCCGTTGGATCTGCAGATCGGCGCAGGTCCTGAAGGCTGGGTTTCGATCGTCTCATAAATTGATACTGACCGACCATTCACATTCAACCTTGGTAAAAATAACAATTAGTGTGTTTGAAGGGGCGCTGCTGAGCTCAAGATCCCATGTAAGACTATGATTGATTTGAGAAATGCAAATGCAGGCGGATGACCGATTTTAAATTCGGTACTGAAAATAATAGAAATAAAACTTTGCGAGTGCTTGTATTTGCAAGCATAATGCCAATTATCCGTGCATTCAGGACGCGCTTGGTAAGCAATGCACCCCTTTTAGTCGGCTGGATTCGTCAGTTACTCATGCCGCTCGAAAGAGCGCGCAATACTCAAGAGGGCGCCCTGCGAGATAGACTTGTAACCGGTTTCCAATCGAAGACCCGCTGAAAAGGGTAGCTCGGCACAGGGCGGTGTTGGTTTGTGAGCGCCTCAATGTCCTGGTTAACCGCACCATCTGTGAGGGCCATGCGGGCGGGATTGGCGATTGGGGCCAGCTCTGGCGAAAGGTATCCGGATTTCACGATCAAGAACCTTGCAGTGGATGGTTCAATGGCAAAGCGCCGAAAATCCTCCAATTGATGGAAGGGGCGTCTGTGTTCCGTCAGGATCACCAAATTACCTGCGATCCTGGTCAACACTTCCCGATTATGATCCTGTTCTCTGCCTAGTTTAGACAGCAAGACAGCTTCCGTGCTAACGACCTTGCAATCGCTGCCCAATGCACCACCAATTGTGAGGCGGGACGAAGAGCCCTCCGGCAATGCCCAGAGTTTATCGACCGAAACCGGATCAGCGATCCCTGCAAATACACCTCCAGTCAAGCCTCGCTCCAACCAGGCCGCCAGGACATCGGATCTGTCACCAACACCACCACCTGTCGGATTGTCGCCACTGTCGGCAAGGATGAGGGGAGACGAGCTTTCTGTTGCAGCATCGCCCAGGCACAGTTCGAGCGGCTTCGTGGGGACACCAAACTCGAAGTCTTGCCTTGCGGACCAGTACTGCGCAGCAATTTCGGAAGCCGCCTGTTGAATGGCATCCAGGTCTGTTCCCGTCACCACGGCAGCTGCGGTGGCTCTTGCCGTATCAGCCCAGACATACCCCACCATAAGATTGGCATCGGTCACCCCGGATCTCTGATCGAATACCGGCAACCTTGCATAAAGCGATTTTGTCGGTTCATCTTCCGTGCTGGTTCGTTCCCCGGGCAGGAGAACCGGTACAGGAGCCCAGGCCACGTACCTCTTGGGACCGCCACCCAGTTGATCGACAAGATTTGCCGCGGCACGTCGGTGGGTTTCGGTCACATCGATATGAGGGGCAGTGCGATAAGCACAGAAGATGTCGATCTGATCGACAATGGTTTGCGTGACATTGCCGTGCAGATCGTAACTGACAGCGATTGGCACTTGCGGCCCGACAAGTTGGCGAACGGCAGAGATCCAGTCCCCTTCCGCATCGCTCAGACCGATCACATGCATGGCGCCATGCATAATCAAGAGAACACCGTCACATGGCTTCTCGGCTTCAAGTTCGGCAAGAAAGGCAGACTTGAAGCTCGCATAGCAATCCGCAGACACCGGTCCGCCCGGAATGGATCTGGCGTGAAACAATGGACAAAAGGTGACGTCAGGAAATCTGCCGCCGTCGACGCCTGCCTGTACCAGCAAGTCCTTGCCACGGGTGACCGTGAAGTCTGATGCGGTTTGCTGGACCGGTGAATAGGTGCTGCATTCGGTATGAATGCCGCCAACTGCAATTTTCATCTTCCTGCCTCGTCACGCATTCAAAGCTGGGGGAAGAAAGGGGCCTGTGCTGCAAATCGCAGCCAGGCCTTGCTGGCGGGATCGGTCCAGCCGGCTTCAGCGACCGCATAAAGCCGAGGAAAGACCATATGATTGAAGATGACGTTGTCGGTCATGTGCTCGCACCAGATGCAGGCCTGCACCCCTTTGAGGCGCTCTTCACTGCCGGTGCTGAGACCGGCAGCTGCTTCGTAGCCGTAACAGTCTTCCGGTGTCGAAACGCCGGCCCAACCCGCACCCGGCTCATGCCAGCCAGATGCCTGGACCATATCCATGTAATAGTGCTGTCCCGGGGTGCAGATGACGTCGTAGCCCTGATCGATCAGGTCCTTGGTGACTTCCTGTCTTTGCCAGGCCATCAGAAGCACGCCATCCGGGTCGATGCCACCACCGTGTGAGACTTCGTCCCAGCCGGCAAGTTTCCGGTTGAGTTTTCTCAGGATGTCGCGCACGCGGCCCATGAAATAGGCTTGCACTTCCATTGTATCCGCAAGACCCTTTTCCTCCATGAGGCGTTGGGTCTTCGGCGAGGCAAGCCATGAATTGACGTCGACTTCGTCGCCGCCGATATGGATGAAGTCGAATGGAAACAGGCTTGCAACTTCCGCAAAGACCTTTTCCAGAAACTCGTAGGTTTCATCCATCGCCGGGTTAAGCGCGTTGTTCGGATAGCCCTGAATGGAATGGTAGCTCTCCGGGGTCTCCGCCTGATCGGTGAAGCGCGGGTAGGTCTTCAAAACGGCGGTTGAATGCCCCGGAACATCGATTTCCGGCAGGATATCTATGTTCAGGCTGGTGGCATGGGCCACAATCTCGCGAACCTCGTCCTGCGAATAGGCTCCTTCGTAGACTTCAGCGGCAAAGCCAAGCTGGGGCACCTGCTGGCACCCAGGGCCACGCCGCGCGCCGCCCACGGTCAGTTCGGGATAGGCCTTGATTTCAAGTCGCCAGCCTTCATCGTCTGTCAGATGCCATTGGAAGACGTTCATCCGACCCCAGGCGAGAACGTCGAGCAGGCGCATGATGTCTTTGGGGCCACGGAAATGTCGTGACACATCCAGATGCGTTCCACGCCAGGAAAATCTTGGCGCGTCTTCAATCACGCCCTGTGCAGGATACTTGAATGTACCGGGTGCCTCATAGGTGCCGTAGGCCATCTGGGCGAGTACAGTCAGGCCATAGTCACGGCCGACGGGGCCGCTGTAGCGCAAGGCTGCTTTCGCCTGGTCAAATTCGAGCCGGTAACCGTCAGCTGCAAGGCTATCGTCCTGCTGGAACTCAATCGCGATTTGATGATGCGATTGAGTAAACCGGAATGGATGTGGCGCTCCTGGAAAAAGCCTTGCTGCGAGCGCGTTGATCTTGGCCGCCGCCGCCTTTTCCTCTGCAGAGCCCTGGGCAACTAGGAAGCTTGTCTTGTCGTCCGCAAAGGCCGTTACTTCCACTTTCTGGGGCCAGGGAACGATATGCAGCGGTTCAGAAAGGTGTCCAGCCGGTATGCTGCGGCGTTCTCCGCTGTCCAGCTCTTCCGGCGCTTCAAGATCATTGCACAGCACCTCGATGACGCTGCCACCGGTGCTGACATAGGCGGACTTAGGACCATCAAGCCGGTGTCTTGCCACGTTCGCCAGGCCGGTGATGGCAAAGGTCCAGGTTTCGCCTGGTTCGATCGTTTCGCCAGTGTTTGGCGTGATTTCGTGAAAATTCGCAATCCGGCTGAAACTCGCTGCGTTTTCAAGCTTGGCATTTGCCGTGGCCCGGTTGACCGCCGTGTAGGCCAGCGTGAAATCCTTCAGGGGCCTGGAGCTTGTATTGGTCAGTGCAAACTCCTGACGAGACGCAGCAAGATCCTCCGCAGGGCGGTAGAAACAATCGAGCACAAACTTGGTCATGACTTAAAATCCGTCGAAGTCGGGAGATTGAGTGAAGGTTCGGGCAAGGGCAGGTGACCCGGCAGTGAGCCCACTGTCGACAGGCAGGCAAACACCCGTGATGCAACGCGCCGCCGGACTGATCAGGAATGAGACGGCCGAGGCAATGTCGTTCGGTTCAGGCAGGGATTTGAACGGATACCAGGAAAGGGCCTCGTCAAAGACGTCCGGATTGGCAGCCTGCCGTATTTTCCAGGCCTGGGTCTTAACAGTACCAGGCGCGATGGCATTCGATCTAATGCCATACTTCCCATATTCGACTGCGATGGACCTTGTTGCATGGATCAGGCCGGCCTTTGCAGCGCTGTAGGCTGGGTGACCGAAGACAGACAGTCCGTTGACAGAGGCAATATTGACCACGTTGCCGGCACCGCTTGAAATCAAGGCTTGTTCAAAGGCCTTGAAGCAGTTGAGCGCGGCTTCCAGATTGAGGGCGAGATCCCTGGACAGCGTTTCGGCAGTCATCTGATGCAACGTAAGTGCCGCAGCGGCGCCCGCGTTGTTGATGATTGTATTGACCTGCCCCAGTCTGGCAGCTTCCTTGGCAAGCCGGGCTAGGTCGTCAGCCTTGGTCAGGTCGCATTGGATCGCAGCAATATCAGCACCGTGGTTTTCAAGACTTTCCACCGCGCCTTCGAGGGCAATCATGTCGATGTCGACAGCGGCGATGATGTGGGTTGCTAACAGCTGGGCAGCAATGGCCATGCCGATGTCGCCGGCTGCGCCCGTTACCACCGCAACGGGTTTCGGAGTTTGATCAGTCACCGAGGGCTTCCTTGTCGTCCGGATCGCGCGTGTTGCTGAGCTGGTATTTGACGCGTCTGAGGTTTTCTCGAGCCTCGTCGCCTCGCCGCATGGCGACAAGCGTTGCCAAGAGATCTGTCACAAACAGAAAGGCGTAGCGGCTGGTACTTGGCCGCAGGATGTTGTCACCTTCGGGCAGATCGATGGCAATCGTGATATCCGCCAGATCGGCGACGGGCCGACCCGGGCGGGTGAGGGCGATTACGATTGCCCCGTAGGTCTTCGCTGCCTCCAGCGCACGTGCCATCTGCAGGTTCCGGCCAGAGACAGACGACGCAATGATGACATCGCCGGTCCTCATGGTGGCTGCCTGCATCAGCTGCATGGCATGATCCGTCACGCTCACCGTACGCAGACCCAGGCGGAAAAACCGGTTCTGCATTTCGTCCGAAATCATCGAGGAGGTCCCGCCCGCGCCGAACGCTGCCAGCAGGTTGGCGGTCGAGATCGCATCTGCAGCCGCAAGCACCGACTCCATGTCCAGCGCTTTGCGCGTACTGGTCGCTGCATCCTGAAACTGGGCCAGAAGACTGTCGGCAATATCGCGTGGCGCGTCAGAAGCCGCATTAGCGGTCAGGTACCTGGTGCCGGCGAAGGTGACCTGGGCAACCTGCACCTTGAAGGCGGTGTAACTTTCGCAGCCAAGCCGACGGCAAAAACGGGTAACGGTCGGCGGCGAAACACCTGCACGTTCGGCAACATCGGTAATGCCGGCATTGACGATGAACTCGGCATCGTTGCGCAACAATGCAGCCAGGATCCGTTCCGACTTGGACAGCTCCGGCTCGATCTGTTGCAGAACGGACAGGATATCCCGCATGGGGTCAGGCCGGCTTCTTGTAAGCGACGCAATCAATCTCGACCTTGCAGTCCACCATCATGGTTGACTGGACACAGGCGCGTGCCGGTGGGTGTTCACCGAAATAGCTTTTATAGACGCCGTTAAACGACCAGAAATCGCGCGGATCATCGAGCCAGACACCGACGCGGACAACATGTTCAAGGCCGTACCCGGCCTCTTCCAGGATCGCGACAACATTCTTGATGGTCAGGTGAGTCTGTTCGACAATCCCCGTGCCGACAATCTCACCATCCTTCATCGGTACCTGGCCGGAGACATAAAGCCAGCCGTCAGCTTCAACGGCTCGAGCGAAGGGCAGATTCTGGCCGCCGGCACCTGATTTTTCAGCACCATAGCGTTTGATAGACATATTTGGCTCCAAAATGAAAATGATTTACATAGTGGTTTGACATTGGTTTTATTTCACCCTTATATTTTTCAAAAATCAACCGTCAAAATGAAAATGGTTTCCGATATGCAGGCCCTTTCAGACAGCCAAACAAATCCATTTGCAGGAAAAGACGAAGATCGCTCCGAGATCTGGGACATGCTTGTCATGCGGGACATCAATGCCTTCGTCGCAGCAGACTGGGAGCAGGTGGCCGATGATTTCGACGAACCTGCCTTTTTTGGCGTAGACGGTGGAAAGGTACCTAATCCCGACGACTGGAAACTCGGGTTTCCGGATCTCGGCTCCTACAAGGAACGCTGGTTGAGCCAGGCGGAACTTTTCAAAGCGACGGAATTCGCCGAAGACGCGCGTGCCGCCATTTTCGACGCTACTTGCCTGACCGAGATCGACATCAACGGAAACCGGGCGATCGCGCACAAGAAATTCGACGGCCGCATCCGGAAAGCAGATGGCGGCGAGGATCGCTTGTTGTGGCAGACGCTCTATTTCTGTGTCCGAAGGGAGGGGCGCTGGAAGATCTGCGGCTTTGCCGGATATTTGCCCAATCCTCTCGGAGCCGCGTCCTGATCATGACGAAGCCCCGCGCTTTTACGGCAGCTCTGGCAACAGAAACCAACACGTTTTCACCGATCCGGATTGATATCAACGCATTCAGGGCGTCGCTGCTGGCGAGGCCGGGGGAGCATCCGGAAACCCCGACCCTGTGTTCTGCCGTCGTCACCGTTGGGCGCCGGTTTGCTTGTGAAAACGACTGGGAACTGGTTGAAGGTACCGCGGCGTGGGCAGATCCGGCCGGATTGGTTTCGCGGCAGACCTTTGAGGGCTTGCGTGACGAAATTCTGGATCAGATCGTGGCAGGTGGACCTTTTGACGTTGTCGTCATTGGCCTGCATGGTGCGATGGTGGCTGACGGGTATGATGATCCGGAAGGGGATCTACTGAGCCGAATTCGATCCGTGGTCGGCCCGGATGTCCCTGTTATTGCAACGTTCGACCCGCACAGTCATCTGACTGCAAAACGTGTTGCCGCGGCTGATGCGCTCATCGCCTTCAAGGAATTTCCCCACATCGATTTCGTCGATCGGGCCGAGGATGCATGGCGTATTGCGGGGCAAGCGGTTGCAGGCGAAGTCAAACCTGTAATGAGCGTTTATTATCCCAAGATGATTGACGTCTTCCCGACAACATCCGAGCCTATGCGCCGGTTTGTCGATGACATGATCCGCCGGGAGCAGGAAACGCCGGGCCTTTTGTCTCTCTCGGTCATCCATGGCTTCATGGCGGGCGACGTCCCCGAAATGGGGACCAAGTTGCTGGCAGTGACAAACAACGATCCGGCACTTGGGTTCGAAGTTGCCCGTGACCTTGGAGAAGCCCTGTTCAAGCTGCGCGGCAAGGTTCGAAGTGCTGAACTTGCTCCGGCCGAAGCCTACGCCAAGGCATTGTCCTGTGAAGGTGGTCCGGTCACGATCGCTGATATGTGGGACAATCCCGGCGGGGGAACGGCCGGGGATGCGACCGTCCTGCTGGCAGAAGCCATTGCCGGCAAGCTCGAGAATATTGCCTTCGGTTCAATCTGGGATCCGGTAGCAGTCCAGCTCTGTCATGCAGCGGGCGAGGGGGCTCGGATGATGCTGCGGTTCGGAGCTAAATCAGCACCGGAAACCGGTGACCCGATCGACGCCGAAGTTGAAATTCTCCGCAACATCCGGAATGCAGAGCAGTTTTTTGGCCAAAGCATCGTTCCCATCGGTGACGCAAGTCTGATCCGGATTGGCGGAATCGAAGTGATCCTGAATTCGACCCGCGCCCAATGCTTCGACACGAGCCTGTTTTCCAACTTCGGTATCGATCCGACCAAAAGGAAGATCCTGGTGGTCAAGTCGACGAACCATTTTCATCAATCGTTTGCCCGCATCAGTCCGTTGATCCTCTATTGCGCCGCCGGACGTCCGTATCCCAACGACCCGAGGGTAACCCCTTACAAGAAAGCACCGAGGGATATCTGGCCAATCAACGAGGCAGCCACTGCGAGTGGGCATGAAACCGATACCAGTGCCGGCACCGCCGGCCGCAAGGGAGGCTAAGCGATGAGTGTCGGGCTGTCAGTGCAGGATCTTCTGACCCCTGTCGCCGTGATCGATGAAACGGTCATGGAGACTAACATCAAGGTTGCACAGGAGTATTTCGACCGTATTGGCCGGAACTTCCGGCCTCATATCAAGACACACAAGATCCCGGCGCTGGCCGCATTGCAGCTGGCCTATGGTGCACGCGGTATCAACTGCCAGAAAATAAGCGAAGCGGAAGTGTTCGCCGACGCAGGCTTCACCGATATCCTGATCACCTTCAATATGCTCGGCAAATCGCGGCTCGACAGGTTGAAGTTGTTGAATACCAAGGTGGATCTGCAGGTTGTTGCCGACAATGAAGTTGTCGTCGACGGTCTGGCGAGCGCGTTTTCGGGGGATCAACCGCTGAAGGTTCTGGTCGAATGCGATACAGGGGCCGGACGCAACGGCGTGCAAAGTCCGGATGCTGCGGTCGCGCTGGCCAAGCGCATCGATGCGTCGCCCGGGCTGGTATTCCATGGTCTGCTTACCTATCCGAAGGCATCCTCCGAAACGGCGGTTGAGACTTTTTTTTCCGAAACACTGTCACTTCTGAAACAGGCAGCTCTTGAGTGCCCCGTCGTCTCGCATGGAGGTTCACCGAGCCTGTTCGACAGTGATCTTGTGCCTAGCGCGACGGAGCACCGGGCCGGAACCTATATCTTCAACGACCGCTCGATGGTGCGTGCCGGTATGTGCGATTTTGACGATTGCGCCATGCATGTGCTGGCCACAGTCGTCTCCAGGCCGACCGAAAACCGGGCGGTTCTGGATGCGGGATCGAAAGCGTTGACGTCCGATTTGTTGGGGTTTTCCGACCACGGCCTGCTGATCGATTATCCGGAGGCGTCCATTGCCGCGCTCAGCGAGGAGCATGCCGTCGTCGATCTGACGAAGTCCGGCAAAAAACCGCAGATCGGCGAACGGGTCCGGATCATTCCCAACCATACGTGCGTCGTTTCAAACCTTTTCGACCGCCTGGTGTTTCACAGAGACGGCGTGGTGACCCGCATCGAGACGGTCGCCGCCCGTGGGCAAGTCGTCTAGTCCTCCAGACGGCTTGCCCGCCGTTTCCCGAAATTTCAAACGGCCGCCTTTCGGGCGGCCGTTTTCATTTGGGGCATTTGATGCCAAGTGTCAGATATGCATGTCCGCAGCATCCAGTTCTTCAAGCGAAAGCTGGCGGTCAAAAGCGTTTCCGTTACCGTCGAACAGGTGGCAATCCACACCCTTCAGTCCCATGGAAACCGGCACACCAACTTTCGCCGGGGCGGATCCGGGCAAGACGCTGCAAAAAGTGGACTTGGCACCGGCAACCGTGCTGTAGGTGACGGTGTGAATGCCGAGATGTTCAACGACGGTCGGAACAATCTCTATGGAGGCATCGGCAGCGCCTAGTGTCAGATGTTCCGGGCGAATGCCAAGGGTAAGGCTCTTTCCTGCAACTTCTTCCGCGGCATCTACCTTGACTGTCAGGTCCTTGCCTGATGGCAAGGTGACGACAACGCCTTCAGGACCGGAACTTTTTCCGGACACCTCGATGAAGTTCATTTTGGGGTTGCCGATAAAGCCGGCAACGAAGGTGTTCTGCGGTTTGTGATAAAGCTCCAGCGGCGAACCGACCTGGGAGATGATACCGTGATCCAGCACCACGATCCGGTCCGCCATGGTCATGGCTTCAACCTGGTCGTGGGTGACGTAGATCATGGTCGCGTCAAGTTCCGTGTGCAGCTTGGCAAGTTCAACACGCATTTCCGCTCGTAGTGCCGCATCCAGATTGGACAGGGGTTCGTCGAACAGGAAAACGGAAGGCTCGCGCACGATGGCCCTGCCGATGGCGACGCGCTGGCGTTGCCCGCCGGAGAGCTCGCCCGGTTTGTGCTGCAGTCTTTCCTTCAGTTGAAGAATGCCGGCAGCGGCTAGAACCTTCTCCTCCACCTTGTCCTTGGAAAGGCGTTCGACGCGCAAGGGGAAGGCGATGTTCTCGTAGACAGACATATGCGGATAGAGCGCATACGACTGAAATACCATGGCGATGCCGCGTTTGACCGGCGGCAGATCGTTGACGACCTTGTTCTCGATCGTGATATCGCCGCCCGTGATTTCCTCCAACCCTGCAATCATGCGCAGCAAGGTCGATTTTCCGCATCCGGACGGACCGACAAAAACAATGAATTCGCCATGGTCCACATCAAGATTGACACCCTTGATGACTTCCATATGGCCATAGCTTTTGCGTACGTCGCGCAGCTGCAACTCGCCCATGGTCATTCCTTTTTTGAAGAGGTGACCGGGCCCCCGAAAGTGGGAGAGGGGGCCCGGACAGTGCTCAAGGTGTTACTTGAAGTCCTCAAGCTGTTCCGCGGCGATTTCGACGGCTTCAGCCGGATCGACTTCACCAAGGACAACACCCTGAACGGCTTCGTTGATCGAATCCTGAAGGCCGACGTAATCGGTGACGAACGGCTCCGGACCACCGGTCGGGATCGCATCGAGGAAAGCAGACCAGGTCGGGTCCTTCTCAACCAGCGCACGCACTTCCGGCAGATCGCGCAGCGGCGTGAACCCTTCAGCCAATTCGAAGGCCATCTGGTTCTCCGGGTTGGTCAGAAGCTTTGCGAGCGAAAGCGCCTGCTCTTCAACGCCGGACCCCTTGAAAACGGCCAGGGAGTCTGTGATCAGCAAAGTGCCCGGAGTGCCGGACGGACCGACCGGGATCGGTGCGACACCCCAGTTCACGTCGGTCACGCGGGTGCGCTCCCACGGACCGGAGATGAACATGCCGATTTTACCTTCGGAGAACAGCGGACGCAGCTTCGCGCGGTCATAGGCGATCGGGCCCGGCTGCGAGACTTCGGCCATCTTGCCGTAGAAGGCGAGGGCTTCAACGTTGTTCGGGGAATTGAAGACGATTTCGCCGTCTTCGTTGATGACCTGACCACCGTTCGTATAAACGTAGTTCATGAACTGGTGCATGGTGTTGTCGAAGGACGCGGCCGCGAGACCGAAACCGTCAGAGTCGGTCTTGTCCTTGATAGCCTTGGCGAAATCGTACATTTCGTCCCAGGTCTTCGGCGGCGTATCCGGATCCAGGCCTGCAGCCTCGTAGAGATCCTTGTTCCAGTAGAGTGCCTTGGTGGAGAAGGCGCGCGGCAGACCCCACTGCTGACCGTTCGCAGTGATCGTTGCCAGGATCGGGGCCGCGTAGGTGGCCTTTTCTTCTTCTGTCATGTTGACCGGAATGATCAGGTCATTGGCCGCGAGCTGCTTCAGCGTGCGCGAGCCCATGTAGGCAACAGCCGGCGGGTTCCCGGCGGACGCGAGCGTCGTGGATTTTTCCTGGCACTGGCCCCAGGGAACGAACTCAAGCTGGACCTTGTAACCAGGATTTTCGCCTTCCCAACCCTTGATCAACTCATCCTGCAATGGAATTCCGGCGCCGGTGTTGTCGCCGCAGTTGATCATGTGAATGACCTTGTCTTCGGCCTGGGAGGCTCCGACGAGAGAGAGCGCGAAGACCCCTCCCAATAGCACTGATTTAAGTGTCATCTGTTTTCCCTTTTCTGGTTGGTTTCTTCTTTTTGTTATTCTTTGACGGCGCCTGCCGTGAGACCGGCGACGATGAAACGTTGCAGGAACACATAGACGAACAGCACAGGGAGGATGCCCACGAGGCTGGCGGCCATGAGTTCGTTCCAGACCACGGTCTGGCGTCCGAAGAACTGGAACAGCCCCACAGGAAGCGGGTTCAGTTCGTTCACGGAGTTGAAGGTCAGCGCATAGATGAATTGCTGCGCATAAGCGGTGATGAAAGCGGTGATCGTGACTACCACGATGCCCGGCAACGCCACGGGAATGATCACGCGCCAGAGCGTGTAGATCTTGCCGGCGCCATCCACCCAGGCTGCTTCCTCAAGCTCCTTGGGGATCCGGATCAGATAGGAGCGCAGAAGCCAGATACCTGTCGGAATGACGAAGGCCGTTCCTGGCGCAATCATCGCGAAGTAGGTGTTCAGCAGCCCGTATTGCTGCATCAGCTTGAACAGCGGAATGATCAGCACCGCACCGGAGAACATGTTCACCGCTATGAAGATGCCGAGCAGCGAGTTTCGCGCTGGAAACTCGAACCGGGCGAAGGCATAGGCAGCCGGGATGATGCAGAACAGGCCGAGGACCGTCACCACCGTGGCGATGAAGAACGAGTTGAGCATGTAGACCCACAACAGCGGCACGTTCTGCCACATGGTGATGTAGGCATCGAAGCTCATCTTGTCGGTGATGAACTTGTAGGGGATCGAGAACAGGCTGCTGAGCGGCCTCAGCGACACCACGAAGGCTTCGACGAAGGGAGCCAGGACGAAGGTCAGGAACACCGCGAGACCGAGATAGATCAGCACATATTCGTACCAGCGATACTTATGCAGCATTGTGCGGGCTCCTTTTGGCAAGGCGCGACAGCAGCATGAAATAGACCAGCATGAACGAGCCCAAGAACACCACGATCATCACCGTTCTGGCGGCGCCTTCGCCGTATTTGAAGCGGCTGATCGCGGTCTTGTAGGTGTCGATGATCATCGTGGTGGTTGCGCCGCGCGGACCGCCTTCTGTCAGGATCCAGATGATGTCGAAGGAGTTGAAGGTCGCGATGGCCGACAGAAGCGCCATCGTCGCGATCGAGGGAATGATCAGTGGCAAGGTAATGCGGCGGAACCTGTAGAGCCGAGAGGCCCCGTCCACCCAGGCCGCTTCATAAAGGTCCTTCGAAATGGACTGCATGGCAGCCAGCAGATAAAGCGTCACCATTGGAACACCGATCCACACGTCCGTCACGATGGTCGACATGAAGGCGGAGTTCTTGTAGGCGAGGAATTCGAACGGCCCGCTCAGAATGCCGAGCCGTTGGGCCATTCCGGAAATCATTCCGAACTGACCGTTGTACATCCATCCCCAGATGAAGACGCCAATGGCAATCGGGATCACCCACGGCGGCATGACCAGCACGCGAAACAGGGTGCGACCCGGCACCATCGCGTTGAGAAGCACGGCTCCCAGGGTTCCGATCAGCATTTTCAGCGCTACAGAGAGAGCCATCCAGTAGAAGGTGCGCGCAATCACTTCCGGAAAGCGGCGCGACATGAGCTTCTCGTAGTTTTCCAGCCCTACGTATTCGTAGTTCGGGCTCATGCTCGTGTTGGTGAAGGAAAGCCGGAATGTTTCAAAAAGCGGATAGGCGACGATAGCCAGCATGACGAGGGACGCCGGCACCAGAAGCAGATAAGGAAAATAGTCGGTCTTCTTTGGCGAGTGCGCCATGATGCCCCCTATGCCACGCCGTAGCTGTCGAATTGCTGCCAGGTTTCGGCAAGGTCGATGACGCTGCGCGTCCGGCGCGCTTCGTCCAGCTTGATCGCCGTCAGACCGGCCTCAAGTGCATCCAGAACGCTGACCGGCAGATGTCCGCCGTTGCGGAAGTAATGGTCGAGGTCACGCGCCATGGCTTCATCGGCGCCATAGTGGCCGTGCCGGCTGGCATCAACGACCTGCGGCTTGTCCATCAGGCAGGCGGATGTCAGGGCGTCATGCACCCGGTAGTAATTCCGAATGAAGTCTCCTTCCGCCATGCCCTTGGTCCCCATGACGGCAAAGCGCCGGAATTCGTCTGGTACATACATGTTGGTGTGAAAGCAGAGGTTCGCGCCGTCCTCGTATTCGATCAGCGCTGTCTGGTAGTCGATGATGTCGCCATCACTGTCGAAGTCGGCGTTACCCCCACCCCAGCGTGGTGTGAACGGATCGACCCTGCCTTCGATTTTCGGTGTCGGAAAGGTATGGTCCTGATCCGGCCGGTTCTCCGGAACAAAGCTCTTCCGTCCGCCGAAGCTGGAAACGAAACGTGGCCGACAACCTGTGATACCCTGGTAGAGATCCAGATCGTGGCAGCACTTCTCCAGCATGAAGCCGCCGGAATTCCGGTCATAGCGGCGCCAGTCGCGCATGAAGAATGACCCGTGGTACGGACCGATGTGCTCGGACGCCTCTATCGAGACCACTTTGCCGATCTGGCCGGACTTGAGACTTTTCTGAAGTTCGGTGTAGAGCGGCGAATATCGCAGCACCAGTCCGACAAGGACACGTTTCGATCCGCCATGTTCCTTCATCAGGGACAGGAGTTCGAAGGTTTCCTCTTCGCTGACGACAACCGGCTTTTCACAGAAGATGTAGCGAACATCGGATTTGAGCGCGGTTCGCAGATGATCGAGGTGCATGAAATTGGGAGACCCGATCATCAGGAGGTCTAGTTTCTCCTGCCGGATCATCCTGTCGAGATCAGTGTAGGCGGTTAGACTGTGGCCGCACTTGCCTTCGACATGCTTGAGGCCGGCGGGTGTCGGGTCGACGTAAGCGCAGGGATCAAGATCTCCTGAAACCTCCTGCAGGCAGTTGCTGACATTGGCAATTCTCGCGCCCAGTCCGACATAGCCGGTCTTCATGCTGCGGCCTCCGTAAATTGGTCCATGGCACGGCGAAGTGCCTGGACGACGTTTCCATCGGTGTCCTTGATGCCTGCCTCGGAAACGAAGCCGAGGCGCGTTTCCAGGTCCTGCGGATCCAGCAAGGGCTTCACGGAAGAACAGGACGCATGCAGTTCCTGCACGCCGGATCGTTTGAGAATTTGGGAAGCATTGGCGGCGGTGACACCCGATCCTGCCATAATGGAAATCCGCCCTGCAGCGACATTGACCGCCTGCTGAAGCAGTGAAAGGCCATGTTCTGCTTTGCTGGCCTGTCCAGAGGTCAGCACGCGTTCGAAACCGAGCGTGATCGCGTCTTCAATCGCTTTTTCGTAGTCGCGTGCGGTGTCGATGGCCCGGTGCAAAGTTGCCGGCAGTCTGGTGCCTTTAATGGATGCCGCCAGAAAGTCTCGATCGAGATTGTGCTGGCTGTCGACTGCCCCGATCACGATTCCCGCAAGACCTGCTTTTTCAGCCGCGTGGATGTCGCGCAGCATCAAGGCCTTTTCCAGGTCCGAGTACTCAAAATTACCGGATCGGGGGCGGATCATCGCGTAGACGGGAACCGGTAGTCTGGCCGCGGCCACCATGAACCCCTGGGAAGGGGTCAGGCCGCCTTCGGACAGAGCTGCGCATAATTCAATTCGGTCAGCGCCGTTTTCGGCTGCCGTCCAGGCGCCTTCGAGGGTGTCTACACATACCTCGAGGGGGATCCTGGTCACCGGGCCGCCTCCTTGATGAGCGTACGGGCCACGATGCCGGCACCATGCAGGCCGCCATTGGCGGCAAATTCGCCCTTGATGACGAGTGGCTCGCTATAGTCGGCAAGAACAAGGTCACGTGTCTTTCGATCGATCACGTCGAGAAGAACAAGATCGTTCGAAAGGCCACCACTCACCGGTATGACATCCGGACCAAGTGTGTTGACGAAAGCGGAAAGCGCTCGCGAAAGCAGAGTGGTGAAGGCGTCGAGCGTTTGTGTGGCTGCTGCATCACCGGCGTGCCAGGCAGCAGTAATATCCTTGCTTGCCAGATCCAGCCCATGCAGTGACCGGTGGATCTTCTCCATGCCACGGGCCGAGCAGATCGCGTCGATGCATCCTGTCTGGCCGCAGCCGCAGGGATAGTGCTCAATACCTTTCAACTGCCCGCCAGCTGTCGGGTCCATGATGGGGCCGTGACCCCATTCACCCGCGATGCCGCCATAACCAGTAACAAGCGTGCCATTGACGACGAGCCCGCCGCCGACACCAGACCCGAGAATAATACCGAAAACGACCGGCTTGCCCCGTCCGGTGCCGTCGACGGCTTCGGCAAGCGCAAAAGCATTGGCGTCATTTGTAATGGCGACGGGACGTTTGAGGGCGGTTTCCAGATCCGATCGCACGGGTCGTTTATGCAGGCAAGGGATGTTGGCCACATCCGCGATGCCGCTGCGGGTATCAAAGGCGCCTGCAAGCGAAATCGAGATAGGAGATCCATCCGACCCGGAGCAGTCGGCAATCGCGTCTACAAACGCCTGCCAGTCAGTTCCGGGTGTCGCTACCCGGCCTTTTTCCGCAACGGTTCCATCCGCTTGGAGCTCTCCATGTCGGATGAAGGAGCCGCCAATATCAAAACAGGTGGTCATCGCCTGTTCAAACGCCTCTGGGTTATATTTGTTAACGTCCAGTTATAATACCAATATGCAACCAATCGCATTGGTAGTAAACCAAAAAAAGAAATTGGCATCATTTTTTAAAGGAATTGGGCCGCTGACACCTGTCAAAAACAACGGCTACATCGCTCAAGCTCAATAGTGCCGTGAGAAGGCTCAGCTTGCTATTTGCGGACGGGATTATGTTCGAAAGTGTGCCCGGTGGCTATTGGAAGCGCGGGCACGTGTCAAAGGAAAGGACGCAAGTTTCCGCTGTGTTCGTTGAGCGACATTTCGGCGCTTTCCGCGTCGAGGCCTTCTCGAATCATGAGAACCGCAACCTTCACTCTGCCTTGGGCCTGCTCGAGCTTTTCCGCTGCAGTTTCTGCCGTACAGCCCGTCAGATCCTGAAGGATGCGATAAGCGCGCTGGCGCAGTTTTTCATTGTCCGCAACTAGGTTGACCATGTGACCACGAACTGCGTGTCCAAGCCTCAGTGCCACCAATGTAGAGATCATGTTGAGTGCGGCTTTTTGGGCGCTTGCCGCTCCGAGACGTGTAGAGCCTGCGATGATTTCAGGAGGCGTTTTCAGGAAGATAGGAAAATCCGCCTGACGGAGGAGGGGAGTGTCAGGATTGTTTGCCAATGCAACGGTTTTTGTGCCTGCCGACTGTGCACCTCTGAACGTGCCAAGAGTATAAGGAGTTGATCCACTTGCAGAAACTGCAATCAGGATATCTCCTTCTCCAAGGCCTGATTTTTGAAAGTCAGCGAAGCCGGCTTCCTCGTCGTCCTCATATGTGCCGGCAAGGTGAAGCAGGTTTGCAGCCCCCCCGGCATAGAGCATGCGCATGCGCTCAACGGGAAAGCCGAACGTTCCCGGCAATTCCAGGCAATCCGCCAGGGCTGTCAGTCCGGCACTGCCGGCACCGGCATAACCGATTTTTCCACCTGAAACAGTGACTGTCTGAAGTGCTTCGGCGGCTTTTGCGATCTCCGGAATGGCCGTTTCGGTGGCATTCAGCGCATCTTTCTGCCGTTGCAGCAGCAGCGACAGGACGTCTTCATCAGACTTTTTGGACAGGCCAATGGAAATCGGATCGCGGTCTTCGGTCGTCGGCAAATTCATGGTTCAGGAACTCGGAGGCACACCAAGTTTCGTATCGCGGAATTAAGTCTCTCAAGGCAATCACGCTCCGGGAACGTTTCCGTTGGGTGCTCCAGCGGTGGTGATGCAGGTTCGGAAATTGTTTTAACACTTGATTTTCGGTTTCGATAGAGTTTAAATTGGTATCTGAAAGGTATTATTTTCATCTCCTAAGGCGCCCCTTTTCATGACTGACTTCATTTCCTTGCTGGAAAATGGTGACTGGTTGGCGAATTCCAGCGGTCCCCGATACCTGCAGCTGCGGCGGCGCATTCAGCAGGCTATTGACGACGGCGTGCTGAAGGAGAATGAGCCGCTTCCGTCTGAACGCGAGATTGCCTCCATTACGGATCTGTCCCGTGTGACGGTGCGCAAGGCAGTTGCAGGTCTTGTCGAGGATCAGGTCGTTGTCCAGAAGCGCGGCAGCGGATCCTTCGTTGCGCCCAAGGTGCACAAGGTTGAACAGCGCCTTTCCAGCCTGACGTCCTTTTCCGAGGATATGGCACGCCGTGGTCTTTCCGCCAGCAGCGAGTGGCTGCGCCGCGGACTGTTTCCAGCTTCGCCTGAAGAAATGTTCACGCTCGGTCTCACGTCCGGCCAGCGCGTTGCCCGCGTCGACAGGCTTCGCAAGGCAGACGGCACCCCGATGGCAATCGAGCGTGCCTCCCTTTCCGAGAGCGTCCTGCCTCACCCGGAGCGGGTCACCACGTCTCTTTATGCCATCCTGCGCGCGGCCGGCTTGCAGCCTGTCCGCGCTATCCAGCGCATTTCAGCCCGCAATCTTGAGCCTATCGATGCCGACATTCTCGGTGTGCCGGCCGGGTCTGCCGGGCTGAAAATAGAACGTGTGTCCTATCTCGCGTCCGGAAATGTCGTCGAATTCACCCGTTCCGTTTACCGCGGCGATGCATATGACTTCATCGCCGAACTTCAGATTTCGGAAGACTAATCCTGATGATTGAAGCAAGTACCATGGCCACGCCGACGCACATGCGCCGGGAAATCGAAGAAATCCCGGACGCTGCGCGCCGTCTGTTGGCCGATGGACACCCGTTGATCCGCGACATTGCAAAGAAGGCAGGCGCGCCGGTGTTCCTGGCAAGCGTCGCTCGGGGTTCTTCAGACCACGCCGCAACGTTTCTCAAGTATGCCTCGGAGATCTACCTTGGTCTTGCCATGGCCTCTCTCGGCCCATCCGTTTCCTCGGTTTATGGTGGCAAGGTCAAGCTGGGCCAGGCTCTTGTGATTGCAATTTCCCAGTCCGGTGCCAGCCCGGACAGTCTCTCGGTTGTGGAAAGTGCAACTGAGCAGGGGGCTTTCACGGTAGGGTTTACCAACACGTCGGGAAGTGAACTGGCAAAGCTTTCCAGCGCCGCCATCGATATCTGCGCAGGTCCTGAGCGTAGCGTCGCAGCGACCAAGACCTTCGTCAATTCCGTCTTGGCGGGCCTGCTGCTTTTGGCGGAAATCGGAGCTGACAAGGAATTGCTCGACGCGTTGGCTGCCTTGCCGGAGCACTTTGAAAAAGCAATCGACAAGGACTGGCGCGCGCTTGCCAAGCCGATCGAGCAGCGGGGTTCGCTTTATGTCATTGGACGTGGACCTGGTCTGGCAATCGCAAATGAAGCTGCGCTGAAATTCAAGGAAACCTGCCAGATCCATGCGGAGGCTTATTCCTCCGCCGAGGTAATGCACGGTCCTGTCTCGATCGTCGAAAACGGTTACCCGATCCTGGCACTTGGTGTGCGCGATGCAGCCGAAGAGGGGCTTGCCCAGGCTGCGGATCGCATGGTGGACCAGGGCGGAAGTGTTTTTGCAACGACCGACAACGTGGAGCGGGCGGAAAAGCTGGCGTTCCAGGCAACCGGGCATCCATTGACCGACGCCTTGGTGCAGATTGTTTCTTTCTACGCCTTCATCGAATGGTTTGCACGGCAGCGCGGTTTCAATCCGGACGTTCCCAAGCACCTGAAGAAAGTCACCCAGACCGTATGACCTCCACAACCGCCTACCTCTGCAGCCGGGTTTTCGATGGTGAGAAAATCCATGCGAATGCTGCCCTGCTTGTCGAAGATGGCAAGGTGGCTGGCCTTCTTTCGGCCGATCAGGTGCCCGTTGGCGTAGAGACTGTCGATCTTGGTGACGGCATTCTCGCACCGGGATTGATCGATCTGCAGGTCAATGGCGGCGGTGGCTTGATGCTGGGAGATGCGGAAACAGTCGACGATATCGAACGTATTTGTGCCGCCCATGTCAGCCTCGGGACAACAGCCCTGACACCGACTTTGATCACGGACACGCCTGAGGTGACGCGCAAAGTCGTTGATCTGGGAATTGCCGCATGGTCGCGGGGCGTGAAGGGGTTTCATGGTCTGCATCTCGAAGGGCCGCATCTGTTTGCGGGGCGCAAGGGCGCGCATGACCCGAATCTGATCCGGCCTTTGAACCGCGAAGATATGGCGCTTTACCTGCGCGCGGCGCGGGAATTGCCAAGCCTCATCATGACTGTGGCGCCGGAAACGGTGCCGCCAGAACAGATGCGGGAATTGGCTGACGCGGGAATTCACGTCAGTCTTGGCCACAGCGGAGCCACATACCGGCAGTGCAAGACAGCGGTTGAAGCGGGTGCTTCGATGGTCACCCATCTTTTTAACGCCATGAGCCCGTTGCAACACCGCGAACCCGGCCTTGTGGGCGCCGCGCTCGATCTGGGCGCGCTCAACGTGGGCATCATTGCTGATGGTGTCCATGTCGACCCGGTCGCGATGCGGGTCGCGCTCAAGTCAAAGACCGGTCCGGGCAGGATCTTTATCGTTACCGACGCCATGTCTCAGACGGGCACCGATGTTACGTCCTTCTTTCTCGGAGGTCGGGAAATCTTTCGCCGCGATGGCACATTGACCCTCGAAGACGGCACGCTTGCCGGCGCCGATATAGATTTGCCGGCGTCCTTGAAGTTTCTCACCGGTACACTCGAGCTTCCGGTTGAATCTGCTCTTGCAATGGCAACCAGTGATCCTGCGGACGTTCTCGGGCGCCCACTCGGTCGTTTCGAAGAAGGCTATCCGGCTGACTTCGTACAGCTTGGCAAAGCCTATGAGGTCGAGGGCGTATGGATTGCGGGAGAACAATTCTCGAATATGTAGCCCGGCATATACGCTGGTGGTCTACATACCGCGCCGAACTTGTGGGATTGGTGGCTGCGCGTTCGCCGGTTAGGTCTTGTCGACCTTTTTCAGCGTTGAGCGAACGTTTGGAAGTGTCAGCAGCGTATTCGGTATTTGCAGCAATTCCTTGAAGAAGCGGCTGACCAATGTTCCGCGGCTTGGCTTGTAGGGCGATGAAATGAACGATTTGAGACCCCAGCCAATACCGCCAACATTTGGAAGGGCGCGGATAGCGGTTTCGTAACAGCGCCGAACCAGCGCGGAATCACTGTTCTTGAATGAATGCAGCAGGCCGCACCGCTCCATGTCACGCTTGAATTCCTTCGAGATGACCGAGGTTTCGCGTTTCGTGAAAGTCCAATTGATGTTGATGTTCTCGTCTTCCTTGGCAACCACCCGGTGGTACCAATGGGGAGGCAGATAGAGAAGATCACCTTCCTCCAGATCGAATTTGTAGAATCGCTTGTTTCGCAGCAGTCGCTGTTCGTCTTTCAGCAGAGAGAAGTTGGTGAACGGGTAGCACGGTAACGGTGTTTCGGGGGAAACCAGTACCCATTCCTTACGACCCTTCACCTGAACGGTGATGACATTCTCGGCGTTGGTATCGTAGTGAAACTCAGTCCGGTTGTTCCTGCTGTTGATCCAGAATCTCCAGGCAACGGAATCTTGCATTATCCGGTCGGATGCGAGGATCTCCTTCAGGAATTCCGGCATCTCGATATCTTGTTCCAGTACCGGTGAGCGGCTGACGAAAAAGACACCTCTGTCGCGGACCTTTGGCAGCGTATGAAGCTCTGCTCGTAATCGGCCGGATTGCCACCTTTCCCGCGCGGGCCAGTTTTTCGCCAATCCCTTGATCAGCAGGGGCTGTTCCTTGTCGCAGTAGGCTTCAAGAAATTCGGCATAACCTGGCGCTGCGGTTACGGTGGCAATGGTGTGCGTGTTGTCGCCGCTCATAAAAGGTACCACGCATTTGAAGATTTGCGGGTTCAGGGGCGCTGGATTTAGCTGCGTTTCTTCATGATGCTCCCCTAGGAGAAATCACGATAGGAGCAACCTGGAGCTTTATCAAGAAGCGCTATTCAACAACGCAGAGCCAATGGAGGAGCGATCTTCGTTTTATACGTAGCCAGGAAATGTTCTTTAGGAAGATGGTACGGAACGTTACTGCTGCGAAAGACGCGCTCGCATCAAATGGCTGTCGATTATTGAGGCGGTGCAGATTGCTGCAAGATCACCCGAGAATAAGATCAACCCGAACACTGAACAGCGTTCCGGTCTTCAGAAATGCAGCATTCGGGAGGATTAATAAGAGGTGGTGATGGCTCCCCAGGCCGGACTCGAACCAGCGACCCAGCGATTAACAGTCGCTTGCTCTACCAACTGAGCTACTGGGGATCACCACGCTCGGGGCCAGCGCGTTGCCGCCCCGTCGATGGAGATGCGTATATCAAAGGCTTGATCCGTTTGCCAAGCCCCCGAGGGCGTTTTTTTCATCAAGCCGTCATTTTTTTGATCTCGGTGTGGAAAACTCGATATATTTCAGATGGCTAGGCGTTCTGTCGAGCTTGGAAAACCCTACGTTTCGCGACGATTGGAACACCCCGCGCAGGCTAAATCGGCTGTGCCTTTTTCTGACTTTGGCGCAAGAAGGCGTCCGTCTTGATTGCCTGGCCGATTTTCAAGGTTAGCCGTCAGCGACTTTCTGCTGCTTGTGTCGGCCTCAAGATACGTTTAGGAAGAAACTGACGGTTCCGGAAAAGGCCTTGCCTGATCCGGATGAAACGGGAATCCGGTGCGGTCTTTTTCAAGTCCAGATCCGGAGCTGCCCCCGCAACTGTGAGCGGTGAGTGGCTGTACGAAAACCACTGGCGTCCTGATGGGGCCGGGAAGGGGTACAGACCGCGCTGAGCCGCAAGCCAGGAGACCGGCCGTCACATTGTCAACCCTATGGCGCTGTCGGGCGGACGGCTGGGAGAAGGAATGACGCATTCAAACGGCGAGAGGACAACGCTGGTCCTCGGCGGTGCCCGCTCCGGAAAAAGCCGGTTCGCGGAAAAGCTTGTCCATGAAACCGGTCTGCAAAAAATCTATATCGCGACTGGTGCTGCCCACGACGATGAAATGGCCAGCCGGATCGCCGCTCATAAAGATCAACGCGGCCCGTCCTGGCTCACCGTGGAAGAACAGCTCGAACTTGCAGCGGTGCTTGAAAACGAATGCAGGCAAGACCGGGTGGTTCTTGTTGACTGCCTGACCCTGTGGCTGTCGAACCTGCTGTTTGCAAGCAAGGACATCCCCGCCGAAACGGCGCGGCTTTGCGCGGTTCTGAAGGATCTTCAAGGGCCGTGCGTCTTCGTTTCCAACGAAGTAGGTATGGGTATCGTGCCGGAGAACCGTCTGTCGAGGTCGTTCCGCGATGTGCAGGGACGACTGAACCAGGATATGGCGCATAGGTGCCAACAGGTCGTCTTCGTTGCTGCGGGCCTGCCGATACTTTTGAAACCCACATCACAACCGGATATCAAATTATGACCACTTCATCCCTGCAGCCGGGCGCAAAAATTCCGGCAACGATCGTCACTGGGTTTCTCGGAGCAGGCAAGACCACGTTGATCCGCAATTTGCTTACCAATGCCAATGGCAAACGCATTGCCCTTATCGTCAACGAGTTTGGGGACATGGGCTTCGACGGTTCCCTGGTGAATGGATGCGCTGATCCCGATTGCGCCGCGGAAGAAGTGGTTGAGCTTACCAATGGCTGCATATGTTGCACCGTTGCCGACGATTTCCTGCCAACCATGGAAATGCTGCTCGCGCGGGACAATCCGCCGGAGCATATCGTTATCGAAACCTCCGGCCTGGCTCTGCCGCAGCCGCTCGTTCGGGCCTTCTCCTGGCCGAGCGTCAAGCCGAAGGTAACGGTAGATGGTGTTGTCACGGTGCTGGATGCTGCAGCACTCGCCGAAGGCCGGATCGCACTTGATGAAGATGCACTTGCCGCGCAGCGTGCCGCCGACGAGGCTCTTGATCATGACAGTCCTGTTGAAGAACTCTTCCACGACCAATTGCGTTGCGCAGACCTCGTCGTTCTGAACAAGGCTGATCTCGTCTCTGAAGACGCCTTGAAGCAGGTGCATGAGAAAATCGCCGCCGATGTTCGTCCGGCGGTTCATGTGGTGACATCCGAAAAAGGCACGCTTCCGATTGAAGTTCTGCTCGGCAGGGGCTCTGCTGCCGAGGACGACATGGCTGATCGGCACGAGCATCACCACCATCATGATGACCACGACCACGATCACGATGATGATGATCATGATCATCACCATGACGACCATCATCACGATCATCACCATCACGACGATTTTGAAAGTCACGTGCTGGCAGTCTCGTCTTTCGCCAGCCTGAAAGATGCAGAGGCAAAGGTTCTGGAAGCCATGGCGCAAAAAGGCGTCCTGCGTATCAAGGGGGCTGTAAAAATCGAGGGCAAGGCAGCGCCTGCAATGGTTCAAGCTGTCGGACCGCGTGTCGAAACCTGGTTCGCCGCCGGCGCCGAGAGCAGCGGCAGACTGGTCGTGATCGGTTTGAAAGGCCTCGACCTGACTGCGGTTCGTGGCCTGCTGGGTGAATTGACGGCTGCTGCCTGACACGCTGGATAGAAGCTGGAAATAAAGACCAAGCATGCACATTCTCGCCAGCCAGACGCGCCGGATCGATGACGGTGGGGACGCGGTCGACCTCGGCCAGTCTCCTGCCGACATTCTGTTCCTGTCAGCTGCAGACACCGAACTGGGAAGCTTTGCCGCTGCGCAATCACGGCTTGGAACAGCCCGTGCAGACCTGCGGCTCGCCAATCTCATGGCCCTGTCGCATCCCTATTCGGTCGACCTTTATGCCGAACAGACCGTCCGTGGCTCTCGGCTGATCGTTCTGCGAATTCTGGGTGGAGTGGAGTACTGGCGCTACGGCCTGGAAAGGTTTGAAGAAGAAGTCCGCGCGAATGGCATCGATCTGATCGTTATTCCGGGTGACGACAAGTGGGACGAAGAACTGACGTCTCGCTCCACCCGATCACCAGCGGAAGTGCATCGCTTTTGGCGATACTGTGTGGAAGGCGGCGCGGAGAATTACGCCAATGCCTTGAGATATGCAGCGCATCTGATCGGAAAGGGAGAAGAGCCCGCGCATCCGGTGCCTCTTCCTCGCGCGGGTATCTATCTTGCTGGCAAGGCCGCCCCCGATATAGCGCAACTGAAGGCCTCCTGGCGGGATCCTGAAAGACCTGTTGCAGCGATCACTTTCTACCGCGCTCTGGTGCAAGGTGCCCAAACCGCACCACTGGATGCGTTGATCGCTGCTCTCGACAAAGCCGGCGTAAATGCACTGCCGATCTATGTTTCCAGCCTGAAGGAAGCGGAATCCGTCGCCGTTCTGGAAAGCCTGTTCGATGAGGCACCGCCTGATGTCGTGTTGAACGGTACTGCCTTCGCCGTCTCGAAGGCCGGCGCAGCCCATCAGCCGACACCGCTCGATCGACCCGGCAAACCCGTGTTGCAGGTCGTCTTTTCGTCTTCCTCCAAAGAGGGCTGGGAAGACAGTGATCAGGGCTTGTCGATACGTGACCTCGCCATGCATGTCGTCTTGCCGGAGATTGACGGCCGGATCTTGACCCGTGCTGTCTCCTTCAAGGAAGAAGGGGTCTTCGATGAGGCCACCCAGTCGACGCCGGTTGCCTTTACGCCTGTTCCGGATCGGATCATGTTTACCGCGGCGCTTGCGGCTGCCTGGGGGAAACTCGGTCGGAAACCGGCTGCAGCCAAGAAGTCGGCCCTTATCCTGGCAAACTATCCGAACCGGGACGGGCGTCTTGCCAACGGCGTAGGGCTCGACACGCCTGCGTCATGTGTTCATTTGCTCAAGGTAATGGCCGCCGCGGGCTATGACGCCGGCAAGGTTCCAGCAAGCTCCGCCGATCTGATGGAAATCCTGACTTCGGGCGTAACCAATGCCCTGGAGGGCCGGTCAGCCAGGGAAGAATATCAGGCTTTGTCGCTTCAGGACTACGAGCGCTCCTTCGACACGTTGCCCGACGTTGTTCGGTCAGCAGTTGTTGATCGTTGGGGAGCACCGTCGGACGATCCTCATGTAACGGATGGCCATTTCCGCCTGGCCCTGCACCGGTTCGGCAATCAGGTGGTCGGTATTCAGCCGGCGCGTGGCTACAACATCGATCCGAAGGAAACCTACCACGATCCGGCATTGGTACCGCCGCACCACTATTTCGCCTTCTACATCTGGCTGCGGGAACAATTCGCTGTCGATGCCGTCATTCACCTCGGCAAACACGGCAATCTGGAATGGCTGCCCGGCAAGGCACTGGCCCTGGCTGAAAGCTGTTTCCCGGAAGCCGTTCTGGGGCCAATTCCGAACATCTACCCGTTCATCGTCAATGATCCAGGCGAGGGGGCGCAGGCCAAGCGACGGACCTCGGCCGTCATCGTCGATCACCTGACACCGCCTTTGGCCCGGGCGGAGAGCCATGGCGTCGCCGAAGAGCTGGAGACGCTGCTTGATGAGTATTATCTGGCGAGCGGCGTTGACCCGCGCCGCCTGAAGGCATTGACGCGGGACATCCTGGACACTGCTGCGCGGCATGGTCTGGACAAGGATATCGGTATTACCGAGACCATGGACGAGGAAACCCGCCTTGCGCGCCTCGACGCTCACTTGTGCGACCTGAAGGAACTGCAGATCAGGGACGGGCTGCATATTCTTGGCGAAAGTCCCGAAGGCGATCTTCTGATGGATCTGCTGGTTGCGTTGGCAAGGGTACCGCGAGGCAACAGGCCGGAACAGCAGAGCCTGCAAAGGGCTATCGCTTCGGACCTCGGTTTTGAAGGATTTGATCCACTGGATTGCGATTTCGCTGCCCCCTGGCAGCAGGGTCGACCTGAGCTCCTTGCAAATGTTCTGGAGGCTCCCTGGAGATCGCAAGGCGATACGGTCGAACGTATCGAGCTTCTTGCCCGCGAAATCGTTGCGGGTAATCGCGGAGTGCCTGAGGCGTGGCAATCGACCCTTGCTGTTCTGGATGATCTAAACCAGGTTCTGCGACCGGCTGTAACCGGCTCCGGACACGCAGAAACAAGCGCGGTGCTGACGGCATTGGAAGGTGGGTTCGTTGCCCCCGGGCCATCCGGCGCGCCTTCGCGTGGGCGTCCGGATGTGCTGCCCACTGGCCGGAACTTCTACTCCGTCGATGTACGTGCGGTGCCGACCGAAACCGCGTGGCGGCTCGGCTGGCAATCCGCATCTCTCGTTGCAGAACGATACTTCCAGGAAGAAGGCGAATGGCCGAAATCGCTGGTCCTGACATGTTGGGGCACTGCCAACATGCGAACCGGAGGTGACGACATTGCCCAGGCGCTGGCGCTTATAGGGGCTCGTCCGGTGTGGGAGCAGGGTTCGGGCCGTGTCACCGGGTTCGAAATTCTGAAGCTTTCAGAGCTTGGACGACCGCGTGTCGACGTTACCTTGCGGGTTTCCGGGTTTTTCCGTGATGCCTTCCCGCATCAAATGGATCTTTTTGACAGCGCCGCCCGTGCGGTCGGTGCGCTTGAAGAACCGGACGAAGCCAATCCGATTGCCGCACGAATGCGATCGGAAAGTGCACGGCTTCAGGCTGAAGGCCTGGACAAGAACGAAGCCAAACGCAGGGCCGGGTTTCGTGTCTTTGGCTCAAAACCGGGTGCCTATGGTGCTGGTCTACAGGCGCTGATTGACGAGAAGCTTTGGGAGGAACGTTCGGATTTTGCCGATGCCTTTCTGACATGGGGTGGTTACGCCTACGGTGGCGGTGCGGAAGGCTCCTTCGCCAGGCACGATCTCGAAACGAGGCTGAAAACCGTGGACGCAGTCCTGCACAATCAGGACAACCGCGAACACGATCTTCTGGACAGTGACGACTATTATCAGTTCGAGGGCGGACTGGCAGCGACTGTCGAAGCACTGAAAGGCGAAGCACCGACGGTCTACCACAACGACCATTCGCGGCCTGAGCGTCCGGTGGTCCGCACCCTTTCGGAAGAGATCGGCCGCGTGGTGCGCGCTCGTGCGGCAAATCCGAAGTGGATCGCAGGTGTCATGCGGCATGGCTACAAGGGCGCGTTCGAGATGGTTGCGACGCTCGACTATCTGTTCGCATTTGCCGCGACCACCCGGGCCGTGGGAGATCACCATTTTGACCAGCTGTATGATGCCTACGTGGATAACCAAGAAGTTCTGGATTTCCTCAAGGATGCCAATCCGGCGGGTCTCAACGAAATGCTGGACCGCTTTCATGAAGCAATTGAACGCGGCCTCTGGACGCCGCGGCGCAATTCGACCCATGCTGCACTGAATGATTTGAAAACAAGACTGGAAGGGACGGACGCATCGTGACCGCCGACAAGGACAAGCCGGAACTGACCGAAGAAGAACTCAATGCCCGCCATGCCGAGAAGATGCGCAAGAAAAAGGCCGCACGTGACAAGATCATGGCGACCAAGACCATCGAAAAGGGCTTGCTGATCGTCCACACGGGCAAGGGCAAAGGCAAGTCGACAGCCGGTTTCGGAATGGTGTTCCGTTCTCTCGGTCACGGCCACAAGGTTGGCGTGGTGCAGTTCGTGAAGGGACGGATCGAAACCGGTGAGCGCATGGCTCTGGAACGGTTCTCTGACCTCGTCACGATCAAACGGATGGGTGAGGGGTTCACGTGGGAAACTCAGGACCGGCAGCGGGATATCGATGCGGCGAACGAAGCCTGGCAAGCCGCCAAGGACATGATCACATCCGGTGAATATCGCCTGATCCTGTGCGACGAGCTCAACATCGTTCTGCGCTACGATTATCTGGACATCGCCGAAGTGGTCGATTTCCTTAAGAACGAAAAACCGGACGATGTGCATGTCGTCATCACGGGGCGCAATGCCAAGGACGAGCTGATCGACATTGCAGATCTTGTCACCGACATGACCCAGATAAAACACCCCTTCCGGTCTGGTGTGAAACCACAGGAAGGCATCGAGTTTTAAACCCGGGCACTTGGATCACGAAACCCAGAGGTAATCAAAGGGGATCGAGGATGAGCAAGCTATTCGACCACAGTCTTCGCACGGCCTCGCAGGCGCATGTTGAAACGGTCCGGAAATACGAACTGTACCGAACCGTTGTCGAATTTCTGGCTGCATTGACGTTTCTCGTCGGCAGCGTCTTCTTTTTCTACGACAGCCTGATGTATGCAGGAACATGGTTGTTCGTGATCGGATCCGTTCTCTTTGCCGTTCGGCCGACGGTTCGCTTGATGCTGGAACTGCGGCTCGCCAATCTTCCGGTACCAAGCGAATTTCGGCCATATGGCGCAGCACCATTCGGCAAAGATTGACGTTGCATGGTTGAGGCAAAAGCGGCCGGCAAGGTACCGGCGATCATGGTTCAGGGCACAGGCTCGAATGTTGGCAAAAGCCTGATCGTCGCCGGTCTGTGTCGTCTCTTTGCCAACCGCGGCCTGAACGTTCGCCCCTTCAAGCCGCAGAACATGTCAAACAACGCTGCCGTAACAGCCGACGGCGGCGAAATCGGCAGGGCCCAGGCGCTTCAGGCCATGGGCTGCCGCGTTCCGTTGAGTGTTCACATGAACCCCGTTCTGTTGAAGCCCGAAACCGACACCGGTGCTCAGGTAATCGTGCAGGGCAAGCGACATGGCACGATGCGGGCGCGCGAATATGGAAAGCAGAAAGCTGAATTATTACCAAAGGTTATGGAGAGTTTTTCGATAAACGCCTCAGGTGTTGATCTGGTGATTGTCGAGGGAGCAGGAAGCCCTGCGGAAATCAATCTCCGCTCTGGAGACATCGCCAACATGGGATTTGCCGAGGCGGCGGATCTGCCAGTGATCCTGTGTGCGGACATAGATCGCGGCGGGGTTATTGCATCAGTCGTCGGAACTTGTGCTGTGCTGGAAGAAAAGGAACGGCAGCGCATCAAGGGCTTCTTCATCAACCGGTTTCGGGGAGACCCGAGCCTGTTCGACGAAGGCTTGCGAGAAATCGAGCAGCGCACCGGATGGCAAGGTCTCGGTGTGGTCCCGTGGTTTGCGGATGCTGCGAAACTTCCGGCAGAAGATGCGCTCGGTCTGGCGGACGGATTTGGTGACGGGGGGCTCAAGATCGTTGTTCCCGTGATCTCGCGGATCGCGAACTTCGACGACCTGGATCCGCTCCGGCTTGAACCGGGTGTAACGCTTGAGCTTGTTCAACCCGGCACCCCTTTGCCGGGAGACGCCGATGTCGTGCTGTTGCCCGGGTCGAAGTCCACTGTTGGTGATCTCGCCTTTTTCCGCAGACAGGGTTGGGACATAGATCTCAAGGCACACCACCGGCGGGGCGGGCACATCCTGGGCGTCTGCGGTGGATATCAGATGCTGGGCAAGGTCATCTCGGATCCGGACGGTATCGAGGGATCCCCCGGAACGGTCGAAGGCCTGGGATATCTGGATGTCGAGACCATCCTGACGGCAGATAAATCGACCGTTGCCGCACGCGCGACCCATGTTGCCAGCGGAGCCCCTGTCTCCGGCTACGAAATTCATGTTGGCCGAACGTCCGGGCCAGACTGTACCAATCCCATGATGCGCCTTGATGATGGTCGGTCCGATGGTGCGGTCTCAGCGGATGGCCGAGTGTACGGAACCTACATTCACGGCCTGTTCACCGACGATGCGTTCCGGACGGCTTACCTGAATGCCTTCGGTGTCCGCTCCGACCTCAGCTACGATCAGGACATCGACCGGATTCTGGATGATCTTGCAGGGCATCTGGACAGCGTCCTCGATGTGGAGGCCATCCTGAAGATCGCACGCGGCGCTGCTTAAAACGCCTGACCTAGAAGGCCAGCAATAGCGCCAGACCTGCAATCAGCAACGCCTCGAGTGCGTAGCAGCCAATGAGGATCCTCAAGGCGCGCGAAATATCTTCTGCCCTCGCATCCTTTCGTCCACTCGCATTCAGATACCGGTCATTGACGGTGTAACCCGGATAGATCCGCGGTCCTGCAAGAGCCAGGTTCAATGCGCCTGCCATGGCCGCCTCCGGCCAACCGGCATTTGGCGAGCGGTGCTTGCGGGCGTCGTCCAGAATACAGGCAATGCTCTTTCGGACCGAGCCCCGGGACAAGGGCGCACACAGGGCGATAAACAGCCCTGCCAGGCGCGAGGCGGGCAGGTTGACCAGATCGTCGAAACGGGCAGCCGCCCACCCAAAGTCTGCATAAACCTCGTTCTTGTGGCCGATCATGCTGTCGGCTGTATTCACCGCCTTGTAGACGATCAATCCGGGCAGGCCGAGCACGGCGAACCAGAAGACCGGCGCCACGATACCGTCGGAATAATTCTCGGCGCAGGATTCGATGGCTGCCCGCGAGACACCGGCTTCGTCCAGCCGGTTCGGGTCACGTCCGACAATCATGGAAACCGCCTT
The DNA here is from genome assembly GCF_001999245.1 of Roseibium algicola. Taxonomy (NCBI): domain Bacteria; kingdom Pseudomonadati; phylum Pseudomonadota; class Alphaproteobacteria; order Hyphomicrobiales; family Stappiaceae; genus Roseibium; species Roseibium algicola. The sequence continues at coordinate 5,853,404 of NZ_CP019630.1, read as the reverse complement.
GCGGCCACCTTCCAACCCGTCCTTCAACAGGCCATCACGCACGGCTGCCACGTGACGGTAAAGACTGTTTTGAGCGATAAACACCGCAGCTACGACGGCCTCAAGCACCCTGCCATATGGCAACCACTTCGCAACTGCCTCAATGACGACACCGGCAAGTCCGGCGCCGGCAAGCAGCGCCAGGAGTGTCAGCACGCCGCCAAGCTTGCGTGTCGCCGGTGCGAATTCCGTTTTGTTGAAATGCCGGTCAAACAGGCCGATCAACTTGCCGATCCAGACAACCGGATGCGGCACGCGTTGCCACATCCAGTCGGGATCACCGATCAGGGCGTCCAGCAACAGCGCGGCGAGAAGCAGCCAGAGAGCGTGGTCGTAAAGCAGCATCCCGGTCCGTCAGACCTCTTTTAGCGCTTCTGCAAGAGCGTCTGTCAGACGTTTGAGATTTTCCGGTCCTCCTGGAAGGCCAAAGCGGATCCAGGTTGGTGCGTAGTCGAAGATCCGCGTCCAGATCCTTCTGCGGGCAAGGGCCTCATGCAGGCCCTTGGGATTGCGCAGACCGGCAAGCGCATAGAGAGGGGTGCCGCCGAAGACACTGAGACCTGCCTCGGAAAGCGCGACTGTCAGGTCCGCCATGTCTTCGATCAACAGCCTGGTTGTCCGATCCTGCCAGGTGCTGTCACGCAGTGCCCTGGCCCCGATTTCCAGCGCCGGTCCGCTGAGGCTCCAGCTGTCCAACAGGCCGGACATTCTGGAAATGGCGGTTTTTTCGCCTGCAAGAAAGCCGATCCGCAGTCCCGCAAGACCGAAGAACTTTCCAAAGGACCGCAAAACGACAACGTTTTCGGTTCCGATGTGCGGCAGCAAGGTCGCGCCCGGTACGACATCGGCAAAGGCTTCGTCCACCACCAGATAACCGCCGCGTGCGCTCAGTGTCCGCGCGATTTCGATCAAGCTTTTGACATCTATCAGACGTCCGTCCGGATTGTTCGGATTGACCAGAACCACGATCTTTGCATCAGCGGGCAGGGAGTAGACGCTGGATACTTCGATAGGTGCTCGGCTTTCCCGCGTCCAGGCATCCCTGTGGCTGGTATAGGTGGGCGAGGCGAGAACGACCGGCCCTTCAGGAAGGATGGTCGGTAGAAGCGACAGCAGGACCTGTGTTCCAGGCGCTGCACAGACAGCGAGATTGTCGGGAATGCGATAAGCTTGGCGAGCAGCTGCAATCAGGTGTTCTTCGGCGCCGCGTGCCGGCAGGCTGGTCCAGGTGGACAGCGGCAGGTCGTCAGGCACGGGATAGCTGTATGGATTTATCCCGGTTGATAAATCCAGCCAGTCGTCATGCGTTCCGCCAAAGCGCTCAATCGCAAGGGTCAAATCCCCGCCGTGTTCCATGAAAATGCCTCTTGCAGTTGGCAGGTCGGCCGATCTGCCTTTCGTCACTCATCTAGCCGGTAGGAAGGCCAAAAGTACAGACGGTTCCCGACATGCGTTGCCGCAAGAACGTCCTGCGCTTTGGTTCGTCCTGTCCCAAAAGCTGTTATGCGCATGTTGCCTGCCTTTTCAAACATTTATCAGGGTTCGGTACTACACTTCTGTCATTAGGGTGCAAGGGAGGCGGGTACGGCGTAAAGCGACGCAACTTTGGGCGCATTGACAGATCCGTCAAAGTGCAGAAAAAAGAACAAAAGAAGAACAATGTGCACCGAAGGACGCCCTGATGGCAAAGACCAGCCACCATTCACCATTGCAGGACGTGGAACGCGACGCCCTGCTGGCTCAGCTTGCGCTGGCGCGGCAGGCCTTGATCAAGGCGCAGCGCGGCATGCGCCCAAGGTCCGGGCTGTCACGCTCTGCCGCCGCGGTGATAGAGGAGATCGACGAATTTGCCTTTGTGCTGACCGGTTCGACCGAGTTTTTTCACACAGGCGCCCACGGAACGCCGCCAAGACAACCCGGTTGATCGTGGCGAGAGCCGACCCACGATTGGATTGATCAAAGCCCTCGTTGGGTCTCGGAAATCAACTGGTCGACAATCCTGTCGAGAATGTCCTGGCGCAGGTGACCGTCTTCAGGAATATCACCAGCCAGTTCCAGCTGGCGTTCCGCGGAGGTGCCTCTGGCGGCGATCTCCCTCAAATGGCTCACGTCGGACACGCAGTCAAAATGAACTGCGTCCGGAAGAATGAGTTCAATCAGTTCCTCGATCATGTCCGGAAAGGCTGCCGTTTTGTTGCGGCCGAAATCGATCAGTTGTGCATTTGTGCCGTGTCGTTGTGCCTGCCAGCGATTTTCCGCCAGGAGAAACCGTGAATATTGCCGCCAACCCTGATTGGCGCGGCGCAAGCGGTAAAGCATGCGGCACAGGCATCTGAAAGTCGCTGCTATGGCGACGGCGTCGTCAAGCAACGGACAGACATCGGTAATGCGCATTTCCAGTGTCGGAAACCGGTCGGAGGGGCGCAGGTCCCACCAGATCTTGGTGGCATCTTCGATGACACCGGCGCGAACGAGAATGTCGACCGTGTGCCGATAGTCGAAGTAACTGTCGAATCCGGGTGGCAGGCCGGTCCGCGGCATTTCGTTGAAAACCGATAGACGATAGGACTTCAGGCCGGTGTTCCGACCACGCCAGAACGGGGATGAAGTGCTGAGTGCGAGCAGGTGCGGCAGGAAATAGGCGAGCTGATTGAACAGCTCGATGCGCAGTTCTTCGTCTTCAATACCGACATGAACATGCATTCCGCAGATCACCATGCGCTTGACCACGAGCTGCATGGTCCTGGCGATCTCGTTGTAACGTTCCTTGTCTGTGTGCGGCTGGTCCGTCCAGTCGGCGAACGGGTGGGTTGAAGACGCAATCGGCGCCAGGTCGAACATTGCCGCCTCGCGCGCAATGGTCTTGCGGAAATAGCCGAGTTCCGTGCGTACCTCCTGCAGACTGGAGCATACCGGTGTTCCGACCTCGATCTGACATTTCAGAAATTCAGGACTGACTCGTCCTTCAAGGGCGGTTTCGCAGGCCTTGAACAGTTCCGGTGGTGGCGAACTCGCCAACATGCGGGTCGATCTGTCGACGAGGAGATATTCTTCCTCGACGCCAATGCTGAAACTCGGTTCCTTCATGTTGGGCAGCTTCCGTGCTGTTACAGCGTTCGGTCAAGGCAGGATAAATGCGGATGGAGCACCTGAGAAATGATCGACACCCGGATCCTTGCCAAAAACTACCAGATGTTACCCGCGCCAGGTGTATAGGCAGCACCCATCACCGTGTTCGCCTTGACGATGTCGCACTCAAGAATGCCGGAAAACCTGGCGATGGGAGTGCTTGTCTCGGTCATGCTGGCAGAAACCTTGAATTTGCTTCCGGCCGAGATCTCGACAGTGTCCATGCCCTGGATGAGCACGCTTTTCGGCGCACTGATGATGACATCCTGGTTCTGTAGCGAAATCACGCTTTCCAGATCAGCTATTCGGTTTTCCAGGTCATTGATGCGCTGGCGCAAGGCTTCCACAAGAGCCGCGGTATTGTCGCTGGCGGAAACCGCGTGCGGTGTCTTGCGCGGTCGGGGCGGTTCAACGCGTTTCATGGTTGATGTCGTGATCACTCGCGCCGGTTTGCCTGGCGCTGGCGGACTTCCACCTGGTGTTTTCATGGCACATCCCCTTTTTCAAGGCTTCTGGACGGAAACTAACATGACGCTAGGGAAAGATGTAGCATCGGCTTCGTTCAAGACAACGAACGCCTGAAAACATGCAATGATCTGAAAAAGTGTCTGGAGGCCCCGACCGGAATCGAACCGGTGTACACGGATTTGCAATCCGCTGCGTCACCACTCCGCCACAGGGCCCCTAGGTGGTGTGCCGCGCCTTATCAAACAGTTGCGCGATTTGGTCAAGCCCTGTTTTCAACGTCGTACACATTTCCACCGTTGCCGATTATCGATTTGAGGAAAGCCATGAGTTGCTGCTTATTTTCGGCAGAAACCGGGTGCCATCGCAGGATCTGCTCGCGCGGATACTTGTCAGGCAGCCTTTGCATCGCTAATGAACGTTTCTCAAGAGGCGCCGGTAATCCGGCATGTCAAAGTGAGGGCCGATATGACGGACTTTAATCAGTCCCGCCGCAAGATGGTGGATAACCAGCTGCGCACCAACGATGTGACCGATCACCGGATCCTGGACGCAATGGAAGTGGTGCCGCGCGAGCGCTTCGTTCCGGCATCCAAACGTGCCGTTGCCTATATCGACGAAGATCTGCCGATTGGAGCAGTCGAAACCGGCCGCATGCTGATGAAGCCGCATATTTTCGGAAAGCTGGTTCAACTGGCGGATATCCGGGAAGGCGATGTCGTTCTGGTCATTGGAGCTGGCACCGGTTACAGCGCTGCAGTCGTTTCCAAACTTGCTGCTTCCGTCGTGGCTCTTGAGGAAAATCCGGACCTTGCCAAGACGGCAACCGAGGTTCTGGTCGATCTCGGCATCGAAAATGCGGTTGTCGTGGAAGGTGCACTGGCAGCAGGCTATTCTTCCGAAGGCCCTTACGACGTCATTTTCGTGGACGGAGCCGTCGAAGTGCTGCCAAAGGCTCTGACTGACCAGCTGAAACCAACAGGACGTCTGGCAGTGATTGAAGGACGCGGTGGTGCTGGCGTCGCCAAACTCTACCAGAAATCGGGTTCTGCGGTGAGCAGCCGATTCGGTTTCAATGCCTCCGTTAGCGTGCTTCCTGGCTTCGACAAGGCTGACGAATTCGTTTTCTGAGTGATCAATTTGGTCCGGACTGACAGAAACCCGCCGAATGATGGCGGGTTTTTGCTTTAAAAGCCGAGAAATGGCTTAACGCAGCGATAACTTGTTGCCATTAAGCCGCACTCGCGGAAATTCGCAATTATCCGCTCTCAAACGGTTGAAGAATAACACCCATCAGTTTACTCAACAGGATCAAATAGGTTGACCCGGAAGGAGTGTGGGGTGTCTGGTCGTTCAACTCTAAAAGTTTTGACCATTGCTATTGGCCTGTTGGGTGGCGTTTCCGCCACCGCCTTGACCGGTGCCTCCCTGTCTCCCGCTGATGCTGAAACCATCAGAGAATCGCTGGCGCTTGCCTATTCGAACAATCCCACCTTGAACGCGGCGCGTGCGCAGCTTCGTGGTGTGGATGAGAATGTGCCTCAGGCACTGACGGGCTGGCGGCCAACCGTTACAGCATCCGCAGCGGCCGGACGCCTCGCAGCCGGGGCCGACTCGGCGATCGACTATCGCAACAACGCGTCGATCTCGCTGACGATCAGTCAGACCCTGTTCCGTGGCTTCCGGACGATCAATTCCACCCGTCAGGCAGAAGCTGTAGTGCGTGCTCAGCGTGAAAGCCTGATGTCGACGGAGCAGGACACGCTGTTGGATGCGGCAACGTCCTACGTGGATGTGATCAGGGATACGGCTCTGGTATCGCTTCAGCGCAGCGACCTTGCCTTCCTTCAGGAACAGGTAAGAGCCGCACGTGACCGGTTCGACGTAGGTGAGGGCACCCGGACGGACGTCAGCCAGGCGGAAGCCCGCGCTGCCGAAGCCCGCGCCAGCCTCAACACCGCGATGGCCAACCTGAATACAAGCCGCGCCATCTACCGTCAGGTGATCGGCGTTGAGGCACGCAGCCTGTCGGCCGATACGTCGATCAGCCGCTACGTTCCCAAGTCCATTGACGAGGCGATGCAGCTGAGTGAAACACATCAGCCATTGATCCGTCAGGCACAACACCTTGTCGATGCCGCCATTTTCAACACCAAGACGATCGAAGGTGAACTTCTGCCGACCGTCACCTTGGATGGCAGCATTTCCAGATCGTGGAACCCGTCTGCAACGACCGACTACAGCGACAATGCGCAGATCTTCGGTAACGTCAGCATTCCGCTCTACCAGGGTGGTGGCGTGTCGTCGCGTGTGCGGCAGGCCAAGGAAGAACTGGGCCAGACCCGTCTGCAGCTGGATGTGGCGCGCGATCAGATTCGCGCCAACGTCATTTCCGCCTGGGGTAACTACCAGGCGGCAGAAGCTTCCATCGTTGCAGCCCAGGCCGCCGTCGAAGCACAGCAGCTGGCTCTGGAAGGCGTTATTGAAGAGCAGCGCGTCGGTCAGCGCACCACGCTCGACGTTCTTGACGCTCAGCGCGAACTGGTCATTCAGCAGTCCAATCTCGTAACAGCGCAGCGCAACCGGATTGTCAGCGGATATCAGCTGGTTGCTTCGATTGGCCGGTTGGACGCTGAATCACTTGGCCTCAACGTTGCCCGCTACAATCCGAAGCAGCATTACGAGGCTGTGCGGGACCAGTGGTTTGGTCTGCGCACTCCAGATGGCCGGTAAGAAACTGGTAACTTATATTCTTCACGATGGCGGCTGACGGTCGAAAGATCTTCAGCCGCTTTTGTTATTCGGCTGAACATCCTGACAAATTTACGAAGGATGACGTGAAACGCCTGGCCGAATTCCACCCTTGATCGGTAATTCCCGACTAAAAAGGGGATAAGGCGATGCTTCGGGGCGCGTTCACTTTGCGCGTTTCTTATTGACCCGCATAATTTCGGTTAACGAATCATTTTGATGGAACAGACTGTTCCTGAGCGTAGCCGGTAAGTACGGGGGAAGTCATGGCGCAGGCGAAGAAGGCTGATGAGCCGTCGATGGAGGAAATCCTCGCGTCGATCCGCCGAATCATATCCGATGAGGACTCCCAGGGAGCCGAAGACGGCGAAAGCGGCAGCAGCGAACCCGTAGAGACACCAGTAGAAGAAGAGGCGGCGGACGATATGGGCAATGCCTCCGAAATGTCCCAGGACGATCTCGACAAGCTGTTCGACATGAGCAGCGACGATGATGAAGACGACCTTCCGGTAGAAGATGACGACGCGGATGACATGGCTGCAGCCATGGCTGCGGATGCCGAAGAAGACGAAGGCGAAGACGTTCTTGAGCTGACCGAGGAACTGGCGATTCCTGACGATGATGCGATGGACATTGTCGAAGGAATGGCAGAGGACCTGGACGGCGACGAAGGAGACATTTCCTTCGCGGCTCCACCTGCTCCTGAATTTGATCCCGAACCGGAACCTGTCTTCGACCCTGAGCCTGTGATGGCCGCTCGGCCGGTGCCTGACGATTTGCCGAATGTGGCGGACGATGCCCCTCTGACATCGCAGAACACCGGTGAAGCCGTTCACGCGGCATTCGACAACCTGTCGAACATGTTTGTTGGCTCGCAGGCGCAGACGGTTGAGGAGCTGGTCAAGGAAATGCTGCGGCCGATGCTGAAGGCGTGGCTGGACCAGAACCTGCCTGGCATGGTCGAGCAGATGGTTCAAAAGGAAATTCAGCGCGTGACGCGCCGGCGCTAGGCCGGATTTGTCCGAAGATTTCAGTCAGGGGGTGTCAGATGGCATCCCCTGAATTCGTTTCTGGCAATCGCTGAGCACATATTCTGCCATTCACAGCCTTGGCATGCCTTGCGGATTGAGCCGTTAGCGAACGCATCTCTCAGAAAAGACAGGGTCTGTCGGTCCAAAACGATGGAATTGCCCTTTTCAAGAGGGCGTCCGAGCGCCAGTGCAATATCAGCGGCCGCTGTCCGGTCCCTGTCGCGAACGCTTTCATTTCGACAATGGCACCCCGGTTCGTCCAACATTGGCTGGCACAAAGTGTCTGGACCTTCTACCAGCTCAATTGGTTCACCTTCATTCAGGCGCTGAACGATTGTGCTGTAATTTTGGACAAAGGCCGGCGTATAGCCTTTGCCCAGATAGGTCAGCATGCAAAGCAGGTGGTGCGGACGGATTGAAACGGTCATGACCCGCTTATCGCAGCAAACGTCATTCAACCCAAGTTCTGATCGGCAGACCGGTACTTCACCTATCAAAAGCGCTACCGGGCAGCAGGTTTGCCCCGCATAGGCGGTTGACTTGCGGCAGCGCATCCGATTTACACGGTGCTTCACGAAAATCGAAATTCATTCTCCCATTGAGTGACCCTGATGCTGGATAAGACCTACGATGCGGCCAGCGTTGAGCCGCGGATTTACGAAACCTGGGAAAAGGCGGAGGCCTTCAAGGCCGGAGCTGGTGCCAAAGAGGGTGCAGCCTCCTTTTCCATCGTAATTCCGCCGCCGAACGTAAACGGTTCGCTGCACATGGGGCATGCTCTCAACAACACGCTCCAGGACATCCTGATCCGCTGGAAGCGCATGCAGGGCTTCGACACCCTTTGGCAACCGGGCACCGACCATGCGGGGATCGCGCTTCAGATCGCTGTCGAAAGACAGATGGCCGAACGCAACGAGCCGAGCCGCACAGAGATCGGCCGCGAGGCATTCGTACAGCGTGCATGGCGCTACAAGGGAGAAGTCGGCAGCGCGATTATCGCTCAGCTCAAGCGTCTGGGCGCATCATGCGACTGGTCGCGTGAGCGGTTCACCATGGACGAAGGCCTGTCGGAGGCCGTCCGCAAGGTTTTTGTCGACCTCTACAACGAGGGCCTGATCTACAAGTCCAAGCGGCTCGTCAACTGGGATCCGAAGATGGAGACAGCCATTTCGGATCTCGAGGTCGAGAACATCGAAACCGATGGACACATGTGGCACTTCCGCTACCCGCTTGCTGGTGGCGCGACCTATGAATACGTCGAGAAAGACGAAGAGGGGAACATCACCCTTCGCGAGACCCGTGACTATATTTCGATTGCCACGACGCGGCCGGAAACCATGCTGGGTGACGGTGCCGTTGCCGTTCATCCGGACGATGAGCGTTACAAGCCAATAGTCGGCAAACTCTGCGAAATCCCGGTCGGGCCGAAGGAACATCGTCGTCTGATCCCGATCATCACCGACGAATATCCGGATCCGGATTTCGGCTCGGGGGCGGTCAAGATCACCGGTGCACATGACTTCAACGACTATGGTGTCGCTCAGCGCAACAAGATTCCGATGTACCGCTTGATGGACACCAAGGGTGCGATGCGCGCCGATGGTGCGCCTTATGTCGAAGAGGCCGCCAAGGCCCAGGCGATCATCGATGGCGCAGAGATGACCATTCAAGAGGTCGATCTCATCAACATCGTTCCGGACGATCTGCGTGGACTTGACCGGTTCGAGGCGCGCAAACGCGTTATCGAACAGATCACGGCGGAAGGTCTGGCAGTTACGGCGCCGGCGGATCATCCGGACGTCGCCTGGATGAAGGGGCAGGCCCCTGAATGGAACACGCTTGGCCGGGCCGTCGTTCGTCCGCTGGAGGAAGGCGCGGAAGCACCGGAGCGGTTGCCGCTGGTTGAATCCAAGAAGATCATGCAGCCGTTCGGAGACCGCTCCAAGGTCGTCATTGAGCCTATGCTGACGGACCAATGGTTTGTCGATGCCAAGACACTGGCGGCTCCCGCCTTGAAAGCCGTTCAGGACGGCACGACCAAGCTTATTCCCGGCAACGCCGACAAGGTCTATTTCAACTGGCTCAACGACATTCAGCCCTGGTGTATTTCCCGCCAGCTCTGGTGGGGCCATCAGATCCCTGTCTGGTATGATGAAGATGGCAAGGAATACTGCGCGCATTCCGAGGACGAGGCCGTTGCAATGGCGGGCGGCAAGGCGCTGACGCGCGACGAGGACGTCCTGGACACGTGGTTCTCCTCGGCGCTCTGGCCGTTTTCGACGCTTGGTTGGCCACACAAGACGCCGGAACTCGAGCGCTACTACAAGACGGACGTGCTCATCACGGGTCTCGACATCATCTTCTTCTGGGTTGCCCGGATGATGATGCAGGGCATTCATTTCATGGACGAAGTGCCGTTCCACACGGTTTACTTCAACTCGATCGTTGTTGACGGCAAGGGCAAGAAAATGTCCAAGTCGACCGGAAACGTGATCGATCCTCTCGATCTGATCGGCCGTTTCGGCGCCGATGCCACCCGGTTTGCGCTTGCGAGCCAGGAGGTTCAGGCCCGCAGGATGCTTCGGATGTCCGACCAGGCAGCCGAAGGCGGTCAGCGCTTTGCCACCAAACTCTGGAACGCTGCCCGGTTCGCCGAAATGAACGGCTGTGCCCGGATGGAAGGGTTCGACCCGGCAGCAACCAAGCACACGCTCAACCGTTGGATCGCAACGGAAGCAAGCCGCTGTATCGCCGAGGTGACCACGGCACTCGAGGACTTCCGGTTCAACGATGCATCCGGTGCTGCCTATCGGTTCACCTGGAACACGTTCTGCGACTGGTACCTGGAACTCGCAAAGCCGATCTTCAACGGTGATGATGAAGCTGCCAAGGCTGAAACCCGGGCAACGGCAGCATGGGCGTTGGACGAAATCTTGAAGGTCCTGCATCCGATCATGCCGTTCCTGACGGAAGAACTGTGGGAGCGTCTCGGAAACGAAGGCAACGCGCATGATGGCTTGCTGATGCTGACTGCCTGGCCGGAGCCCAAGGTTTCCGATGAGGCTGCGGCTGGTGAGATCAACTGGCTCGTGGATCTGATTTCCGAAATCAGATCGGTTCGCGCGGAAATGAACATTCCGGCAGGTGCGAAGGTCTCCGTGGTCGTCACAGGGGCCAGCGAACAGACCAAGGCTCGGCTCAAGACCCACGAATCTGCCATTCTTCGTCTGGCAAGGGCAGAGACCGTTTCCCTGGCTGATGCAGCTCCCTCCGGAGCGGCCCAGATTATTGTTGGCGAAGCCACGGTCTGTCTGCCACTCGCCGGGGTCATCGACCTTGGTGCAGAAAAGACCCGACTTCAGAAGGAAGCCGGCAAGCTGGAAGGTGAGATCTCGAAGATCGAGAAGAAGCTTTCCAACCCGGCATTCGTTGCCAAGGCCCCCGAAGAGGTTGTTGACGGCGAACGCGAAAAAGTTGCCGAATCCAAGGAAAAGCTGGAGAAGGTCCAGACGGCGCTCGGTCGTCTGGCGGAAATCGGCTAGATCATTTCTCGGCCCGGAACGAGCTTTGTCTTTTCCGGGCCGCAATTCGGTGCTAGCGCCGCATAAAAGAACACACGTATGCTTAGCACCTGAGGAATCGAATTGAAGCTGATGGCGGACCAGTTTGACACGATGAAAGCGGTAAATCGCCTGGGCGCAGGCCTTGGAATCGCGGCGATGGCGATGGTCATGCCCCTGGTTTCTGCACACGCTCAAAAGATCGAAAACCCGGTCGCCGTCTTTTCGGGCCTCGACAAGATCACCGGACGTATCATCTCCTTCGATGTTTACATTGGTGAAACCGTCCAGTTCGGTGCGCTGCAGGTCACGCCAAGGGTCTGTCACACGCGCCCTCAGACAGAATCGCCTCTCACGACCGGTTTTGTTCAGGTCGATGAAATCACGCTCAACAACGAAGTGCGGCGGATATATTCCGGCTGGATGTTTGCAGCCAGCCCGGGCCTCCACGCGGTTGAGCACCCCGTGTACGATATCTGGCTGACCGATTGTAAACTTGCCTCTAGCGTTCCGCCGCCAGAAGATTATGCCGGTCCTCCGATTAAAGGCACCGTTGCAGAGGGCGAAGACCCATTGGCTGGACCTGACGACGGCCTGGATACTGGTCCAGGCGTGCCGCGTCCGAAACCCTTCCAGGGGTAGGCAGAAGTCGGAAAACGGCTTTGGGTCTTATCGCGTAAACCGTTCAGCCCCCCTTGTCGCGAGCGCGGAATAGAGTTCTTGCGACAAAGACAGCCCGCAACCTTCGACCATTCGGCGTGATGTTGTGTTCGTTGCCGCGACCAGTTCATAGACATGTGTCGCTGAAAGTCGTGTCAGTGCTGCGTCCGCCATCAGCGCATTGACGTAAGTGCCGAGCCCTTTACCGCGATGTTCAGGCGCAACGGCAACGAGACCACCCCAGGCATAATTGTGATAGGGGCTGTGATGATTGTGCGGCAGATAGGCGTGGGCACAAGCGGCAAGGCAACCTGCGTCATCCATCAAGCCGACGGAAACAACCGCACCATGATCGCCATTCAGGAACGATCCTGAGAACGGAGCGATTCCAGCCGCTGCCATGAATTCCTGGAACGAACGCGTCAGCGGACCCTCTGCGCCGTCAAGCTCTGAAAATGCGCGAATGCCGCCTGGAAGGGCGGTTGAAAGGGTCGGCCTTGTTGCGTCGCGGATCGCATTTGTGTCGCCCACGAAGACATCCCAGGTGTCCAGCCGGTAGCCGTTTTCTGTCAGAGCGTTTTCCAGGTCGGGCTGACGGGCTTTCTCAAGCAGACGAAACCCGAACACGCCATCTTCTGCCAGTACTTCGAAGATGGTGTCGAGCCCCAGGGCATCAGGGTCGTCCGTACCGAGCGTGCGTACATTGCAGCAGGCTCCGGGCGTCTTCATGGTCCAGCCGTAACGTTCTTCCGCTCGTTGCTGGAGCTTGATTTGCTGTTCTGTCCCGAAATAGCCGGCCATCGTGTTCACGCCTCCCGGTTCTCAATCTGGGAAATCAAGGCAGGCAAATACCGGTCTGTCCAGTCTGCTAATTGTTACAGGGACTTGGCGGTTGCTCTCAATTGCGTGCAGGGTACCCTGGAGCGCGCAATTCAAAGCCAGTCTTGGAGGTGGTGAACCCGAGGTTCTCGTAGAACCGATGAGCGTCCTTGTTGGCTGAACCCGACAGCAACATCACCTTGAAACATCCGGCCGAAAACGCCTTGTCGGTGGCAACACGAAGTAGTGCCTTTCCAATTCCGCTGCCCCGCCAGTCGGCATGTGTAACGACATTTTCAACAAGGGCGAATGGTGCGCAGCCACGCGTCAGATTAGGCACGACAATCAACATGCAGGTCGCAACCAATGTGCCTGCCAGTTCTCCGACAAGCAAATCGACACCTTGTTGCGTCAGGATCTGGTGAAAAGTTTCGAGGCGAAAATCATCATCAGCGGCAATGTCGTTGGAAATCAGTTGGGCATAGAGCGCGCAAAGTCCCTGGAAATCTTCGGACTTTGCTGAGCGGATGACGAGACTGTCTGTTGAGGCGGGCATGAGAACTGCAGGCGTTCGGACAAATGAAAAGCCCGCCGGGTGGCGGGCTTCGGTGTCGTGTCAGTCGATGTCGACGTAATCGGATGGCGTCAGCCCAAGCCGCCCATCCACATAGGTGCCGCAACGCTGCATGAGCTCGTCCATATCGTTTTCGAAGAAATGGTTGGCTCCCGGAATGGTTTCGTGATCGATCACGATGCCCTTCTGGGTTTTCAGCTTATCGACTAGCGTCTGCACATCCTTCTGCGGAACGACCTTGTCGTTATCACCATGAATGATCAGGCCGGAGGACGGGCAGGGGGCCAGGAACGAGAAGTCGTGCAGGTTTGCCGGTGGGGCGACCGAGATGAAGCCTTCGACTTCAGGGCGGCGCATCAGCAACTGCATGCCGATCCAGGCACCGAACGAGAAACCGGCAATCCAGCAGGCGCGGGCGTCGGTGTGTACGGTCTGCACCCAGTCGAGAGCCGCCGCTGCATCGGACAGTTCGCCCTGGCCATGGTCGAAGGAGCCTTGCGACCGGCCGACGCCGCGGAAGTTGAAACGCAGCACTGCAAATCCGCGCCGGGCGAACATATAGTACATCTGGTAGACGATCTGGTTGTTCATCGTGCCGCCGAATTGCGGATGCAGATGCAGAACCAGGGCAATGGGCGCGTTGCGTTTTCTGGCGGGATGGAACCGGCCCTCAAGCCGGCCGGCGGGACCGTTGAAGATCACCTCAGGCATGAAACGCTATGTCCTTGTCATTTTGTCGCGCAGAAGAAGATCGCGCGGTAATTTGGGCTCACGATACGTGGTTTCCCGTAAGTCTAAACTTGACTCTTTGTCTCCGAGTTTCTAGAACCCTGTTTAGAATTATTCGAAAGTTCGCACCATCCCTCAACAGGCAGACGATGCTCGGTTCGACCGGTTGGGGGCAGTTATCGTCATCATGGCGGAAAAATTCAAGGTTTTTCGCACATGTAGCTGATAGTAAAGCGAAAATTCGATTCTTTGCGAAACTCGAGTTCAAGCGTAAGAGGCGCTATGCAGCAGCAGTCAGCCCCGATCTATCTGGACCACAACGCCGGCGCGCCTTTGCGCGAAACCGCGCGTGAGGTCATGGTCGAGGTGCTGAATGATGCAGGCAACGCATCCTCCGTTCATGCTCACGGCCGCAAGGCGCGTGGACGCATTGAAACTGCACGCGAACAGGTCGCCCGTCTTTGCAACGCCAGGAACCGTGCAGTGACATTTGTGTCCGGCGGAACGGAAGCGAACATGACGGCGCTATCACCGGCCTGGCAAGACCAGGGAGCGCCCGTTTACCTCGACAAGTTGTTCAGGAGCGCTATCGAGCATCCTTCCGTGATGACTGGCGGACGCTTTGCGGTTTCCGATCAAGTGGTCATACCTGTCGACAGCGATGGCCGTGTTGAGCTCGGTGCCCTCGAACTGGCTGTCAAGGACGCCGGGCCAAGCCTCATTTCCGTGATGGCTGCCAACAATGAAACCGGTGTCATCCAGCCTCTGGCCGAAATCGGTGCCATTGCCGAAAGACACGGCCACTTCTTTCACGTCGACGCGGTTCAGGCTGCCGGCCGGATGCCGATCGATCTGGAAAGCTGGAAGGCAGATGTCCTGACGCTGTCTGCTCACAAGTTCGGTGGTCCGCAAGGCATTGGCGCGGTTGTGGTGCGTTCAACGGCCCGTGTACCTGCGCCACTCATGGTTGGGGGTGGTCAGGAAAACTGGCGCCGCGGCGGAACGGAAAACGTTTCGGCAATCGCCGGCTTCGGCATTGCCAGCAAGGCCGCTCTTGAAGAATCGGCCGATACGCGCCATCTGAGCGATATGAAGGCGAAGCTCGAAGCCGGGCTGTGCGCGATTTGTCCTTCGACAGTTATTTTTGGCGACAAGGCTGAAAGACTGTCCAACACCTGTTGCTTTGCCGTTCCGGGCATTCCGGCAGAAACCGCGCTGATCGCCTTCGATCTCGACCATATCTCGGTCTCATCCGGTTCAGCCTGTTCTTCCGGCAAGGTGTCCGTGTCTCATGTGCTGACAGCCATGGGCGTTCCGGAAGATCTTGCCCGCTGCGCCTTGCGTATCAGCATGGGGTGGAATACCAGCGGCGCCGATATCGACAGGTTCCTTGAGCTGTGGCCGAAAATCGTCGGCAGGCTCAATCCGCAAGCACGTCATCAGGCGGCTTGACGACAAGATTTAGGCAGCTTCGCTGCCAGACATGGCGCAGGTGACAAGGTCCCTGCAGGAAATAACAAAAGCAGGCACGAGGCCTGTTGAATGGAGGCAAGACATGCCAGCTGTACAGGAAACCATCGATACGGTGAAAGCCATCGATGTCGACCAGTATAAATACGGCTTTGTGACCGATATCGAGTCGGAAAAAGGCGCCAAAGGCCTGTCCGAGGAAACCGTTCGCTTTCTGTCGGCTAAAAAGAACGAGCCGGAGTGGATGACCGAATGGCGCCTTGATGCGCTCCGCCGCTTTCAGCAGATGGAAGAGCCGACCTGGGCGCGCGTTTCCTACCCGAAGATTGATCTCGACGACCTCTATTACTGGGCGTCCCCGAAATCCGTCGAAGGCCCGAAAAGCCTGGACGAAGTCGATCCGGAACTGCTGGCGACCTACGAAAAGCTCGGTATTCCGCTGCGCGAGCAGGAAATCCTGGCCGGTGTCGAGCCGAAGAACCGGGTTGCGGTCGATGCTGTGTTCGATTCCGTTTCCGTCGTGACCACGTTCAAGGAAGAGCTGAAGAAAGCCGGCGTCATCTTCTGCTCCATTTCCGAAGCACTGCGCGAATATCCGGATCTGGTGAAGAAGTATCTCGGTTCCGTCGTTCCGGTGACCGACAACTACTACGCGACGCTGAACTCGGCCGTCTTTTCGGATGGATCCTTTGTCTATGTGCCTGAAGGCGTTCGCTGCCCAATGGAACTGTCGACCTATTTCCGTATCAACGAACAGAATACCGGTCAGTTCGAGCGCACGCTGATCATTGCCGAGAAGGGCGCCTACGTGTCCTACCTGGAAGGCTGTACGGCACCTCAGCGCGACGAGAACCAGCTTCATGCCGCTGTCGTTGAACTGGTGGCCCTGGATGATGCGGAGATCAAATACTCCACCGTCCAGAACTGGTTCCCGGGCGACAAGGACGGCAAGGGCGGCATCTATAATTTCGTCACGAAGCGTGGCGATTGCCGCGGCAAGAATTCCAAGATCTCCTGGACGCAGGTCGAGACCGGATCAGCGATTACCTGGAAATACCCGTCCTGCATCCTGCGCGGCGAAAATTCGCGTGGTGAGTTCTATTCGATCGCGGTTTCCAACGGCTACCAGCAGGTCGACAGCGGCACAAAGATGATCCACCTGGGCAAGAATTCTTCCAGCCGGATCATTTCCAAGGGCATTTCCGCAGGCAAGTCCCAGAACACTTATCGTGGCCTGGTTTCCGCTCACCGAAAGGCCTCGAATGCACGCAACTTCACCCAGTGTGACTCACTGTTGATTGGCCAGGACTGCGGTGCTCACACCGTGCCTTACATCGAGAGCAAGAATGCCTCGGCCCAGTTCGAACACGAGGCGACCACCTCGAAGATCTCGGACGACCAGATGTTCTATTGCCTGCAGCGCGGCCTTTCCGAAGAAGAAGCCGTGGCGCTGATCGTCAACGGTTTCGTCAAGGACGTCATCCAGCAGCTGCCGATGGAATTCGCCGTCGAGGCACAGAAGCTGATCTCGATCAGCCTGGAAGGATCCGTGGGCTAGAGGGCCTGCAAAGTTACGAATTGATTTGGGCCTTGAATGCCCGCCGAAATACGAGGAACAATCTCAATGCTTGAGATCAAAAACCTGCATGCCCGCATTGCGGAAGACGAAACAGAGATCCTGCGCGGCATCGATCTGACCATCAATGCAGGCGAAGTACACGCCATCATGGGCCCGAACGGTTCCGGCAAGTCGACGCTGTCCTACATCCTGGCCGGCAAGGACGACTACGAGGTTACCGACGGCGAGATCCTGTTCAACGGAGAGAACCTTCTTGAGATGGAGCCGGATGAGCGCGCTGCTGCGGGCCTGTTCCTGGCGTTCCAGTACCCGATCGAGATTCCAGGTGTTGCCACCATGGAATTCCTCAAGACGGCGATGAACGCACAGCGCAAGGCGCGCGGTGAGGACACGCTGTCGATCCCGGACTTCATGAAGCGCGTCAAGGAGGCTGCCGGCCACCTGAACGTCTCCATGGACATGCTGAAGCGCCCGCTTAATGTGGGCTTCTCCGGTGGCGAGAAGAAGCGTGCGGAAATTCTGCAGATGTCCTTGCTTGAACCGAAACTCTGCGTTCTCGACGAGACCGATTCCGGCCTCGACATCGACGCGCTCAGGATCGTTTCTGAAGGCGTGAACAAGCTGCGCGGTCCCGATCGCGCCATGGTGGTGATCACCCACTATCAGCGTCTGCTCGACCACATCGTTCCGGATGTCGTCCACGTTCTGTCCAAGGGCCGCATCGTCAAGACCGGCGACAAGGACTTGGCGCTGGAGCTGGAAAAGAACGGTTACGCCGACTACATCGACACGGCCGCCTGAGGGAGCAAAGCGATATGAACGCCAGCGCACCCATCAAACACACCCAGGCGGAAAGCGACCTGCTGGAGCGTTTCGACAACGCGAAAGACGGTTTGGCCGGCTCGGTTGCCGTCAAGGCTCTGCGCGAAGCGGCGCTCGGCCAGATTCGGGACCGTGGACTGCCGCATCGCCGGGTAGAGGAATACAAGTATTCCGACCTGCGCGCCTACATGAAGTCAGCAGCCCCGCTTGCAGGATCGGCTGATGAAGCCGCGGCCAGAAGCCTGATCGAGACACAGGACGGTTTCGGAGATCTCGACCGGTACCGCATCGTCGTTGCCAATGGGTCCTATCTTGCCGCGCTTTCCGACGTGGAAGCGCTCGCAGGCGAAGGTGTAACCCTGACAAACGTTGCCGATGCTCTTGCCGGCGAAACAGGCACCCAGCTGATTGCGTCGCCAAAGACGGGACCGTCCGACGGTGTCGTTGCCTTGAACACTGCCTTCCTCCAAGGCGGCGTCGTCATGACAGTCGCGGCGGGCGTGGAAGTGTCCAAGCCGGTCGAGCTGGTTCAGGTGGCGACTTCCACGGGCGCGCAGGCCGTCCGCAACCGCATCGAACTTGGCGAAGGCGCAAAATTACGTCTTCTGGAAACCTTTGTCGGAGATACCGGTGAAGGCGAACTGAACACGGTGTTTGACTACGATCTCGCCGACAAGGCAGCGCTTGCTGCCACGCGATTGATCGTCGGCAAGACGGACGCCGCGCAGCTGTTTACGACAATCGCAACGCTTGGCGCTGAAACCGAGCTGAAATCGCTTGGCTTCATCGCTGGACCGCAGTTCACGCGCAACCAGCAATTCATCAACTTTACCGGTGAAAACTCCGAAGCGAAGATCTACGGCGTGACCATGGCTGGCGGTAAATCGCTGGCTGATCAGACGCTGATCGTCGATCATGCTGTGCCACACTGCAACAGCCGCGAGTTCTTCAAGACCGTGCTGGACGGCGAGGCCAGGGGTGTCTACCAGGGTCGCATCAACGTTGCCCAGCATGCGCAGAAAACCGATGGCGAGATGATGACCCAGGCTCTGCTCCTTTCCGAGGATGCGGAAATGGCGAACAAGCCAGAGCTGGAGATTTTTGCGGACGACGTATTATGTGCCCATGGTGCGACCAGCGGACAGATAGATGAAGACCTGCTCTTCTACCTTCGTGCCCGTGGCATTCCGGAAGACGAGGCAAAGACCCTTCTGGTACTCGCTTTCCTGTCCGAAGCGATTGAAGAATACGGCGAGGACGATGTGACCGAAGGCCTGGAAGCGCGCGTGCGTGACTGGCTTGCCAATCACTG